>NZ_JBEZKP010000020.1:0-102695 GCF_040706335.1 Streptomyces sp. NPDC048389 | reverse complement strand
AGCGGTCCTGTCCGGGGGTGCCGAACAGGTAGAGGATGAGGTCCTGGTCGAGGGTGATGCGGCCGAAGTCCATGGCGACGGTGGTGGTCGTCTTGCCGCCGGTGTGGGTGAGGTCGTCGATGCCCGCGGAGGCGGAGGTCATGACGGCTTCGGTACGCAGCGGGTTGATCTCCGAGACGGCGCCGACGAACGTGGTCTTGCCCACGCCGAAGCCGCCCGCCACCACGATCTTCGCGCTGGTGGTCGACCGTGCAGCACCGCCGCTAGAGCTTGCGAAGTCCACTGAGCACCCTTTCGAGCAGTGTCACATCCGGCGTCCCGCCGGCCTCTCCGTTGCCCGGCTGGTGAATGGCCACCATGCCGGCCTCCGCCAGGTCGGCGACGAGGATTCGAGCGACACCGAGCGGCATCGACAGCAGCGCCGAGATCTCGGCGACCGACTTGACCTCCCGGCACAGATGGCAGATCCGCTGGTGCTCGGGAAGCAACCCGGCGAGCAGAGCCGGGTCGGCCGTGGTGCTGACCAGCGCCTCGATGGCGAGCTGGTAGCGCGGCCGGGTCCGGCCGCCGGTCATGGCGTACGGACGTACCAGCGGCTGGTCGCCCTCGTCCCCGTACGCGTCTACCGACGTGCCGTACGGATCGTGAGAGGCGGGTGGCGGGGTCATGAATCCTCCGGGCGTGACAGCAAGTGGTCGGCTGTGCCGTCTGGTTGGGCCGGTGGGGGGCCGTGGGCGGCCGAGCTGGGACGGTGCGGTGGCGGACGGCGAGCCGTTGCGTGGGGTACGGCTCGCGCTCACGGATCAGTGCAGCAGGCTTCCCTGCAGCTCGGCGCGCAGGTCCGGCGTGAGGACGCTGCCCGCACGGTCGACCAGGAGCGCCATCTCGTAACCCACGAGACCGATGTCGCAGTCCGGGTGCGCGAGCACGGCCAGCGAGGACCCGTCGGACACGGACATCAGGAACAGGAAGCCCCGTTCCATCTCGACGACGGTCTGGCTCACCGGACCGCCCTCGAAAATACGGGACGCCCCGGCGGTCAGCGAGGTCAGGCCGGAGGCCACGGCCGCCAGCTGATCGGCGCGGTCGCGCGGGAAACCTTCGGACATCGCCAGCAGAAGACCGTCGGCGGAGACCACCACCGTGTGCGACACCCCTGGGGTGTTGTCCACGAAATTGGTGATCAACCAGTTCAGATTCTGCGCCGCCTGGCTCATCGGGCTCAACTAACGCTCCTGCTGGTGAGAGGGGCCGAGGTCGAAGCTTCCGGTCGTCGAGCTGTTCTGCTGACGGCCTTGCTGGATACCCCGGCGGAGATTGGTCAGCCGACCGCGCACGTCATCGGGCGCACGCGAGACCTGCGGACCGGCCTGGTGGTTCTGCTCCTGAGCGGTTCCCGCCACAAGGTTGGCGCGGGGGACCCGCCGGGGCAGACCGGAGGTGGTGACGCCGCCGGCCGCGGGCTTCTTGACCCGCTCGGCCTGACGTACCAACTCGTCGTTGGGCGAGGAGCGCCAGGCACCGCTCGCGTGGGAAGCGCCTGCCGGGGTCCCCGGGTTCGGCGCCGGGTTGCGCTGCGACGTCGGCTGAGCAGGTTGCTCGGCCGATGCCTGCGGCTGCTCCGCGGACCGGTCGCCGCCGTGCGCACCATGGAACCAGTTCGTCTCCAGTGTGTCGTACAGCGGGGTACGGCCGTCGCCAGGACCGGCCGGCGGCAGCGCCTCAGGCCGGTGCGGAGCGGGCAGCCCCGCCGGACTCGGCGGCGCGAAGCTCGACTCGTCCCGCCGCTGCGGGGCGGGCGGCTGCGGCGCCCCGAAGTCCGGACGGGCGAACTGGGTCGTGGACGCCGGGTCCTGCGCGTCCTGACGGCCGTACTGACCGGAGCCGGACGGGTTCGGCGCGCTGTACACGTCGGGGCGTACGAACTGCCCCGGCGCGGCCGGGCGGTCGGCGCGCGGCGGACCCGCGTTGTAGTCGGGCCGCGCGAACTCGGCCGTCGAGCCGGGGCCCCGGTTGCCGTCGTGGTCCTCGTGACCGCGGGGCATGTCCGCGGACGCGGGCTGCGGCTGCGACGCCTGGTCGCTGCCCCAGCTGGTGGCCTGCGGGCGCTGGGGCCGCGGCGGGACCGGCTCGTCGCGCCGAGGAGCGAGCGGGCCGCCCGGCAGCTCCGCACGCGGTCCACCGGGTGCCGGCAGCTGCCGGTCACGGTCGCCGGCGGCGGGCCCGTCCCTGTGGAAGCCGTTCTGCGGGGCCTGGTTGCGGGCAGGGGCGCCCTGAGCGGGGCCGGAGCCGAAGAGGCCGCCCTGACGCGAAGCGTCCTGCATCGGCCCCTGACCGTGCCGCCCCTGACCCTGGCCCTGTTGCGGCTGTCCCTGGCCGTACTGGCCGTGTCCTTGCTGGCCTTGCCCGTGCTGTCCCTGCTGTCCCTGTTGTCCTTGCTGCCCCTGGACGGGACGTCCCGAGCCGTCGCGGGCGGGCAGTGCGACACGAGGCGCCGAACCGGCACCCACCTGACCGCGTTGCGCACCGGCACCGAGCAGGCCGCCGGGAGCGTTGCCCGGGCCGGAGGGGGCACCACCGGGCTGGCCGCCGTTGCCACCGCCGAGACCCGGGCGGCCGCCGCCGGCGCCGGGACGGCCGGGCAGACCGGTCGGAACACCGTCACCGGCCGGCGCGGCGGCACCCTGGCCGCCGCCCGCACCGGGCTTCGCCGGAGCCTTCTTGCCCCCGTGGGCGACATCGACGGGCAGCATGACCAGTGCGGTCGTGCCGCCGGAGTCAGACGGACGCAGCTGAATACGGATGCCGTGCCGCAGCGACAGGCGGCCGACCACGAACAGACCCATGCGGCGCGAGACCGAGACGTCCACGGTGGGCGGGGACGCCAGCCGCTCGTTGATCGCGGCCAGGTCCTCGGGGGAGAGGCCGATGCCGGTGTCGTGGATCTCGACCAGGACGCGGCCGTCGGGCAGCGCGTGACCGGTGACGCGGACCTTCGTCTGCGGCGAGGAGAACGAGGTCGCGTTCTCCAGCAGCTCTGCGAGCAGGTGCACGAGGTCGTTGACGACGCGGCCCGCGACCTCGGTGGTGGGCACAGAGGCCAGCTCGATGCGCTCGTACTGCTCCACCTCGGAGGCGGCGGCACGGAGCACGTCGACCAGCGGCACGGGGCGGGTCCAGCGACGGCCCGGCTCCTCGCCGGCGAGGACGAGGAGGTTCTCGCCGTTCCGGCGCATACGGGTCGCGAGGTGGTCCAGCTTGAACAGCGACGACAGCTGGTCCGGGTCGGCCTCACGCGACTCCAGCTCGGAGATGAGCGAGAGCTGGCGCTGGATAAGACCCTGGCTGCGGCGCGAGAGGTTGGTGAACATCGCGTTGACGTTGCCTCGCAGCAACGCCTGCTCGGCGGCGAGGCGGACCGCCTCGCGGTGCACGTCGTCGAAGGCCGCGGCCACCTTGCCGATCTCGTCGCGCGAGTGGACGCCGACCGACTCGACGGACGTGTCGACGTCCTGCGGGTCGGACTCCGAGAGCTGCTTGACCAGCTCGGGCAGCCGGTCCTGGGCGACCTTGGTCGCCGTGTCCTGGAGTCGGCGCAGCGAGCGGATCATGGAGCGGGCCACGACGAAGGCGCCGACGAGTGACACACCCAGGACGATCAAGATCAGCGCACCGTTGATGATCGCGTCCTGCTGGGACGCCTCGCGCAGCTTGCGGGCCTCGGCCTCCATCTGGCCGAGCAGCGTCTGCTCGATGGTCTTCATCGCGTTGATGCGGACCGAGTAGTCGTCGGTCCAGTCCAGGTGGGAGCGGATCGGCAGCCGCGCCAGACCGTTCTGGTTCTCCAGCACGCGCTTGGCGTACTGCTCGGCCGCGGTGATCGTCGGGTTCTCGTTCTCCAGCGGAGCCATCAGCTCCTGGGAGTCACCGCCGGTGGACTCGTAGATCGACCCGAAGCTCTTGAGCTCGGACTCGCCGTTCTCGAGAGCCGCCTGTCCGTACAGACGGTCGTTCTCGGTGAGTCCGGGGACGTCGTTCGTGTCGCCGCCGGGGAGGGCCGCCGCGATCACGGCCCGCTGGATGGACGCGTACTCCTTGGCGGACGAGAAGGCCGCCAGAGCACGGGTCCGCTTGATCATCTCCGGGTTGCTGGTCGCCTGCGCCATGTCCGCGGAGAGGCTCAGCAGCGACTCGATCAGCCTGCTGTAGCTCTCGATCGTCTGCGACTTGGGGATCTTGCCCTTGTACGCGTTGGTGCGGATGTTCTTCAGGTTGTTGACCTGGACCGCGATCTGGTTGGCGTTGGCGCGGATGGACTCCAGCGCCTGATCGTCGTCCTTGTTCGGGATGGAGCGCGTGGCGTCGAGGAACGCCTTGCGGGCGCGGTCGGTCTGGGTACGCGGGCCGGAGACCTTGAAGTCGGTCTCGACGGCGCCGTTGACCAGCGGACCGGCGGACAGGTCGCGCTCCTGCTGGAGTGCGTGCGCCAGCTCGGTCGCTTCCGTCGTCATCTTGGTGAGCAGCTGCATGTGATCCAGCTGCTTCATGTCGTCCATGGACTCGTTGATACGGAGTCCGCCCAGCGTGGTCGCCGCGACGACCGGCAGAGTCAGCAGCGAGACGAGTCGCGTGCTGATGCGCCAGTTGCGCAGCGCTATTCGCGAGCCTGTGTCCGTCGGGCCCTTCGACTGGGCCGGGGAGCCCACCGTGTCGCCGGAGGGTGCCTTCGCATCGGACGTCTTGCCGCCGGATGCCCTGCCGCCGGACGTCCGGGTGGCGGCGCGGCCTGAGCGCTCGCCGCCGTCACCGGACGCGGTGGGTCCCTGGTTGTGGGCGTGCTGGGGTGAGGAGCCGCGGTCGGTCCCGCCGCGCGACTCCTCTTCCGATGCAGCTTCCCCTTGGCCCTGGTGGGCCTGGGGACGCCCCATGCCATCCCTCTTGAAACGTCCCTGCACTAGCGTCGCAACCTCTGGACCAGGCGTCCCTCCGCTTGTACGGCGGGACGGTGTCGGCGTATCGGGGCATGGATCGAGCCCCATGGTGGTCGTGATTGACCGGCGCTGCTCCCCCTTTCCCGCCGCAACTCGGCGCTGCGTTGCGCCCATGCGCGCCGGCTCTGAAACCCGCGGCGGTCCGAGGAATTCCAGCACAGTGCAGGATCTCCAACAAGGGCCCCGTACCGGGCTGTGACCTGGATGACACCGTGTAAGCGGCGGGTCACGAGCCGTAGAAGCCGTTTCTGGAGAAAACGGACTTTACGCAATGAGTCGCTTAGGGGTGGGGGGTGTCCCAGTCGCGATGATCAGGAGCGGAATGGTGGCTTCAGGTGGCTAATGTCCGATTCCGCATCGAAGATCGGGAGTCTGGATTGTCGGGATTGCCCGTACCGTCGTGAGCAAACTCACACGGTGATCGTTGAGTCTTCCTGGCTTTCGGCGGGAATTCGGTGTTTAGCCTGACGCTTTACAAGGATGGGCACTCCGTCAACCGCGCTGCTCCGCAAGCGCCGTACCCGACAAGGTCAGACACCACACATGAAGACGACGACGATGTTCCGCAACATAGCCAACCCCCGGCGCACCACCCTCGCCCACCTCAAGGACGCGGAAGAGCTCCAGACGCCGGAGCGGCAGGAGCACCTGCTCGATCTTCCCACCCAGACGGCCAACCCCCGCCGCACCGTCCTCATGGATGCTCCCGCTTCTTCCTAGGGCTCGGGTTCATCTCCGGGGCGCCGTGCGCGTGTGCCGACGGTCGATCATGCGCGGTCACGCGGTCACTCGGTCCTCGTGACCTGCGCGCGCTCTCCCTTTCGGCAGCCGCGTTCGACACTCACGCGCCCTTGCGGCTCCCTCGCCTCACTCGCCCTCGGGGTCGCCCCGGTCTCCCGCCGAGACCCACCGGACCCGCCCGGCCCCGAGGCCGCGGCCTGACAGGGCCGGCCGGCTCGCCCGTGCGGTCCCACAGGCCGGCCCGGTCGCAGGAACGGCGCCGGTGCGGGGGATCCGACGTGGCCTCCCGACGGACGGGCCCGCGGTCATGCGGACGAAGGGCGGCCCCTCACCGCGTTAGCCTGGAGCGTCAGTCTCCGGCCAGCGACCAAGTGAAGTGAGGGGCGACAGCATCCCGTGCGCATCGCCAGGTTCTCCATCGACGGCAATGTCGCCTTCGGCGCGGTCGAGAACGGGCCCGACGGCCTCGTCCTCGACATCATCAAGGGCATTCCGTACGCCGACTTCGAGCTCTCCGGCACCAAGGTCCCGCTGAGCAAGGTCCGGCTGCTCCCGCCGGTGCTTCCCAACAAGGTCGTGGCCATCGGCCGCAACTACGCGGAGCACGCGGCGGAGCTCGGCAACGAGGTCCCCGACGTACCCGTCGCCTTCTTCAAGCCCACCACCTCGGTGATCGGTTCCGGGGACGCCATCGAGTACCCCTCGTTCTCGAACGAGCTGCACCACGAGGCCGAGCTCGCCGTCGTCATCGGCCGTATGTGCCGCGAGGTGCCGCGTGAACGCGTCAAGGACGTGATCCTCGGTTACACCTGCGCCAACGACGTCACCGCGCGCGACGCGCAGAAGCGCGAGAAGCAGTGGGCCAGGGCCAAGGGTTTCGACACCTCGTGCCCGCTCGGCCCCTGGGTGGAGACCGACCTCGACCCCGCCGACGTGACCATCCAGTGCACGGTCAACGGCGAACAGCGCCAACTGGGGCGCACCAGCGAGATGGTCCGGTCCGTCGAGGACCTGATCGTGTACATCACCGAGGCCATGACGCTGCTCCCGGGCGATGTCGTCCTCACGGGCACCCCCGCGGGGGTGGGCCCGATCAACGTCGGCGACGAGGTCGCCGTCACCATCGAAGGTATCGGCACTCTCACCAACAAGGTGATCAAGCGTGGCTAACGGCTCCGTCCGCGTACGTTTCTGTCCCTCCCCGACCGGCAACCCCCATGTGGGCCTGGTCCGCACCGCGCTGTTCAACTGGGCCTACGCCCGGCACACCGGCGGCACCATGGTCTTCCGCATCGAGGACACCGACGCGGCCCGCGACTCCGAGGAGTCGTACGAGCAGCTGCTCGACTCGATGCGCTGGCTCGGCCTCGACTGGGACGAGGGCCCCGAAGTCGGCGGCCCGCACGCCCCCTACCGCCAGTCGCAGCGGATGGACACCTACCAGGACGTCGCACAGAAGCTGCTCGCCGGCGGATACGCCTACCACTGCTACTGCACCGCCCTGGAGCTCGAGGCCCGCCGCGACGCCGCCCGCGCCGCCGGCAAGCCGTCCGGCTACGACGGCAAGTGCCGCACGCTGAGCGCCGAGCAGAAGGCGGCGTACGACGCCGAGGGCCGCGACTCGATCGTCCGCTTCAAGATGCCGGAGGAGCCGATCACCTTCACGGACCTGGTGCGCGGCGAACTGACCTTCACCCCGGACAACGTCCCGGACTACGGGATCGTCCGCGCCAACGGCGCCCCGCTGTACACGCTGGTCAACCCGGTCGACGACGCGCTGATGGAGATCACCCACGTCCTGCGCGGCGAGGACCTGCTGTCCTCCACCCCCCGCCAGATCGCGCTCTACAAGGCGCTGATCGAGCTCGGCATCGCCAAGGAGATCCCCTCCTTCGGCCACCTGCCGTACGTCATGGGAGAGGGCAACAAGAAGCTCTCCAAGCGCGACCCGCAGGCGTCGCTCAACCTCTACCGGGAGCGCGGATTCCTCCCCGAGGGCCTGCTCAACTACCTGTCGCTGCTCGGCTGGTCCTTCTCCGCCGACCAGGACATCTTCACCATCCCCGAGATGGTGGCGAAGTTCGACCTCCCGGACGTCAACGCCAACCCGGCACGCTTCGACCTCAAGAAGGCCGAGGCGATCAACGCCGACCACATCCGCATGCTCGACGTGAAGGCGTTCACCGAGGCATGCGAGCCCTGGCTGCAGGCGCCCCACGCCAACTGGGCGCCGGAGAACTTCGACCGCGCCGCGTGGGAGGCCATCGCCCCGCACGCCCAGACCCGCCTGACGGTCCTCTCGGACATCACGGCGAACGTCGACTTCCTCTTCCTGGACGAGCCCGTCGAGGACGAGGCGTCCTGGACGAAGGCGATGAAGGGCGACCCGGTGGCCCTGCTCACCACCGCCCGCGCCAGGCTCGAGGCCGCCGACTGGAGCAGCCCCGAGTCCCTCAAGGAGGCCGTCCTGGCCGCCGGCGAGGAGCACGGCCTGAAGCTCGGCAAGGCCCAGGCCCCGGTCCGCGTCGCCGTCACCGGCCGCACGGTCGGTCTGCCGCTCTTCGAGTCCCTTGAGATCCTGGGCAAGGAGAAGACGCTGACTCGCATCGACGCGGCCCTGGCGAAGCTCGCCGCGTAGCCGGTCGCCGGACGTACGGGAGGGGCGGCAACCGGTCCGACTGCCGCCCCTCCCGGTGCTGTACGACTGTCGAGCACCATCATGCCGCGCGAGTGCCCGAATGCCGGCTGCGCCTGGAACGTCTCGTGCAGGGCGGCGACCGAGGCCGGATGCACAAGCGGGGGCAGCCGCAACCCGCTGCCGCCCCTGCGGCGTTGCCCGCGCCTGGGACTAGTGTTCGCGGTGATCCCGAACCACACGGCTCCCTGGGGGACCTTCATGCCCATGCGCGCGCCCGACTTCTCCTGGCACTTCACGCCGGGCAACCGGTTCGAGGGCGGGGGTGGACAGAGCGGCACCATGTCCCTGGCCCCCGCCGGTGAACTGTGGCTGCCCACGGGCAAGGTCGTGGCCTGCGACCCGTTCGTCGCGCTCGGCACCGGCGAGTCCGAGCCGTTCACCGCGGACGTCGCACCCGGCCGCTACCGCGTCGAGTGCGCGGTCGCCGCGATCAGCGAGCCCGACGAGGAGCTCGCCGGCGAGGAGCCGCCGCACCTGCGGATCGCCGCCGCCCGGCTGGTGATCAAGGAGACGCACGCCGTGTCCTGGGAGATCGCCCACCAGGCCGGCCAGGACCCGGCGGAGCTGGCCGACGACGAGTTCTTCGCCTACGGGGTCGACGCCGGCACCGGCTGCTTCTACGACGCGGCCTGCGACGAGTCCTTCCCCGACTGCGTGGGCGACAAGGGCCCCCTGTGGGACGCCTTCGGCGCGGGCGGCGACTCCTACCTCGGCCCGCACACGATCACCGCTCCCGACACGGGCCACCAGTTGGTCGCGTTCATGTCCGGCTGGGGCGACGGTGCCTACCCGACCTGGGTCGGCCGCGACGCGGACGGGGCCGTCACCTGCTTCGTCACGGACTTCTTCGTCGTCCCCTCGGCGGACGACGTCCCATGAGGTGACGTGGCCCCCTGACGTGGCCCCCTGACGCGGCATTCCGGAGCCGGGTCCCGCCGAGTAATCTCGGCGGCATGCCGATCCGCGCCGTGCTCTGGGACATCGACGACACGATCTTCGACTACGCGGGCGCCGACCGGATCGGCATGAGCAGGCACCTGGAGCGCGAGGGTCTGCCCGACGGGTACGCGACCGTCGAGGACGCACTCGTCGCGTGGAAGCGGATCACCGATGTCCACTGGGCCCGGGTCGCCGACGGTCTCACCGATTTCCAGGGTCAGCGGGGCGACCGGGTGCGGGAGTTCCTCGGGATGCCCGGCATGAGTGACGCCGAGGCCGACGAGTGGTTCGGGCGGCACGTGGTGCACTACGAGGCGGCGTGGTCGCTCTTTCCCGACACCGTGCCCGTACTTGATCTTCTCGCCGGTGACTATCGTCACGGCGTCCTGTCCAATTCGAGCCTCCACCACCAGGAGCGCAAGCTGCGCACCCTGGGGGTGCGGGAGCGATTCGAGACCGTCGTGTGCGCCGTCGATATCGGGATCTCCAAGCCGGAGTCCGGTGCCTTCCTGGCCGCCTGCGAGGCCATGGGACTGGCTCCCGCCGAGGTCGCGTACGTGGGGGACCAGCCCGACATCGACGCCCGCGGGGCCGTCGAGGCGGGGCTCGTCGGCATCTGGCTCGATCGCGGCGGGCTCGGCGGGCGGCCGGAGCTGGTACGGATCACCGGGCTCGACGAGTTGCCCGCGCTGCTGCGCGGCGATACCCGTTTTGGAGCGCCGTCCACCTTCGGGTAATGTTCTTCCTGCGCCAAGGGGAGCGGGCCGAAAGCCCGGAAGCCGGAAGCGCAGACCGAACTGGACCCCCGCTCGGGGGTTGAGTTTTGGTGGCCTATGGTGTAATTGGCAGCACGACTGATTCTGGTTCAGTTAGTCTAGGTTCGAGTCCTGGTAGGCCAGCTCGCAGAGCTTATCTGCAAAGCCCCCGTTGTGTAGCGGCCTAGCACGCTGCCCTCTCAAGGCAGTAGCGCCGGTTCGAATCCGGTCGGGGGTACAGATCCATCCCGCGAAGTCCTCAGGGTCGCACCCGACGGCATCGCGGTGACAACATCCGGCTTCACCGCCGGGTGAGGATCGCTAGGGCCCCCGTTGTGTAGCGGCCTAGCACGCCGCCCTCTCAAGGCGGTAGCGCCGGTTCGAATCCGGTCGGGGGTACTGGTCTATACCACCATGGGCTATGGTGTAATTGGCAGCACGAGTGATTCTGGTTCATTTAGTCTAGGTTCGAGTCCTGGTAGCCCAGCGCGTCGCAGGATGCAGGCCCCCGTTGTGTAGCGGCCTAGCACGCCGCCCTCTCAAGGCGGTAGCGCCGGTTCGAATCCGGTCGGGGGTACAGAGTCCGAAGGGGCCTTCCGAGTAGTCGGGAGGCCCCTTCGGCGTTCTCCGGCCACGATCGCTCCAGCTGCCGACGGCAGGAGAGGGCGAGGGTCAGACGGTGAGCGGCACCGGGTGGATCTCGTCCGCCGGGTGGCCCGTGCGTTCGTGGATACGCTGCACGGCGTCCGCCGACGGTGCCTCGGACAGGCAGTAGACGACGCCCGTCTCCGGGTCCGCCCACGCCTGCTTGAAGTGCACACGCTCCTCGCCCTCGATCGCCAGGTCCGCGTTGTGCGCCTCCATCAGCTGTTCGCTCGTGATGCCCTTCATTCCGCGGTGTACGTCCATGAACTCGGTCATCGGTCCCGCACCTCCGTCGCTCGCGCGTCGTTGCTTCCCACTGTCTCCATGCTGCACCCGCCCGGGACCGGAAACACGTCCGGCCGGCCCCTGCGGCGTTGAAGGGGCCGGCCGGTGCGGACGTACGAGGGTGAAGAGATCAGCCGCTGCGGCGCAGCGCCTCGCTGAGGCGGCCGGCCGCGTCGATGACGGCCTGGGCGTGCATACGGCCCGGGTGGCGGGTCAGGCGCTCGATCGGTCCGGAGACCGAGACGGCGGCGACCACGCGGTTCGAGGGCCCGCGGACGGGCGCGGACACCGAGGCCACGCCCGGCTCGCGCTCACCGATCGACTGGGCCCAGCCCCGGCGCCGAACGCCGGACAGGGCGGTCGCCGTGAAGCGCGCGCCCTGCAGTCCGCGGTGGAGGCGCTCGGGCTCCTCCCAGGCCATCAGGATCTGGGCCGAGGAGCCTGCCTTCATCGTGAGCGTGGAGCCCACCGGCACGGTGTCCCGCAGTCCGGACAGCCGCTCGGCCGCCGCCACGCAGATGCGCATGTCGCCCTGCCTGCGGTAGAGCTGCGCGCTCTCGCCGGTCACGTCGCGCAGATGTGTGAGTACGGGCCCGGCCGTGGCCAGCAGCCGGTCCTCGCCCGCCGCGGCGGCGAGCTCCGCAAGCCGCGGTCCGAGGATGAAACGGCCCTGCATGTCGCGCGCCACCATACGGTGGTGCTCCAGAGCCACTGCCAGGCGATGTGCTGTAGGTCGTGCGAGTCCCGTGGCCGCGACCAGCCCCGCGAGGGTGGCCGGACCGGACTCCAGGGCGCTCAAGACAAGGGCTGCCTTGTCGAGGACGCCGACGCCGCTAGAGTTGTCCATGCAACGATACTCGCGTCTCACTCTGTGAAACGCAAGTTCAATTTGCTCGAGAACTTGCCACGCTGTAGTGGCGGCCCGCGGACCAACGGGCACTGCACAAGATCTCTAGATGTGTCGGCGGCACAGCCGGCCGGAGGGAAAGCGATGGGTAGGACACTCGCGGAGAAGGTCTGGGACGACCATGTCGTCCGGCGCGCCGAGGGCGAGCCCGACCTCCTCTTCATCGATCTGCATCTGCTGCACGAGGTGACCAGCCCCCAGGCGTTCGACGGTCTGCGGAAGAACGGCCGGCCGGTGCGCCGCCTCGACCTCACCATCGCGACCGAGGACCACAACACCCCCACCCTCGACATCGACAAGCCCATCGCCGACCCCGTCTCCCGCGTCCAGCTGGAGACGCTGCGCAAGAACTGCGCGGATTTCGGCGTACGGCTGCACCCTCTCGGTGACGTCGAGCAGGGCGTGGTGCACGTCGTCGGCCCCCAGCTGGGTCTGACCCAGCCCGGTACCACCGTCGTCTGCGGAGACTCCCACACCTCGACGCACGGCGCTTTCGGCGCGCTGGCCTTCGGCATCGGCACCTCCCAGGTCGAGCACGTACTGGCGACCCAGACGCTGCCGATGGCCCGCCCGAAGACCATGGCGATCACCGTCGAGGGCGAGCTGCCCGACGATGTCACCGCCAAGGACCTGATCCTCGCCATCATCGCCAGGATCGGCACCGGCGGCGGCCAGGGCTACATCCTCGAGTACCGCGGATCGGCCATCGAGAAGCTGTCGATGGAAGCACGGATGACCATCTGCAACATGTCGATCGAGGCCGGCGCCCGCGCGGGCATGATCGCCCCGGACCGCACCACCTTCGACTACCTGCAGGGCCGCGACCACGCCCCGAAGGGCGAGGACTGGGACGCGGCGGTCGAGTACTGGAAGACGCTGCGCACCGACGACGACGCCGTCTTCGACGCCGAGGTCTTCATCGACGCCTCCGAACTGGCCCCGTTCGTCACCTGGGGGACCAACCCCGGTCAGGGCGCGCCCCTGTCGGCGCACGTCCCCGATCCCGCTTCGTACGAGGACGCTTCGGAGCGCCTCGCCGCGGAAAACGCCCTGAAGTACATGGGGTTGACCGCCGGGCAGCCGCTGCGCGACATCAAGGTCGACACCGTCTTCGTAGGTTCCTGCACCAACGGCCGAATCGAGGACCTGCGCTCGGCCGCCGGCATCCTGGGTGGCCGCAAAGTCGCCGAGGGAGTACGGATGCTCGTCGTGCCCGGCTCCGTCCGGGTCGCGCTGCAGGCCGTGGAGGAGGGCCTGGACAAGGTCTTCAAGGACGCCGGCGCCGAATGGCGGCACGCGGGCTGCTCCATGTGCCTGGGCATGAACCCCGACCAACTGGCTCCCGGTGAGCGTTCCGCCTCCACCTCGAACCGCAACTTCGAAGGCAGGCAGGGCAAGGGCGGCCGTACGCACCTCGTCTCGCCGCAGGTCGCCGCCGCCACCGCGGTCCTCGGCCACCTCGCCTCGCCCGCCGACCTGTCCGAAACCCCTGCGCCCGCCGGAGTCTGAACACGATGGAAGCCTTCACCACACACACCGGCCGGGCCGTTCCGCTGCGCCGCAGCAACGTCGACACCGACCAGATCATCCCCGCGCACTGGCTGAAGAAGGTCACCCGCGACGGCTTCGAGGACGGTCTGTTCGAGGCATGGCGCAAGGACGCCGACTTCGTCCTCAACCGCCCTGAGCGCCAGGGCGCCTCGGTGCTCGTCGCCGGCCCCGACTTCGGCACCGGCTCGTCTCGCGAGCACGCCGTCTGGGCCCTGCAGAACTACGGCTTCAAGGCGGTGATCTCCTCTCGGTTCGCCGACATCTTCCGTGGCAACTCCCTCAAGAACGGCCTGCTGACGGTGGTTCTCGAACAGTCCGTCGTGGACGCGCTGTGGGAGCTGACCGAGGCTGACCCGACCGTTTCGATCACGGTCGACCTGGAGAAGCGACAGGTCCTCGCGCCGGGAGTAACCGCGGACTTCGAGCTCGACGAGAACGCCCGCTGGCGGCTGCTGAACGGTCTGGACGACATCAGCCTCACCCTTCAGAACGAAGCGGACATCGCGGCCTACGAGGCGGGCCGACCGGCTTTCAAGCCCCGTACGCTGGAGGTCTGAGCAGCGGCTTTCCCGAACTGCGCTCCCCACCCGACGGTGGGGGGCGCAGTCGTATGTTGAGGTCCTGGGGGGCGACAACTCGCCCCAGATGGCACAATCGGTGCATGGAACGCGACAGTCAACTCGAGCTCTGTGCGGAAGTCGCGGCCCGATTGAAGGAAGCGCACGCGAAGGTGCGTGAACTGCACGTGCCGGAGGGTGTGAGGATGGCGCTCTCCAGAAAGCTGCTGGTCGTCACGGCGGCCACGAAGCACGATCTCCCGGATGCGGCAAGGCGTCTGGACCGGTTGATGAAGGACCTCGACGAGGGCCGTTTCCCTGAAGGTGACTGACCTGAAGAACTCCGCCACGGTCGACTTCGTTGCGGCACTAGGGTGATTAGCCCGTTTCGTGTTTGATTTGCGGTATATATCTGCCTAACGTGCGAAAAAGCCAGGACGCCATCGTTCCGGCCAAATGTCTCCGAAGGGGAAGACGTGAACAAGGCGCAGCTCGTAGAAGCGATTGCCGACAAGCTCGGCGGCCGGCAGCAGGCCGCGGACGCTGTCGACGCGGTGCTTGACGCGATCGTCCGCGCAACGGTCGCCGGAGACCGGGTGTCGGTCACCGGCTTCGGCTCGTTCGAGAAGGTCGACCGCCCCGCCCGTTACGCCCGCAACCCGCAGACGGGCGAGCGTGTGCGGGTGAAGAAGACGTCCGTCCCGCGGTTCCGTGCCGGGCAGGGCTTCAAGGACCTGGTGAGCGGCTCGAAGAAGCTGCCCAAGGGTGGCGAGGTCGCCGTCAAGAAGGCACCCAAGGGCAGCCTCTCCGGCCCGGCCCCCACCATCGCCAAGTCGGCGGCGAAGAAGGCCGCGGCGAAGCGGACCGCGGCCAAGAAGACCACCGCGGCCGGTAAGAAGACGGCCGCCAAGAAGACGACCGCGGCCGGCAAGAAGACCACCGCGAAGCAGACGACCGCCAAGACGACGGCGGCCGCGAAGAAGGCGACCCCGGCGAAGACCACGGCCAAGAAGACCGCGGCGAAGAAGACCGCCCCGGCCAAGAAGGCCACGGCCAAGAAGGCGCCGGCCAAGAAGGCCACGGCCCGCAAGACCACTGCCAAGAAGACCACGGCGAGGAAGAAGTAGCAGCGCGGGCGCCGACGCCCCATGAAGCAAGCGGCCCCTGGCCGCACAGCCACTCACGCGCCGGGCCGGTCTCCTTCGTGGAGACCGGCCCGCGGCGTGTGCCGTCGCGGGCGCCTCAGAACGTGTACAGCGTCACCAGCGTGATGCGGCGGCTCTCGCCCTCGCCCTCGGTCTCGATCCGCACCCGCTGCCCGGGCCGCAGCAGCCGCAGGCCGCCCGCGTCGAAGGCCGCCGCGTCGAACTCGACCGGGGTGCCGTCGTCCAGCAGCACACTCCCGCTGCGGGTCTCCGGGTCGTATGTGTACGAGGTCGCCTGCATGCCCGCCAGCCTAGTGCCCCTCCCGGCGAGTTCCGCCCTGTCGCGCCGTCCGGCACACGCGCTCGCCGCGTCGGCAGAAAGCCCTGGTGGCTCCGCCACAAGGACTTCCGGTCGCCTTGCGATCGCACGCACCGGACGACGCTCCTCGACGGGCAGACATCGCCCGTCGCGGCACTAGTGGTCCCCCGGGCCGCTTCCGCCGGGGACCGTCCGCCGCGGAACCTCCGCCCGGTGACCGGCGCGTGCCGTGCCGCCGCCGGCCGCGAGGCGCCGTGCGGTGTACGGGCCCACGCCCAGCGCGAGCGCGGCCGCCAGATCGTCGGCCGTGTCCACGTCCTGCCGTACGGAATCCACCCCGTCGGAAGGGATTTCCACCGCGCCGGAAGCCAAATGCGCACGGCGTGAAGGGCCGCCGAAAGCGGGCCGCAATTCACTGCCGGGCCTGGCGCAGAGCAAAGTCGTGCCGATTCCGGTGGCATCCGGCAGAAATGCCCGGGAAAATGCCGAAGCGGCCGCGAGCGCCCTGCCCAATTCGCCGGCACGCAATGCGGGCAGGTCGGCGTTGAGGGCCGCGACCGCTGCCGGTGAACGTGCCGACCGCACCGCGCGGGCACCGTGCGCCAGCGCCGCGTTCAGGCCGGCCGCGGGGGAGTCCGGCACGATCCGCGCCCCCAGCGCGCCCAGCCCGGCCGCCGCGGCCCGGTCGTCCGTGACGACCACCACATCCCGCACGGCCGGGCACGCCAGCGCCGCCGCCACGGTGTCCTGGGCGAAGGCGAGGGCGAGACGGGGCCGTAGTCCGCCGTCCGCCGCCCCCGCCAGTCTGCTCTTCGCCAGGGCCAGTGGTTTCAGCGGAACGACCAGGGACCAGAGCAGGGCGGGAGCGGGGAGCGGCTCAGTGTTGAGGACGAACTCCGAGTCCATGCGCATCGGGCCCATTGTCGCCCGAGCCGGAGAAGGCCCCGGCGGAGGGGCGGCGGCCGGGGCGTACCGTGTTCTCGACAGACCAGAGGCCGGGGGCGACACTTGACCCCCAGCAGCCAGGCAATGGCCCGGTCGTAGAGGAAGGTGTCCGAGTGTCCCGCCGCAGAATCGGCTTCTGGTACCGCCTGGCCGCGGTCATCGCGAAGCCGCCGCTCTTGCTTCTGTTCAGGCGGGACTGGCGGGGAATGGAACACATTCCGGCCGAGGGCGGATTCATCACCGCCGTCAACCACAATTCGTACCTCGACATGTTCTCGTACGGCCACTTCCAGTACAACACCGGAAGGGTTCCGCGCTTCCTGGCGAAGGCTGCTCTCTTCAAGACGCCCGGCGTGGGGCTTCTGCTGCGGGGCACCCGCCAGATCCCCGTCTACCGCGAGTCCTCCAACGCCGTCGGCGCCTTCCGCGCCGCCGTCGACGCCGTCGAACGCGGCGAATGCGTCGCCTTCTACCCCGAAGGCACCCTCACTCGCGACCCGGGCATGTGGCCGATGACCGCCAAGACGGGCGTGGCACGGGCCGCGCTGCAGACCAGGGCACCCGTCATCCCCGTCGCCCAGTGGGGGGCCAACTTGGCGATGCCGCCGTACGCCAAGGAGAACAAGGTGCGGCTCTTTCCGCGCAAGACACTGCAGGTGCAGGCCGGACCGCCGGTCGACCTCGCGCGCTTCTACGGCATGGAGCCCACGCCCGACGTCCTCAAGGCTGCCACCGAGGCCATCATGGCCGCGATCACCCGGGAGCTCGAGGACCTGCGTGGCGAGAAAGCGCCTTCGAGGCCGTTCGACCTGCGCGAAGTCCGCGCGGAGCAGCGCCGCAAGGCAGCAGGGGAGGAAGCGAAGTGACACAGTCCGTCAAGGCGGCCGTCTTCGGAACGGGCTCGTGGGGCACGGCGTTCGGCATGGTGCTCGCCGACGCCGGGTGCGAGGTCACCCTCTGGGGCCGCCGCGAGAACCTGGTCGACGCGGTCAACACGACCCGCACCAACCCCGACTATCTGCCCGGGATCGAACTCCCGCAGAACCTCCGGGCCACCACCGACCCGGCCGAGGCGCTGCACGGCGCGGACTTCACCGTCCTTGCCGTCCCGTCCCAGACCCTGCGCGCCAACCTCGCCCTCTGGGCGCCGGAACTGCCCGCCGGTACCGTGCTCGTCTCCCTGATGAAAGGCGTCGAACTCGGCACCGCCAAGCGGATGAGCGAGGTCGTCGAGGAGGTCGCCCGGGTGCCCGCCGAGCGCGTCGCCGTGGTCACCGGGCCCAACCTCGCCAAGGAGATCGCCCAGCGCCGGCCCGCCGCCGCCGTGGTCGCCTGCCGTGACGAGGCGGTCGCCCGGCGGCTTCAGACCGCCTGCCACACCCCGTACTTCCGCCCCTACACCAACACCGACGTCGTCGGCTGCGAACTGGGCGGCGCGGTCAAGAACGTGATCGGGCTCGCCGTGGGCATCGCCGACGGCATGGGGCTCGGCGACAACGCCAAGGGCTCGCTGATCACCCGCGGCCTCGCCGAGACCACCCGCCTCGGCCTCGCGATGGGCGCCGACCCGCTCACCTTCTCCGGACTCGCCGGGCTCGGCGACCTGGTGGCCACCTGCTCGTCGCCGCTGTCCCGCAACCACACCTTCGGCACCAATCTGGGCCGCGGCATGACGCTCGAGCAGACCATCGCGGTCACCGAGCAGACGGCGGAGGGGGTCAAGTCCTGCGAGTCGGTGCTCGACCTCGCCCGCAGGCACGGCGTCGACATGCCCATCACAGAGACGGTCGTCGGCATCGTCCACGAGGGGAAGCCGCCGGTCGTCGCTCTCAAGGAGTTGATGTCCCGCGCCGCCAAGCCCGAGCGGCGCTGACGTCGTTCGAACCAGCGGGTAGTCTCATCGCGATATGAGCACCGAGAACCTCCCCCAGAGCCCCGAGCAGCAGCTCCGCAAGCCGCGCGTGGCGGTCGTCTTCGGCGGCCGCAGCTCCGAACACGGGATTTCCGTGGTCACCGCGGGCGCGGTGCTGCGGGCCGTCGACCGGACCAAGTACGACGTCCTGCCGATCGGCATCACCGCCGACGGCCGCTGGGCGCTCACCGCCGACGAACCGGACCGCATGGCGATCACCGACCGCCGCACGCCGAACGTCGACGAGCTCGCGGAGTCCGACGAGGGGGGCGTGGTGCTCTCCGTCGATCCCGGCAGCCGCGAGGTCGTCTACAGCGAGCCGGGCTCCGTGCCCAAGGTGCTGGGCGAGGTCGACGTCGTCTTCCCGATGCTGCACGGCCCGTACGGCGAGGACGGCACCCTCCAGGGTCTGCTGGAGCTCTCCGGCGTCCCGTACGTCGGCTCCGGCGTGCTCGCCTCGGCGGTGGGCCAGGACAAGGAGTACATGAAGCGCGTCTTCGTCTCCTTCGGCCTGCCGGTCGGCCCGTACGAGGTGATCCGGCCGCGTGAGTGGGCGAACGACCCGGCAGCGGCCCGGAAGAAGATCGTCGACTTCGCCGGCGAGCACGGCTGGCCGCTGTTCGTGAAGCCCGCCAGAGGCGGCTCTTCCATGGGCATCACCAAGGTCGACTCCCTCGCCGGCCTCGACGACGCGATCGCGGAGGCACAGCGCCACGACCCCAAGATCCTCGTGGAGTCGCTGCTGCGCGGCCGTGAGATCGAGTGCGGTGTGCTCGAGTTCGAGGATGGTCCGCGCGCCAGCGTGCCGGCCGAGATCCCGCCGGTCACGGCCCACGACTTCTACGACTTCGAGGCGAAGTACATCGACTCCGCGGCCGGCCTGGTGCCCGCACCGCTGACCGAGGAGCAGACCGCGCAGGTGCAGCGGCTCGCCGTCGCGGCGTTCGACGCGGCCTCGTGCGAGGGACTGGTCAGGGCGGACTTCTTCCTCACAGAGGACGGCGAGTTCGTCATCAACGAGATCAACACCATGCCCGGCTTCACCCCGATCTCCATGTATCCGCGGATGTGGCAGGAGAGTGGCGTGCCCTACCCCGAGCTGGTGGACCGCCTGATCCAGGCCGCGCTGACCCGCTCGACGGGGCTGCGATAGGCCGCTGCCCGCGGCAGGGCGGCACGGATCAAAGCGAGGCCGGGACCGTCTTCTTGACGGGCCCGGCCAGATCCGTCAGCGGGCCGATGTCGTGCATGTAGCTCGCGCCGAGGGTGACCTCCACATACGTTTCGCGGTACGTGGTGGTGAACCGTGGACCGGCCTCACGCTCCTCCAGCAGCCAGTTGACCCCGTCCACATCGACCCCCTGCCCCTGCGGATCGCTCATCCCCGTCGGCCGGGGCACACCGCAGCGCAGTACGATCGCGGCGTCGCCCCAGCCGGCGGTCAGTTCGGACGACGGCTCGGGGTCGTCGCGGTCGTGCCCGTCCACCGAGTCCGGCAGCTCACCGTCCAGTGCGCGGCACAGGGCTGCCTCCTCGGCCGGAGGGCTGGGAACCGCGATCGGCGCCGAGGCGTCCGTGGAGGAGCAGCCCGCGGCGGCGACCAGCACGGCGACAGCGGACAGGAACAGGGGCCGGCGGCGGAAGGACGTCACCGGCCAAGCGTAGACGGGGGCTACAGGTGTACGACGGGGCAGGTCAGAGTCCGGGTGATGCCGTCCACTTGCTGGACCTTGGCGACCACCATGCGACCCAGCGCGTCGACGGTGTCGGCCTGCGCGCGCACGATCACGTCGTACGGGCCGGTCACATCCTCGGCCTGGATCACTCCGGGGATCTTTGCGATGGTCTCGGCGACGATCGACGCCTTGCCCACTTCGGTCTGAATGAGGATGTACGCCTGTACCACGGAGCCTCCAGCTCGGCACGAGGATCATGTCCCCTACCAGCGGTGGGGAGATCCCGGGAAGAGGGGTCGCCACGGTATCGCGTCGTCGCGGGCTGCGGGGAGACCCTCGCGGCGGGCGGCGCCCGCAGCGCGGTGTACGGCGAACAGAAGTTGACGTGTCTGATGACGGTACCGACAGCGGTGGCGGCTCGCGACCGCGGAAGCAGCCCGCGGCGGCCACGACAAGGAGAGGTGACTCGGTGAAGGGAACAGTGAGCGAGTTGGGGGAGTTCGGCCTCATCAGGGAGCTCACCTCCAAGCTCACCACCACCCCCGCGGTACGGATCGGGCCCGGCGACGACGCCGCGGTCGTGGCCGCGCCCGACCGGCGGGTCGTGGCCAGCACGGACATCCTGCTGGAGGGGCGGCACTTCCGCCGCGACTGGTCCACCGCGTACGACGTGGGACGCAAGGCCGCCGCGCAGAACCTCGCGGACATCGCCGCGATGGGGGCCGTCCCGACCGCCCTGCTCCTCGGACTCGTCGTCCCCGCCGAACTCCCGGTGACCTGGGCCACCGAGCTCATGGACGGCATCCGCGACGAGTGCCAGGTCGCCGGGGCGGCCGTGGTCGGCGGCGACGTCGTGCGTGGTGACACGATCACCATCGCGATCACCGCCCTCGGGGACCTGCGCAACCGCGAACCGGTCACCCGCGGCGGCGCGCAGCCCGGAGATGTCGTCGCCTACACGGGCTGGTTGGGCTGGTCCGCGGCCGGCCACGCGGTCCTCTCACGAGGCTTCCGCTCCCCGCGCGCCTTCGTGGAGGCACACCGCCGGCCGGAACCGCCGTACCACGCGGGCCCCGCCGCCGCCGGGCTCGGCGCCACCGCCATGTGCGACATCAGCGACGGACTGGTCGCCGACCTCGGGCACATCGCGGAGGCCAGCAAGGTCCGGATCGATCTGCGGTCCGGTCAGATCGACATCCCCTCGCAGATGAACGACATCGGCCAGGCGGTCGGCGTCGACCCGCTCCAGTGGGTGCTGACCGGGGGAGAGGACCACGCGATCGTCGCGACCTTCCCGCCGGACGCCAAGCTGCCCGCCCGCTGGAAGATCATCGGCGAGGTGCTCAACCCGTCCGCGCTGCCGCAGGTGACCGTCGACGGGGCGCCGTGGACCGACACGAGCGGCTGGGACCACTTCGGGGACATCGAGGACGGCAAGTAGATTCGCGGGTATGGACACACCCCCTCGCGTGCTCACCGTCGCCGGGTCCGACTCCGGCGGCGGTGCCGGTATCCAGGCCGACCTCAAGACCATGCTGGCCCTCGGCGTGCACGGCATGAGCGTGCTGACCGCCGTCACCGCGCAGAACTCCCTGGGTGTCCAGGGCGCGTGGGAACTGCCCGTCGAGGCGGTACGCGCCCAGTACCGGAGCGTCGTCGACGACATCGGCGTCCAGGCCGTGAAGACCGGCATGCTCTCCTCCGCCGAACTCGTCGAGACGGTCGCGGAGCTGCTCGCCGGCACGCAGGCGCCCGTCGTCGTCGACCCGGTGGGCGTCTCCAAACACGGTGATCCGCTGCTCGCGGCCTCCGCGCTCGACTCCGTACGGAGCAAGCTGCTACCCACGGCCACCGTGGCCACGCCCAACCTGGACGAGGTGGCTCAGCTGACCGGGATCGAGGTCCGGGGCGAGCCGGACATGCGCAGGGCCGCCGACGCCGTCCTCGGCTTCGGGCCGCGCTGGGTCCTGGTCAAGGGCGGTCATCTGCCCGGTGACGCGGTGGACCTGCTCACGGACGGCGGCGTGGAGCTGTGGCTGCGCGCCACCCGGCACGACAACCGCCATACGCACGGGACGGGGTGCACGCTCGCCGCCGCGGTGGCATCGGGTCTGGCGAAGGGCCTGACCGTGCCGGCGGCGGTCCGTACGGCCAAGGAGTACGTCACCGGGGCCATCGAGGCAGGCTTCGCGCTGGGCGCGGGCATCGGGCCGGTGGACCACGGCTGGCGCTTGGGCCGGGAGGCGTAGAGCCCGTGCCGAGGGCCGCCGGATCACCGGAACAGGGCAGGAAAGGCGAAAGCCGGTCCACCGAGGTGGACCGGCTTTCAAGGCAACCGCAGGGGCTGCGCTACGACGAGGCGTCGGCAGGACATCCCCGCTGACGCGGGGAGCATCACTTAGCGCGAGACCTTGCCGGCCTTGATGCACGAGGTGCAGACGTTGAGCCGCTTCGGCGTCCGACCGACCACTGCACGCACACGCTGGATGTTCGGGTTCCAGCGACGAGACGTACGGCGGTGCGAGTGCGAAATGTTGTTGCCGAAGCCCGGCCCCTTGCCGCAGACGTCGCAGTTGGCAGCCACGGGTCACTCCAAAGACTTCAGATGCACTTACAGTGAAATCCGGCGCGCCGGAATCAGAGATCTGAAGTGGCTTGCCGGGGGAATGGCCCGATTCTCATCGGGCAACTGGAGCAGCATACATCCACTGTCTCCGAGACACGAAACCAGCATGCACCGGCCGGCCCCGGTCCGGCCCCGACCCCGCCCCGGTCTACGCTGCGGGACGACCCGCAGCCCCACGGCCGCAGCCCCGTGCGGCCGACCAGGCCCTGCCCGGCCGCACAAGGAGGACCATCCGGTGCCGCAGAGTCTCGACGCCTCGGCCGTACGCGCCTGGTGCTCACTGGCGCTGGAGTCCCTGGGCCGGGAGCGCGAGGCGATCGACGCGATCAACGTGTACCCCGTCGCCGACGGGGACACCGGCACGAATCTGTATCTGACCGTGGAATCGGCCGTCCAGGCCGTGGAAGCGGTGTTCGCCGCTCATGAGACCGGCGGCTCGGCACCCGCCCTCACCGATGTGGTCCGGGCGATGGCCCACGGGGCCCTCATCGGCGCCCGCGGGAACTCGGGGACGATCCTGGCGCAGCTCCTGCGCGGTATGGCCGAGCGGATCGGCGACGGCGACCACCTCGCCGGGGCCCTGCGGCGGGCCGCCGAACTGGCCCGCGAGGCGGTCGCGCACCCCGTGGAAGGCACCATCCTCAGCGTCGCCAGGGCGGCGGCGGAAGCCGCGGGAGCCGCGGCGGGGAGTCCGGAGGGGGCCCCGGCCGGTGGGAGTGCCCCCGCCGATGCCGTACGCGCGGCGTACGCCGGTGCCCGCGCCGCGCTGGACGCCACACCGGGGCAGCTCGCCGTACTGGACCGCGCGGGGGTCGTGGACGCGGGCGGGCGCGGCCTGCTGATAGTCCTCGGGGCCCTCGTCCAAGCGGTCTGCGGTGAGGCGCCGCAGGTTCCCGCGCTCCTCCCCAGCCGCCCGGCCCGGTCGCTACCGCAGGACCCGCCGGCCGCCGACTCCTGCGCCGACGGCGGCCCCGCCTTCGAGGTGATCTACCTCCTGGAGGCGGACGACCAGGCCGTCGCCCGGCTCCGCGGCCGGCTCGACGGCCTCGGCGACTCGCTCGTCGTCGGCGGCGGCGACGGTCTGTGGAACGTCCATGTCCACGTCGACGACGCGGGAGCGGCGGTGGAAGCAGGCGTCGAGGCGGGCCGGCCGTACCGGATCCGGATCACGCACTTCGACACGGTGGCCGAGACGGGCCCCGATCTCCGTGAGCAGGCGCAGCGGGCCGTCGTCGCCGTGGTGCAGGGAGAAGGGCTCGCCGCGCTCTGCGGCGAGGCCGGCGCGACCACGGTCCTCACCCGAGCCGGGGAGCCGCCGGGCAGCGGGGAACTCGTCGAGGCGATCCGCCGGGCACACGCCCGCGAGGTGGTTCTCCTCCCCAACGACACGGCCCTGCGCCACACGGCGGCCGCGGCAGCCGAACAGGCCCGGGCGGAGGGCGTCCGCGTCGCCCTCATCCCCACCCGCTCCGCGGTCCAGGGCATCGCGGCCCTCGCGGTCCACGCCCCGGACCGCCGCTTCGACGAGGACGTCGTCGCCATGACGGCCGCCGCCGGAGCGACGCGCTACGCCGAACTCGCCGTGGCGGAACGCCAGTCGTGGACCTCGGCGGGCGTCTGCCAGGCCGGCGACGTACTGGGCCTGATCGACGGCGACGTCGCGGTGATCGGCGAGGACCTCACGGAGACGGCCCTCACCCTGCTGGACCGCATGCTCTCCTCAGGCGGGGAGCTGGTCACTCTGGTCCTCGGCGGCACGGCCCCCAAGGGCCTGTCGGCCCGTCTGGAGGCCCATGTCCGTGAGGGCTACCTGGCGGTGGACACGATCGCGTACGAGGGCGGCGACCGGGCGACGCCGCTGCTGATCGGCGTGGAGTAGGCCGCCGGCACGGGGCTTGCGGCTCGGGCGACGGGGCTCGCGGCGCCGCCTTGACCAGGAGTTGTCCACAGGTGCGCGACGGTTGTCGGTGGCGTGGTGTGCAATGGAACGCGTGCCCGCGCTCGACGAACCCCTCAAGAAGACGCTCGGTGCCGCCACCGCGAAGGTGATGGCCGAGCACCTCGATCTGCACACCCTCGGTGACCTGCTGCACCACTACCCGCGGCGGTACGCGGAGCGCGGCGAGCTGACCTCCCTGTCGGAGCTGCCGCTCGACGAGCACGTCACAGTGGTGGCGCAGGTCGCCGACGCGCGGGTCCACACCTTCAACCAGGGCCGCGGACGGCGGCTGGAGGTGACGATCACCGACGGCAGCGGCCGGCTCCAGCTGGTCTTCTTCGGCAAGGGGGTCCACAAGCCACATCAGGACCTGCTGCCGGGCACCCGTGCGATGTTCGCCGGCAAGGTCTCCGTCTTCAACCGCAGACTCCAGCTGTCCCATCCGGCGTACGAGCCGCTCAGCGGCGCCGCGAGCGCGGCCGACGCGGTGGACGCCTTCGCCAACCAGCTCATCCCGATCTACCCGGCCTGCAAGCAGTTGGAGTCCTGGAAGATCTCCAAGGCGATCGACGCGGTGCTGGACCGGGCCGTCGAGGCCGTGGACCCGCTGCCGCCCGTGTTGCGCGAGGGACGTGGCATGGCGGCCCTGCCGGACGCCCTGCGCAAGATCCACCGGCCGCGCACCAAGGCGGACATCGAGGCGGCCAGGGAGCGGCTCAAGTGGGACGAGGCGTTCGTCCTGCAGATCGCCCTCGCCCGCAGGCGGTACGCCGACACACAGCTGCCCGCCGTGGCGCGCCGCCCCGTCCCCGGCGGACTCCTCGACGCGTTCGACGGCAAACTCCCCTTCGCGCTCACCGAAGGCCAGCAGTCGGTGAGCAAGGAGATCTTCGACGACCTGGCGACCGAGCACCCCATGCACCGCCTCCTCCAGGGCGAGGTCGGCTCCGGCAAGACGCTGGTCGCCCTGCGGGCGATGCTCGCCGTGGTCGACGCGGGCGGCCAGGCCGCGATGCTCGCGCCCACGGAGGTCCTCGCGCAGCAGCACCACCGCTCGATCACCGAGATGATGGGCGAACTCGCGGAGGGCGGGATGCTCGGCGGCGCCGAGCAGGGCACCAAGGTCGTCCTGCTGACCGGCTCCATGGGCGCGGCGGCCCGCCGGCACGCGCTGCTCGACCTGGTGACCGGTGAGGCGGGGATCGTCATCGGCACCCACGCCCTGATCGAGGACAAGGTCCAGTTCCACGACCTGGGCCTCGTCGTGGTCGACGAGCAGCACCGCTTCGGCGTGGAGCAGCGCGACGCCCTGCGTTCCAAGGGAAAGCAGCCGCCGCACCTGCTGGTCATGACCGCGACGCCCATTCCCCGTACGGTCGCGATGACCGTCTTCGGCGACCTGGAGACGTCCGTCCTGGACCAGCTGCCGGCGGGTCGCTCCCCGATCGCCAGCCATGTGGTGCCGGCCGCCGACAAGCCGCACTTCCTCGCCCGCGCGTGGGAGCGGGTGCGCGAGGAGGTGGAGAACGGCCACCAGGCATATGTGGTGTGCCCCCGCATCGGCGACGAAGACGAGCAGCAGAAGAAGACGGCCGAGGACGAGGCGGAGAAGCGCCCGCCGCTCGCCGTCGTCGACGTCGCCGACCTGCTCGCCAAGGGCCCGTTGAGCGGGCTGCGCGTGGAGGTGCTGCACGGGCGGATGCAGCCCGACGACAAGGACGCGGTGATGCGCCGCTTCGCGGCGGGGGAGGTCGACGTCCTGGTCGCCACCACCGTCATCGAGGTCGGCGTGAACGTCCCCAACGCCACCGCCGTGGTGATCATGGACGCCGACCGGTTCGGCGTCTCGCAGCTCCATCAGCTGCGCGGCCGCGTCGGCCGCGGCTCGGCACCCGGGCTGTGCCTGCTGGTGACCGAGATGCCGGAGGCGAGCCCGGCGCGTCAGCGCCTGGCAGCAGTCGCCGCGACCCTCGACGGCTTCGAGCTCTCCCGGATCGACCTCGAACAGCGCCGTGAGGGCGATGTCCTGGGCCAGGCCCAGTCCGGTGTGCGTTCCTCGCTGCGGATGCTCGCCGTCATCGAGGACGAGGAGGTCATCGCGGCGGCCAGAAAGGAGGCGGTCGCGGTCGTCGCCGCCGACCCGGAGCTGGCACACCTGCCCGAGCTGCGAATCGCGCTGGACGCCCTGCTCGACAAGGAGCGCGAGCGGTATCTCGACAAGGGCTGAGAGACTGGGCACGTCGACCCGTACGGATGACCGGCACCGTCGGCCGGCACGGCCCCCGGCCCGGCCCGGCCCGTGGAAGATGTCAGCCCGCACAGAGCTGAGCCCGCACAGAGGCAAGCCCGCAAGGAGCTGAGCCCGCACAGAGAGGCAGAGAGGCCCTTCATGACCCGCGTGATCGCCGGCATCGCCGGCGGACGCCGCCTCGCCGTCCCGCCCGGCACCGGCACCCGCCCCACGTCCGACCGCGCCCGGGAGGGGCTGTTCTCCAGCTGGGAGGCCCGGCTCGGCTCCATCGCGGGCATTCGCGTCGCCGATCTGTACGCGGGCTCCGGCGCCGTCGGCCTGGAGGCGCTGTCCCGTGGCGCGTCCCACGCCCTGCTCGTCGAGGCGGACGCCCGCGCGGCCCGGGTCGTACGGGAGAACGTTCGAGCGCTCGGTCTGCCCGGCGCGGAGGTCCGTACCGGCAAGGCGGAACAGATCGTGACAGGACCGGCTCCGGAGAGCCCCTACGACGTGGTCTTTCTCGACCCGCCGTACGCCGTCACCGATGACGATCTCTGCGAGATCCTGCTCACACTCCGCCTTCAGGGCTGGCTCACAGACGATGCTCTCGTCACCGTGGAGCGCAGCACCAGAGGCGGAGAATTCAAGTGGCCCATGGGCTTCACGCCACTGCGGTCCCGGCGCTACGGCGAGGGGACGCTTTGGTACGGTCGCGCCGCCACGTGCGAAGACGCACCATGACCGGACCGGAGAGCGAGGGACTTCAGTTGCGCCGCGCAGTCTGTCCGGGGTCGTTCGACCCCATCACCAACGGACACCTCGACATCATCGCCCGCGCCTCCAAGCTGTACGACGTCGTACACGTCGCGGTGATGATCAACAAGTCAAAGCAGGGGCTGTTCACGGTCGACGAGCGGATGGAGATGATCCGCGAGGTCACCGGCGAATACGGGAACGTCGTGGTGGAGTCCCACCACGGCCTCCTCGTCGATTTCTGCAAGGAACGCGACATCCCCGCGATCGTCAAGGGGCTGCGCGCGGTCAGCGACTTCGACTACGAGTTGCAGATGGCCCAGATGAACAACGGCCTCTCGGGGGTGGAGACCCTGTTCGTCCCCACCAATCCGACCTACAGCTTCCTCTCCTCCAGCCTGGTCAAGGAGGTCGCGGCCTGGGGCGGCGACGTCTCCCACCTGCTGCCGCCGACGGTCCACCGGGCGCTCGTCCAGCGGCTCGCGGAGAAGGCTGACTGACAATCCGTCATCCGGTGTCGGGCGGCCGCGGACTGCCCGTACAGTCGTGCCCGTCCGTCTCCAATCCGCAGTAGAGAGTGGCGAACCACGGTGGACGTGCAGAAGAAGCTCGACGAGATCGTCGAAGCGGTCAAGAGCGCCCGCTCCATGCCCATG
Organism: Streptomyces sp. NPDC048389; assembly: GCF_040706335.1. NCBI lineage: Bacteria > Bacillati > Actinomycetota > Actinomycetes > Kitasatosporales > Streptomycetaceae > Streptomyces > Streptomyces sp. NPDC048389. The sequence continues at coordinate 74,425 of NZ_JBEZKP010000020.1, read as the reverse complement.
TCGGCGTCCTGCGTGGTCAACCGCGCCGAACTGCTCGCCATGCTCGAAGAAGTGCGCGAGGCGCTTCCCGGCTCCCTCGCCCAGGCCCAGGAGCTCATCGGCGGCCGTGAGGAACTCGTCGAGCAGGCCCGCCGCGAGGCCGAGCGGATCATCGAGTCCGCCCGCGCCGAGCGCGGTTCCCTGATCTCGGACACCCAGATCGCCCGTCAGTCCCAGGACGAGGCCGACCGCATCCTCGCCGAGGCCCGCCGCGAGGCCGACGAGATCCGCGCCGAGGCCGACGACTACGTCGACTCCAAGCTCGCCAACTTCGAGGTCGTCCTCACCAAGACCATCGGCTCGGTCGACCGCGGCCGCGAGAAGCTCCTCGGCCGGGGCCCGGGTCTCGACGAGCAGGGCTACGCCGACGAGGACGCCCCGGAGCACAGCAGCGACCCGCAGACGCTCATCCAGCGTGCCGACCAGTACGTCGACACCAAGCTGGGCGCCTTCGAGGCCGTGCTCTCCAAGACACTCGACGCCGTCGGCCGGGGCCGCCAGAAGCTGCACGGACGGATCGCCACCGACGAACTCGGCGCGCACATGGCCGCCCAGGACGCCGCGGGCCACCAGCACACGAGCGACGCGGACTACCTCGCCGGCCTCGCGGAGATCGCCGAGCCGCCCTCCGAGCGCGAGCGGCCGGACGCCTACGCCTACCAGCAGGCGCAGCCCGAGCCGCAGCCGCCCGCCCGACCGGACCTCTACTCGTACCAGCCGCAGGAGGCGTACGCGGGCCACCAGCAGCCCGACCCGTACGCGTCGGGGGGCTACGACGGCCACGAGCAGGCATACGGCCGGGACCAGGTGTACGGGCAGGACCGGGACCAGGCGTACGGCCGGGACCAGGCGTACGGGCAGGACCAGGACCAGGCATACGGGCAGTACCGGCACCAGGACGTGTACACCTACGGACAGCCCGAGCCGCCCCTCCCGCCGCAGCCGTCGGCTGCGCCGCAGCACCAGCCGCAGTCGCAGCAGGGCGCCGCGCTGGACGAGACCAGCCTCTTCGACACCAGCATGATCGACCTGGAGCAGCTGAACCGGTACGAGCAGGGGCGCTGAGCGGCCCCGGATTGGGTCTATCGCCGCTGTTGAAGTACCCTGGTTCTTCGGTCGCGCGTAGTTCCGCGATCCCGGCTGCCCGCTTCGCTCCACGAACCGGGACGGCCCTCCCCACGAACCGAAAGCAGGAAGTCCCCTGAGCACGCGCCTCGACCATCGCAACCCCCTCGTGTTCGACACGCACGAGCTGGGGCGGCGGCCCGGCGCTCTCCAGCGGATCTCCCGCACGGTGGAAGCTCCCAAGGACCTCGGCATCGCCGATGTCGTCGGTGTGCCGGAAGGCGCGCCGGTGGAGCTGGACCTCCGCCTCGAGTCCGTCATGGAAGGTGTGCTCGTCACAGGCACCGCCCGTGCGAGCGCCGAGGGGGAGTGCGTAAGGTGTCTGGAGCCGCTGCGCCATGAGGTCGCCGCGGACTTCCAGGAGCTGTTCACGTACCCCGACGCCGACGACAGGGGCCGCACCGCGGAGCCCGCCGACGGCGAAGAGGACGACGAGGACAGGTTCTTTCTCGAGGACGGCCTGTTCGACCTCGAATCCGTGCTGCGTGATGCGGTGGTGCTCGCACTGCCGATGCAGCCGGTGTGCCGGGAGACCTGCGAAGGTCTGTGCCCCGAGTGCGGGGTCAGGCTGGACGAGAACCCGGACCACCACCACGACGCCGTCGACATTCGTTGGGCGGCACTGCAGGGACTCGCCGAGACCGTTCAGGACGGCGAGAAGGACAACATGGGCGGCGCCGAAGCGGGCGTCGACGAGAAGCAGGAGAAGTAGCCGTGGCTGTTCCGAAGCGGAAGATGTCGCGCAGCAACACGCGCCACCGCCGGTCGCAGTGGAAGGCTGCGGTCCCCACCCTGGTTTCGTGTGAGCGTTGCCAGGAGCCGAAGCAGCAGCACATCGCGTGCCCCAGCTGCGGCACCTACAACAAGCGCCAGGTCCTCGAGGTCTGAGCGGCCGGTGAGAGGCGCGATGTCTGAGTCCAGTAAGACGGACAATGCCTCGTCCCACACGCTTCTGGAAGGGCGGCTCGGGTATCAGCTCGAGTCCGCCCTTCTGGTGCGTGCGCTGACCCACCGTTCGTACGCGTACGAGAACGGCGGTCTGCCCACCAACGAGCGTCTCGAGTTCCTCGGGGACTCCGTGCTCGGCCTGGTGGTCACCGACACGCTGTACCGCACCCACCCCGACCTGCCCGAGGGACAGCTGGCCAAGCTGCGGGCCGCGGTGGTCAATTCGCGTGCGCTGGCGGAGGTCGGCCGCGGTCTGGAACTCGGCTCCTTCATCCGGCTCGGCCGTGGTGAAGAGGGCACGGGAGGCCGGGACAAGGCGTCCATCCTCGCCGACACCCTTGAAGCGGTGATCGGTGCGGTCTATCTCGACCAGGGCCTCGATGCGGCGTCCGAGCTGGTGCACCGGCTCTTCGACCCGCTGATCGAGAAGTCCTCCAACCTCGGTGCGGGCCTGGACTGGAAGACCAGTCTCCAGGAGCTCACCGCGGCCGAGGGTCTTGGTGTCCCCGAGTACCTGGTCACCGAGACCGGTCCGGACCACGAGAAGACCTTCACTGCTGCCGCCCGCGTCGGTGGTGTCTCGTACGGCACCGGCACCGGCCGCAGCAAGAAGGAAGCGGAGCAGCAGGCGGCGGAGTCCGCGTGGCGGGAGATCCGTACCGCCGCGGACCAGCGCGCGGCAGCGGCCCGGGCCGCAGCCGCGAGCGGGACGGCTGCCGACGGAGGAGGGGACGCCGACGCCCCTTCCGAGCCGGAACCGGCGGACCGGGCCACGGCCTGAGGTCGGCGCTCCGCCGACCGACAGCAGTACCCTGTGCGGCCCCTGCCTTCCGGGCGGGGGCCGCACGGCTCTCCCCCTCTTTCCCGGCCTGTTCTGTCCCCCCTTTTCCCTGCCTGCCGCCGTCCCTTCGCCGGGCGGTACGCTGCGGGCGTCACCCGAATGAGCCGCCGGAGGAGACCCGTGCCCGAGCTGCCCGAGGTCGAAGTCGTACGCCGCGGCCTGCAGAGCTGGGTCAGCGGGCGGACGATCGCCGAGGTAGAGGTGCTGCACCCGCGGGCGATCCGTCGGCACCCGGCCGGCGCGGAGGACTTCGCGGCGCGGCTCCGGGACCGGACCGTCGGCGACGCCTGCCGGCGCGGCAAGTACCTCTGGCTGCCTCTCGCGGACACCGACACCTCGGTCCTCGGCCACCTCGGCATGAGCGGCCAGCTCCTCGTGCAGCCGCAGAACGCCGCCGACGAGAAGCATCTGCGTGTCCGCGTCCGCTTCGCGGACCCGCTCGGCACCGAGCTGCGCTTCGTGGACCAGCGCACCTTCGGCGGCCTGTCCCTGCACGAGAACGCGCCGGACGGCCTGCCCGACGTCCTCGCCCACATCGCCCGCGATCCGCTCGACCCGCTCTTCGACGACGCGGTGTTCCACGCGGCGATACGGGCCCGACGGACCACCGTGAAGCGTGCCCTGCTCGACCAGTCGCTGATCAGCGGCGTCGGCAACATCTACGCCGACGAGGCGCTCTGGAGGGCGAAGCTCCACTACGAGCGGCCGACCGCGACGCTCACCCGCCCGCGCTCCGCCGAACTGCTCCGCCATGTCCGCGACGTCATGACGGCCGCCCTCGCGGTCGGCGGCACCAGCTTCGACAGCCTGTACGTCAATGTGAACGGCGAGTCGGGTTACTTCGACCGGTCCCTCGACGCGTACGGGCGGGAGGGCGAGCCCTGCCGGCGCTGTGGCACCCCGATGCGCCGCCGCCCCTGGATGAACCGGTCCAGTTACTTCTGCCCCCGCTGCCAGCGCCTGCCGCGCACCGCCTCCTGACGCGGCCCGCCGGCCGCCGGCGCGGGAACCACCTCGGGCCGCACGCGAGTGGGCCCGGACAGGTGGGGGCGGTGCCGGGCTCTCTCACCGATGTCCGAAGCGGTTCAGTGACGAAAGGTCAGTGACGAAAGATCAGTGGCTGAAGATCACTGACTGAAGACCAGTGGCTGAAGGTGTTCAGTAGCCGAAGCTCAGTAGCCGAAGTTCTGCGTCCACCACGGGCCGCCCTCGCCCATGTGCACACCGACGCCCATCGTCGTGAAGTCGCAGTTCAGAATGTTCGCGCGGTGCCCCTCGCTGTTCATCCACGAAGCCATGACCGCCTGGGCGTCGGACTGCCCGCGGGCTATGTTCTCGCCGCCGAGGCCGCTGACGCCGGTCTCTTCCGCACGGGCCCAGGGCGTCTCGCCGTCGGGGTTGGTGTGGTCGAAGAAGCCGCGCGACGCCATGTCCTTGCTGTGCGCGCGGGCCAGGTCGGACAGTGCCCCGCTGGCCTTCAGCGGGCTGCAGCCCACCTTCGCGCGCTCGGCGTTGACCAGGTCGAACACCTCGGCCTCCGCCACGGCTGCGGCCGACGTGGCGGGAGTGGCCGTCCGTGACGGGGTCACGGTGCGCTCCGGAGCGCGTGTCACCTCGCGGGTCGGCTCCGAGGTCGGCGTCTTCTTCGCCTCCGGGGGCCGGGTCGTCTCCTTGGACGGTGCCGCCGGGGCGGAGGTCGTGGGCTTCGCGGGCGCCTTGGACTTCTCGGCCGTCTTCGACGGCTTCGGGGAGGCCGTCTCGGACGGGGTCTCGGCCGGGCTCTTGGACGGCGTCTTCGACGGCGCGGCGCTGCGGCTGGGCGTGGTCGACTGGCTCGCCGTCGGATCGGCGCTCGCGTCGCCCTGCGCATGGAGCCTCGACGGCACCTCCTTGCGCATCTCGGCCTGCAGGTCGGAGCCCGCGCCCACGGTGTACTTGTCGTCGCCGCCGGGCAGGATGCCGGTGGTCACGGCCACGGCGCCGACGGCCATGGCGGCGGAAGCCCCGAGCAGTCCGGTGCGTATGGGCAGACCAGCCCGCTTCTTCCGGCGCGCACCGCCTCGGTGCCTGCCTGCCGATCCTGCCGCTTGGTCGGTTGCGGCCGACGCGGGGGCTGAGCGTCGATGGCGACCCATCTGCGGTGCCTTCCTGGTGCGCGACGTCGAGCGTCAAACGGACTCACCCGTAGGAGTGAGGCTGATTGCGTCCGGACTGTACGCCATGCGGCTCGGGGCGGAAGTGATGTGGACCCAATTGGCCGGTTACCTTGCAGTCATGAACGACACTGCACGACTGACCGCCTGGGTACGCGGCCGAGTACAGGGCGTGGGCTTCCGCTGGTTCACCAGGGCAAACGCTCTGGAGATCGGGGGACTTACGGGTTTCGCCCTGAATCTTGACGACGGCAGGGTGCAGGTGGTGGCCGAGGGGTCACGTGAGAATTGCCACCGTTTGCTGGAGTGGCTTCGCTCCGACGACACACCCGGTCGCGTCGACGGCGTCACTGAGATCTGGGACACGCCCCGGGGCGGTTACCCGGACTTCGCCATCCGGTGACGAACACCGCGACGGGCCGCCGGGAGGCGCCCGGGAGGGTGCCACGAGCAACGGGTCGTGGACGGAAACTACCTGGTGGTTGCCAAGAAGAGGCTTGCCGTGCCAGGCTGCGCCAGGAAAGATGATCGTCACGCCCCCAGGGCCCCGCAGGTCAGGCACCGCCGCGGTTTCAGCGGCCGTATGCCCCCGGGCCGCCCGCCGATACGGGGCGTGATCGTGTTGACCGTCAAACTTTTTGGTGAGACTCTGGAAGCCCCGCGCACCTGAGCTGTTTGGCAGTAAGAAACGCGGCACGACAAGCAGTACAACGAAGACTGCCGAGCACCGCGGGTGCGAATCCCTCACGACCCACACCGCTTCGGTCGGTCACTCAGTGTGGAGGACCATCCATCATGGCAAAGGCGCTTCTCGGTTACGTCGGCGGTTCCGACCCGCGACTCCTCGCCGAGATGCGACGGCTTCAGCAGCGCGTCCAGGACCTCGAATCCGAGCTTGTACGGATCCAGTCCGAGAACGACGCGCTCAACGCCGCCGTCGCTCAGCACCCCGGAGAGTCGCTGCTCGACGACATCGACATCGATGTGCCCCGGGCGGAACCCGCGCTCACCTGAGCTCGGCGTCCGACAGAGTCATCGCGCAGCAAGATATGCAAGGGACGCCTCCGGCGTCCCTTCTTTCTTTTCGCCCCCGTATGCTCTTTTTCGCCCCCGTATGCCGAAGTGGCTTCTTCAACATCTGATGTGCCCTGCGCCTACAGAGGTGAAACCGCAAGTGAGAGGTAGAGTCCGGCGGCGTGCACCTCAAGGCCATGACCCTGCGCGGTTTCAAGTCCTTCGCCTCGGCCACCACCCTGCGGTTCGAGCCGGGGATCACCTGCGTCGTGGGGCCCAACGGCTCCGGCAAGTCCAATGTCGTGGACGCGCTGTCCTGGGTCATGGGGGAGCAGGGCGCCAAGTCGCTGCGCGGCGGGAAGATGGAGGACGTCATCTTCGCCGGGACGACCGGGCGGCCGCCGCTCGGCCGCGCCGAGGTGTCCCTGACCATCGACAACTCCGACGGCGCCCTGCCCATCGAGTACGCCGAAGTCACCATCACGCGGATCATGTTCCGCAACGGCGGCAGCGAGTACCAGATCAACGGTGACACCTGCCGCCTCCTGGACATCCAGGAGCTGCTCTCCGACTCCGGAATCGGCCGTGAGATGCACGTCATCGTCGGCCAGGGGCAGCTCGACTCCGTGCTCCACGCGGACCCGATGGGGCGCCGCGCCTTCATCGAGGAGGCCGCCGGTGTCCTCAAACACCGCAGGCGCAAGGAGAAGGCGCTGCGGAAACTGGACGCGATGCAGGCCAACCTCGCCCGTGTCCAGGACCTCACCGACGAACTGCGCCGCCAGCTCAAGCCGCTCGGCCGGCAGGCGGCGGTGGCCAGGCGCGCCGCCGTCATCCAGGCCGACCTGCGCGACGCCCGGCTCAGGCTGCTCGCCGACGATCTCGTACGGATGCGGGAGGCACTGCGCAGCGAGGTCGCCGACGAGGCCGCGCTCAAGCAGCGCAAGGAGGCCGCGGAGGCGGAGCTCAAGACGGCCCTGACCCGAGAGGCGGACCTCGAGGACGAGGTACGGCGGCTCGCACCCCGGCTTCAGCGCGCCCAGCAGACCTGGTACGAGCTGTCCCAGCTCGCCGAACGGGTACGCGGCACGATCTCCCTGGCCGACGCCCGGGTGAAGAGCGCCACCGCCCAGCCTGTTGAGGAGCGGCGCGGCCGGGACCCCGAGGACATGGAGCGTGAGGCCGCCCGTGTCCGCGAGCAGGAGGCGGAGCTCGAGGCAGCGCTGGAAGCGGCAGAACGGGCCCTCGAGGACACCGTCGCACACCGCGCCGAGCTGGAGCGTGAGCTGGTCGTCGAGGAGCGGCGTCTCAAGGACGTGGCGCGGGCCATCGCCGACCGCCGCGAAGGACTCGCCCGGCTGAGCGGTCAGGTCAACGCGGCCCGTTCGCGCGCGGCGTCGGCCCAGGCCGAGATCGACCGGCTGGCCGCCGCCCGCGACGAGGCCGGGGAGCGGGCCGTCGCCGCGCAGGAGGAGTACGAGGAGCTCAAGGCCGAGGTCGACGCACTCGACGCCGACGACTCGGAACTCGCCGGACGGCACGAGGCGGCGAAACGTGAGCTGGCCGACGCGGAGTCCGCGCTGGGCACGGCCCGTGAGGCGCTCACCACGGCGGAACGCGAGCGCGCGGCCGTGGCCGCCCGCCGCGAGGCGCTCGCGCTGGGCCTGCGGCGCAAGGACGGGACCGGCGCGCTCCTCGGGGCGCGGGACCGGCTCTCCGGGCTGCTCGGCCCGGCCGCCGCGCTGCTCACCGTGACGCCCGGCTACGAGATCCCGGTGGCGGCGGCCCTGGGCGCCGCGGCGGACGCGGTGGCCGTCGCCGACCCGTCCACGGCGGCGGAGGCGATCCGCCTTCTCCGTAAGCAGGACGCGGGCCGCGCGGCCCTGATCGTCGCCTCGGCGGATGCCGTGGACGCAGCAGATGCCGCAGACACGGCACGTGCCCCGGGCGCCACCGGCACGGACGGGCCCGGCATCCTGGAGGGCGCCGGTGGGACGCACGCCGGTATCGACGCCGTGGGGCTCGTACGCGGGCCCGCGGAACTGATGCCGGCCGTGCGGCGGCTGCTGCGTGGGACGGTGGTCGTGGGGACGCTCGAGGACGCGGAGGATCTGGTGTACGCGCGGCCCGGGCTCACCGCCGTGACCGCCGAGGGGGACGTGCTCGGTGCGCACTACGCGCAGGGCGGGTCCGCAGGCGCCCCCAGCCTGCTCGAGGTGCAGGCGTCCGTCGACGAGGCGGCGGCAGAGCTCGAGGAACTGGCCGGCCGGTGCGACGAACTGGCGGCCGCCCAGCAGGAGGCCGCCGCGCGCCGCGCCGAATGCGCCGCGCTGGTGGAGGAGCTCGGGGAGCGGCGGCGCGCCGCCGACCGGGCGAAGTCGGCCGTGTCCGGACGGCTCGGCCGGTTGTCCGGTCAGGCCAGGGGCGCGGCGGGCGAGGCCGAGCGGACCGCCGCGGCCGCGGCCCGTGCCCAGGAGGCCCTGGAGCGGGCGGCCGAGGAGGCGGAGGAGCTGGCCGAGCGGCTGCTCGTCGCCGAAGAGGCTCCGGTCGAGGAGGAGCCCGACACCCATGTGCGCGACCGGCTGGCCGCCGATGGTGCCAACGCCCGCCAGACGGAGATGGAGGCCCGCCTCCATCTCCGTACGCACGAGGAGCGCGTGAAAGGGCTCGCGGGACGTGCGGACGCGCTCGACCGCGGCGCGCGCGCCGAGCGCGAGGCGCGGGCGCGGGCGGACCGGCGGCGTGCCCGGATGCGTCACGAGGCCGAGGTCGCGGCGGCCGTAGCCGCCGGCGCCCGTCGGCTCCTGGCCCACGTCGAGGTGTCGCTGGTGCGGGCCGAGGCGGAGCGGACGGCGGCCGAGGCCGCCAAGGGCGAGCGGGAGCGGGAGCTGGCCGCCGCCCGCAGTGCCGGGCGCGACCTCAAGGGCGAGCTCGACAAGCTGACCGACTCCGTGCACCGCGGGGAGGTGATCGGTGCCGAGAAGCGGCTGAGGATCGAGCAGTTGGAGGGGAAGGCCCTGGAGGAGCTTGGGGTCGAGCCGGCCGGACTGGTATCCGATTACGGTCCCGACCAGCTGGTTCCGCCGTCGCCCCCGGCGGAGGGCGAGGATCTTCCGGAGGACCCGGAGCACCCCAGGAACCAGCCGAGGCGTTTCGTCCGCACGGAACAGGAAAAGCGCCTCAAGTCGGCCGAACGGGCGTATCAACAGCTCGGCAAGGTGAATCCGCTCGCCCTGGAGGAGTTCGCGGCGCTGGAGGAGCGCCACCAGTTCCTGTCGGAGCAGCTCGAGGACCTGAAGAAGACCCGCGCCGACCTTCTCCAGGTGGTGAAGGAGGTGGACGAACGCGTCGAGCAGGTCTTCACCGAGGCGTACCGGGACACGGCCCGTGAGTTCGAGGGCGTCTTCTCCCGGCTCTTCCCCGGCGGCGAGGGGCGGCTCGTACTGACCGACCCCGACAACATGCTCACCACGGGCGTGGACGTCGAGGCACGGCCGCCCGGCAAGAAGGTCAAGCGGCTGTCGCTGCTGTCGGGCGGGGAGCGGTCGCTCACGGCCGTGGCGTTGCTGGTGTCGATCTTCAAGGCCCGGCCGAGTCCGTTCTATGTGATGGACGAGGTCGAAGCGGCCCTCGACGACACGAACCTCCAGCGGCTGATCCGGATCATGCAGGAGCTCCAGGAGAGTTCCCAGCTGATCGTGATCACGCACCAGAAGCGGACCATGGAGGTCGCGGACGCGCTGTACGGCGTCTCCATGCAGGGCGACGGTGTCTCCAAGGTCATCAGCCAGCGCCTTCGTTGACGTTCGATGCCGCCTGCGACAACCCTTCAAGACTTGAAAGCAAGTCACCCCGAATTGGGCGGACTCGATTTCAGGCCGGGCCTTGACTTCGAAACTTGAAGGCATATTCTCTGCAACGTTGCTTTTACCTTCAAGTGGTGCGGCACTCGACGTCGTGTGCCACTTCGGAGGGCTCGCCCCGCACGCCCGGCGACGCTGCCGGACGCCCCCAGGAGTAGACGTGACCAGCACCGCGCAGCCGCCACCGGCATCGGGAGCCCGCTCGGCCCACCCCGATCACCTTGTGCATGTCGTCTTCATCACGGCCGCCGCCGCGATGGGCGGTTTCCTCTTCGGTTACGACAGCTCAGTGATCAACGGCGCCGTCGAGGCGATCCGCGACCGCTACGAGATCGGCTCCGGAACCCTCGCCCAGGTCATCGCCGTCGCCCTGATCGGCTGTGCCGTCGGTGCCGCCACCGCCGGCCGGATCGCCGACCGCATCGGGCGCATCCGCTGCATGCAGATCGCGGCCGTGCTCTTCACCGCCAGCGCCCTCGGCTCCGCGATGCCGTTCGCCCTGTGGGACCTCGCCCTGTGGCGGACCGTCGGCGGCTTCGCCATCGGCATGGCCTCCGTCATCGGCCCCGCCTACATCGCCGAGGTCTCCCCGCCGGCCTACCGAGGGCGGCTCGCCTCCTTCCAGCAGGCCGCGATCGTGATCGGCATCGCCGTCTCCCAGCTGGTGAACTACGGCATCCTGCAGTTCGCCGACGGCAAGCAGCGCGGTGAGATCGCCGGTCTCGAGGCATGGCAGTGGATGCTGGGCGTGGAGGTCGTCCCGGCCGTCCTCTACGGACTGCTGTCCTTCGCGATCCCCGAATCGCCCCGCTTCCTCATCTCCGTCGGCAAGATGGACCGGGCGAGGCAGGTCCTCTCCGAGGTCGAGGGCAAGAACGTCGACCTCGACGCCCGCGTCATGGAGATCGACCGCGCGATGCGCCGGGAGCACAAATCCACCTTCCGGGACCTGCTCGGCAGCCGCTTCGGCTTCCTGCCCATCGTCTGGGTCGGCATCGGGCTGTCGGTCTTCCAGCAGCTCGTCGGCATCAACGTCGCCTTCTACTACTCGGCGACCCTGTGGCAGTCGGTGGGTGTCGACCCTTCCAGCTCGTTCTTCTACTCGTTCACCACGTCGATCATCAACATCATCGGCACCGTGATCGCGATGGTGCTCGTCGACCGGATCGGCCGCCGGCCGCTCGCGCTCATCGGCTCCACCGGTATGGCGCTCGCGCTGGCCCTGGAGGCATGGGCCTTCTCCGCGGACCTCGTGGACGGCAAGCTGCCGGAGACCCAGGGCGTCGTGGCGCTGATCGCCGCGCACGGCTTCGTGCTCTTCTTCGCGCTCTCGTGGGGCGTCGTTGTCTGGGTCCTCCTCGGCGAGATGTTCCCGAACCGCATCCGCGCCGCCGCTCTCGGCGTCGCCGCCTCCGCGCAGTGGATCGCGAACTGGACCATCACCGCGAGTTTCCCGAGCCTCGCGGACTGGAACCTCTCCGGCACCTATGTGATCTACACGGTCTTCGCCGTGCTCTCGATCCCCTTCGTACTCCGGTACGTCAAGGAGACGAAGGGCAAGGCGTTGGAGGAGATGGGCTAATCCCCGCTGCCCCTCTCCTCGTCACGGAAACTGCCCCGGCTCAGCGCGTGAGCCGGGGCAGCACCCGTTCGCACAGCAGCCGGAGGCTGCGCCGGCCCTCCTCCAACGGCATGCCACCGCACAGCGGGTGCAGCACCAGGCTCTCCGCGCCCAGCCCCACGCACTCGTCCGGTGTCACGATCCGGTACACCCCCTCACTCCGCAGCTCCTCGACCGTCTCCGCGACGGAGCGCACCGCGGAGTGGATGCCCCCCGACTGCCACGAGGCGTAAGCCCGCGCCTCGTACAGGAAATGCTCCCCGTACAGCGCCCACGCACGGTCGGGATCCTCCGAGAGATGCAGCAGCGGCGTCTTCTCCGCGGGCATCACGCAGAAGCCCCCGGTCCCGTACTCGGCCCGCCTCTCCTCGTAGTACGCCTCCAGCTCCGGCAGATGGGCGCTGGGGAAGAACGGCAGGCCGAAGCGGGCCGCCCGCCGTGCCGCGGCCCGCGAGGATCCGCCGACCAGCAGCGTCGGATGCGGCCGGGTGCACGGGCGCGGGGTGATCCGCACGGTACGGCCCCGGTAGGTGAAGCTCTCTCCGGTCCAGGCAGCCAGCAGCGTCTCCAGCAGCTCGTCCTGCAGCGCCCCGCGCCGACTCCACTCCACCCCCAGCTGCTCGTACTCCTCGGGCCGGTAACCGATACCCGCGACCGTCACCAGCCGGCCCTCGCCGACCAGGTCCAGTACGGCGAGATCCTCGGCCAGCCGCAACGGGTCGTGCAGCGGGCCGATGATCGCCGACACGGTGACCGCGATACGGCGGGTGGCGCCGAGGACAGCGCCGGCGAAGGTCAGCGGAGACGGCAGCCAGTTGTCGGCGGCGCCGTGGTGTTCCTCGGTCTGGACCGTGTCGATGCCGTGGGCGTCGGCGTACGCGGCCATCTCCAGGGCCGCGCGGTAGCGGGCCGCGAGGGCCTGCGGCGTCGCGACAGGATCCACCAGGTTGAACCGGACCACCGTGAAGGCCATGGGACGTCCCCCTCCGCCGGGTGTGGGATGGCGCGGGGACGGTAGCTGACATGGCGTCAGATGGACAGGGGTTGCGGCACCTCGCCCGGGCACGCGCTCACCCGGCCCCCTCACCCGGCCCGCAGGCTCCTCTCTCCCGGCCCGCAGGGCCCGACGCCCCGGGGCCGGAGAGCGGAGCAGCTCGGGGGAGGTCGCGCATACTGGGACGCGTTATGGAAATCGTCATCCTTGCCGTAGTCATCGCCCTGGTCGCGATCGGCGCGATCAGCGGCCTCGTGGTCACCAGCCGCAAGAAGAAGCAGCTGCCCCCGCAGGCACCGCCGAGTTCGCCGACCATCACCGCTCCGCCCGCCGAACCGCATGTCGGCGACGAGGCGGAGACACCGCTGGACGAACCCCGCCGCACCATCGAGGAGGTCGACCTTCCGACGGCCGAGGAGGCCGTCGAAACCCCCGTGGCCGTCGAGGACCCGGTCGTCGCCGAGGCCCCCGCGCCCGCCGTCGAGATCCCGGAGCCGACCGCCGGCCGGCTCGTCCGGCTCCGTGCCCGGCTGGCCCGTTCGCAGAACTCGCTCGGCAAGGGGCTCCTCACGCTCCTGTCCCGTGAGCACCTCGACGAGGACACCTGGGAGGAGATCGAGGACACGCTGCTCACCGCCGATGTCGGCGTCGCTCCCACCCAGGAGCTCGTCGAGCGGCTGCGCGAGCGGGTGAAGGTGCTCGGCACGCGCACGCCCGAGCAGTTGCGCACCCTGCTCCGCGAGGAGCTGCTGCACCTCATCGGCACCGACGCCGACCGTGCGGTCAAGACCGAGAGCGGTCTCGACACCCCCGGCGTCGTCATGGTCGTCGGTGTCAACGGCACCGGGAAGACCACCACCACGGGCAAGCTCGCCCGTGTCCTGGTCGCGGACGGCCGCTCGGTCGTGCTGGGCGCCGCGGACACCTTCCGTGCCGCCGCCGCCGACCAGCTGCAGACCTGGGGCGAGCGCGTCGGCGCTCGCACCGTGCGGGGGCCGGAAGGCGGTGACCCGGCCTCCGTCGCCTTCGACGCGGTCAAGGAGGGCATCGCGGAGGGCGCGGACGTCGTGCTCATCGACACCGCCGGCCGCCTGCACACCAAGACCGGGCTGATGGACGAGCTCGGCAAGGTCAAGCGGGTCGTGGAGAAGCACGGTCCGCTGGACGAGATCCTGCTCGTCCTGGACGCCACCACCGGTCAGAACGGACTGGTGCAGGCGAGGGTCTTCGCCGAGGTCGTGGACATCACCGGCATCGTGCTGACGAAGCTGGACGGCACCGCCAAGGGCGGCATCGTCGTCGCGGTCCAGCGCGAGCTGGGCGTGCCCGTCAAGCTCGTGGGCCTGGGTGAGGGCGCGGACGACCTGGCGCCTTTCGAGCCCGAGGCGTTCGTCGACGCCCTGATCGGCGACTGAACTCAATCCTGCGCGCACGAGAGCGCCCGGCCGTCACGGGACGGCCGGGCGCTCTCGTGTCAGCGGGGTCAGGACCCGCTGCGGTGGCAGATGTACGCCAGGGTGCCCAGCAGCAGCCGGGCCTCCGGAGGAGCGGTCGCCGTGTCGAGGGACGGGGGGCGCAGCCAGCGGACCGGTCCCAGGCCGCCGCGGTCCGACGGCGGGGCGGTGATGTGGTCACCGGGGCCGAGGCAGCGCAGGTCCAGATCGGCGTCGTCCCAGCCCATCCGGTACAGCAGCCGGGGCAGTTCGGCGGCCGCGCCGGGAGCGACGAAGAACTGGCAGCGGCCGTCGGGCGTGGCGCAGACGGGCCCGAGCGGCAGGCCCATCCGCTCCATCCGCACCAGCGCACGGCGGCCTGCCACCGCGGCCACGTCGAGGATGTCGAAGGTCCGGCCGGCCGGCAGCAGCAGCGACGCCCCGGGCACGTCGGCCCACGCCTTGCCCGCCTCGTCGAGCGTGGCGCCGGCGGGGACCTCCAGCGCGAAGCCGAGGGGGTGTGCGCCGGGGGCCGCGCAGCCGGCGTCTCCGCAGGAGCACTTGCCGGAGGCGGCGCGCGCGCCCGGAATCACCGCCCAGCCCCACAGGCCGGTGTACTCGGCCACCGCGGTGGCCTCTGTCGTGCGCCCGCGGCGCCGGGAGCCCGCCCGGATCTGTCCGATCCCACGGGTGCCGCCGATCGTGAAGCCCATACCCCCTCCAACGTGCCGTAGGCGCCTGTGGTTACGATCCGAAGCATTCTCGTGACTCTCCGTCCTCCTGTCCGGAGTGCCGACGGTGTGCGGTGGTGCGTGGGGGAGTGCGGAGACCTGCGCGCGCCCGCACGTGCAACGCTCCATCGGCTCCTGATCGTCGTATGTCAAGTGAATCGCGGTCGGCCGGAAGTGGGTTCACTCGGAGGGGTGGCGAATGGTGGCGTTTCTGCAATCCCACTCGCTGAGGCCGTGATCGTAGGATTACCGTCGGTGCATCAACCTGCAATTGCAGTCCGCTTCCGGGTATGCCGGAGGCAATGCGGTTCCGTGTTCGACGGGTGCAAGACCGTTACGGCAGGTTGCAATCGGCGTCATTCTGGTAGGGGTTCGGGCAATTGAGGCTTCGGCGGACGGGGGCACTCCAGTGAGTGGCAGCGGCGCAGACGGTACGAACGCCGGCAAGCGCCCCAACGGGCAGTTGAGTTCGTGGTTCCTGCGCAGTGGCTGGTCGAAGGGCGAACTCGCGCGCCAGGTGAACCGCCGGGCGCGGCAGATGGGCGCCCACCACATCAGCACGGACACCTCACGGGTGCGCCGCTGGCTGGACGGCGAGCAGCCGCGCGAGCCGATCCCCCGCATCCTGTCCGAGCTCTTCTCCGAGCGCTTCGGCAGCGTCGTCGCCGTCGAGGACCTCGGCTTGCGCGCCGTCCACCGGTCACCGTCGGTGTCCGGCGTGGACCTCCCCTGGGCCGGGGACCAGACCGTCACACTGCTCAGCGAGTTCTCCAGAAGCGACCTGATGCTGGCGCGCCGCGGCTTCCTCGGCAGCTCGCTCTCCATCGCGGCGGGCTCCGCCCTCGTGGAGCCGATGCAGCGCTGGCTCGTCCCCGTACCGGGCTCCGAGGCCGGCGAGCCGTCCGTTCCCCCGCGGCGGGGATCCCGTCTCTCCCAGCCCGAGCTCGAGCTGCTCGAGGCCACCACCGTCATGTTCCGCCAGTGGGACGCCCAGTGCGGCGGCGGCCTGCGCCGCAAGGCGGTCGTCGGCCAGCTCCACGAGGTCACCGACCTGCTCCAGGAGCCGCAGCCCTCCGCCACCCGGCGCCGCCTCTTCCGGACCGCCGCCGAACTGGCCGAGCTCGCCGGCTGGATGAGCTACGACGTGGGCCTCCAGCCCACCGCCCAGAAGTACTTCGTCCTCGCCCTGCACGCCTCCAAGGAAGCGGGCGACAAACCGCTCGGCTCGTACATCCTGTCCTCGATGAGCCGTCAGATGATCCACCTCGGACGCCCCGACGACGCCCTCGAACTCGTCCACCTCGCCCAGTACGGCAGCCGTGACTGCGCCACCGCCCGCACCCAGGCCATGCTGTATGCGATGGAGGCCCGCGCCTACGCCAACATGGGCCAGCCCAGCAAGTGCCGGCGGGCGGTCCGGATGGCCGAGGACACCTTCACCGACGTCGGCCTCGACGGCGAGCCCGAGCCCGACTGGATCCGCTTCTTCTCGGAGGCGGAACTCCACGGCGAGAACTCCCACTCCTATCGGGACCTCGCCTACGTCGCCGGCCGCAGCCCCACGTACGCCTCCCTCGCGGAGCCGGTCATGGAGCGGGCCGTCGAGCTCTTCGGCCGGGACCACGAGCACCAGCGGTCGTACGCACTCAACCTGGTCGGCATGGCCACGGTCCATCTGCTGAAGAGGGAACCGGAACAGGCCACCGAATTCGCCGGCCGGGCGCTCACCGTCGCCAGGCGGGTCCGCTCCGAGCGGGTCAACACCCGGCTGCGCAAGACCGTCGACACGGCCGCCAGAGAATTCGGCGACGTTGCCGACGTGGCCCAGTTCACCGACCGTCTCACCGCCCAGCTGCCGGAGACCGCGGAAGCGGTCTGACCGGCCCGGGGCCCCGGACGCCGGCCACGACACCCACCCCGAACCGCCCGACTCGGCTCCCCCCGTTGCCAAGTCACCGGGCGGGTGTCGTGGCCGGTTCATGCTGTGCGCAGAGGATACGCTCGGCCACCCCGGGCGACACGTGCGTTCATGACGGCGTAACACGCCGGACCTCTTCGTCACCGCCACGAAACATCGTGCGGCATCTGTGGAAACGGCGCTCCGCCAGTCTCATGCGGCATAACGGCCCCGCCCACAGTCCGCCGAGGCTCCGCCCGCACGCGGCCGCACGACGACGAGGAGACGCCGATGCCCCCAGGCATCTCGACCCTTGCCGCAGACGCCCCAGAGCTGTCTGCCGCCAACACAGGGTTCATGCTCATCTGTTCCGCCCTGGTGATGCTCATGACACCAGGTCTTGCCTTCTTCTACGGAGGCATGGTCCGCGTCAAGAGCACCCTGAACATGCTGATGATGAGCTTCATCAGCCTCGGGATCGTCACCATCCTGTGGGTGCTCTACGGCTTCAGCATGGCCTTCGGCACCGACATCGGCTCCGTCGTCGGATGGAGCTCGGACTACGTCGGCCTCGGCAACATCGGTGTCAACGAGCTCTGGGACGGCTACACCATTCCCGTCTTCGTCTTCGCCGTGTTCCAGCTGATGTTCGCCATCATCACACCGGCGCTGATCAGCGGCGCCCTCGCCGATCGCGTCAAGTTCACCGCCTGGGCGCTGTTCATCACCCTGTGGGCCACCGTCGTCTACTTCCCGGTCGCGCACTGGGTGTGGGGCTCCGGCGGCTGGCTCTTCGAGATGGGTGTCATCGACTTCGCCGGCGGCACGGCCGTCCACATCAACGCCGGAGCCGCGGCCCTCGGTGTCATCCTCGTCATCGGCAAGCGCGTCGGCTTCAAGAAGGACCCGATGCGTCCGCACAGCCTCCCGCTGGTCATGCTGGGCGCGGCGCTCCTGTGGTTCGGCTGGTTCGGCTTCAACGCCGGCTCGTGGCTGGGCAACGACGACGGCGTCGGCGCGGTGATGTTCGTCAACACCCAGGTCGCCACCGCCGCCGCCATGCTCGCCTGGCTCATCTACGAGAAGATCCGCCACGGCGCCTTCACCACCCTCGGTGCCGCCTCCGGCGCGGTCGCCGGCCTCGTCGCCATCACTCCGGCGGGCGGTTCCGTCTCCCCGCTCGGCGCGATCGCCGTCGGCGCCGTCTCCGGTCTGCTGTGCGCCATGGCGGTGGGACTCAAGTTCAAGTTCGGTTACGACGACTCGCTCGACGTCGTCGGCGTCCACCTCGTCGGCGGTGTCGTCGGCTCCCTGCTGGTCGGCCTCTTCGCCACCGGCGGTGTCCAGTCCGACGCCAAGGGCCTCTTCTACGGCGGCGGCCTCGACCAGCTCGGCAAGCAGGCGGTCGGCGTCTTCGCGGTACTCGCCTACTCTCTGGTGGTCTCCGCCGTCCTGGCCTTCGTCCTCGACAAGACCATCGGCATGAGGGTCGACGAGGACGTCGAGGTCTCCGGCATCGACCAGGACGAGCACGCGGAGACCGCGTACGACTTCAGCGGGGCGGGCGGCGGCGCCGGCTCCCGCAAGGCCGCGCCCGCGACGGGCGAGGCCGTGGCAGCCGCAGCGAACAAGAAGGTGGACGCATGAAGCTCATCACCGCAGTCGTGAAGCCGCACCGGCTGGACGAGATCAAGGAGGCTCTGCAGGCGTTCGGCGTCCAGGGGCTCACCGTCACGGAGGCCAGCGGCTACGGCCGGCAGCGCGGCCACACCGAGGTCTACCGGGGTGCCGAGTACACCGTCGACCTCGTCCCGAAGATCCGCATCGAGGTGCTGGTCGAGGACGACGACGCGGAACAGCTCGTGGACGTCGTCGTCAAGGCCGCCCGCACCGGAAAGATCGGCGACGGCAAGGTCTGGAGCGTCCCGGTCGACACGGCGGTACGCGTGCGGACGGGTGAGCGCGGCCCGGACGCCCTCTGAACCATTCCGGCACGAAGTGAGCGAGCCCAAGGGCGCGCCCCCGTCGAAAGTGCGACGAGACCGAGCGACCACGAGCGAGCGCAGCGTCGAGAAGCGTCGACAGGGGGCACGCCCCGAGGCGAGCGGACACAGAAAGAGGGAGCTGCCGGGTGACCCTGGACGTGACCAACGAAGCGGAAGACACAGGACCCGGCGGCTACGCGGCGGCCCGGCTGCTCCTTCTCACCGGGAAGGAGCGGTCCGGGCCGCCGCGCCGTGCGGCCCTCGCCCGGCTCACCGACGCATGGCTGTCAGCGCTGTTCGCCACGGCCGCGCAGGAACTGGGCGTACGGGGCGCCGCCCTCGTCGCCGTCGGGGGCTACGGCCGCGGCGAGCTCTCCCCACGCAGCGATCTCGACCTCCTGCTGCTCCACGACGGCAGCGCGTCCCCGGCCGCCGTCGCCGCGATCGCCGACCGGATCTGGTACCCCGTCTGGGATCTGGGCCTCGCACTCGACCACTCCGTGCGTACTCCCGCTGAGGCCCGCAAGACCGCCGGCGAGGACCTCAAGGTGCAGCTCGGGCTGCTCGACGCCCGGCCCGTCGCCGGCGACCTGGGGCTCGTCGCCTCCCTGCGCACAGCCGTCCTCGCGGACTGGCGCAACCAGGCGCCCAGGCGCCTGCCCGAACTCGACGAACTCTGCCGGGACCGGGCCGCCCGCCAGGGCGAACTGCAGTACCTCCTCGAACCCGACCTCAAAGAGGCCCGCGGCGGACTGCGCGACGTCACCGCGCTGCGTGCCGTCGCCGCCTCCTGGCTCGCCGACGCCCCGCGCGAAGGACTCGCCGAGGCCCGCCGCACCCTGCTCGACGTACGCGACGCACTCCACCTCACCACCGGCCGCGCCACCGACCGCCTCGCCCTCCAGGAACAGGACCAGGTCGCCGCCGAACTCGGCCTCCTCGACGCCGACGCTCTGCTCCGCCAGGTGTACGAGGCGGCACGGACCGTCTCGTACGCCACCGACGTCACCTGGCGCGAGGTCGGCCGCGTGCTGCGTTCCCGCGCCGTCCGGCCGAGGCTGAGGGCCATGCTCGGGGGCCGGGCGCCGCAACCCGAACGCACCCCCCTCGCGGAGGGCGTCGTCGAACTCGACGGCGAGGCGGTCCTCGCCCGCACCGCACGGCCCGAACGCGACCCGGTCCTGCCGCTGCGTGCCGCCGCCGCGGCGGCCCAGGCGGGCCTGCCGATCTCCCGGCACGCCGTCCGGCGCCTCGGTGAGGCCATGGCCGCCAGGCCACTGCCCGTGCCGTGGCCCGCTGAGGCCCGTGAGGAGCTCGTCACCCTGCTCGGCGCCGGGGAGCCGACCGTCGCCGTGTGGGAGGCGCTGGAGGCGGAGGGCCTGATCACCCGGCTCGTTCCCGACTGGGAACGCGTCCGTTGCCGGCCCCAACGCAACGCCGTGCACACCTGGACCGTCGACCGGCACCTCGTCGAGACCGCCGTCAAGGCGTCCGAACTCACCCGCCACGTCGGCCGCCCCGACCTGCTGCTGGTCGCGGCCCTGCTGCACGACATCGGCAAGGGCTGGCCCGGTGACCACTCCGTCGCCGGCGAGACCATCGCCCGAGACGTCGCCGGTCGGATCGGCTTCGACCGCGCCGACGTCGGCGTCATCGCGACCCTCGTCCGTTACCACCTGCTGCTCGTCGACACGGCGACCCGCCGCGATCTCGACGACCCCGCGACCGTCGACTCCGTCGCTTCGGTCGTCGGGTCCGCCTCCACCCTGGAACTGCTGCACGCCCTGACCGAGGCGGACGCCCTCGCGACCGGCCCGGCGGCCTGGTCGTCGTGGCGCGGCTCGCTCGTCGCGGATCTCGTACGGCGCGTGGCGGCCGTACTCGCCGGAGACGTCCCGCCTGAACCGGACCAGGCCGCCCCCAGCGCCGAGCAGGAACGCCTCGCGGTCGAGGCCCTGCGCACCGGGGAACCCGTGCTCGCCCTGCACGCCCAGCCCGAGGCCCCGGCGGAGGACGGCGGACCGGAGCCCGTGGGCGTCGAACTGCTCATCGCCCTGCCCGACCAGCCGGGCGTGCTGCCCGCGGTCGCCGGAGTCCTCGCGCTGCACCGGCTCACCGTCCGCGCGGCGGACCTGCGGGCGGTCGAGCTGCCGAGCGAGGTGGGCCACGGGGCCGTGCTGGTACTGAACTGGCGCGTGGCGGCCGAGTACGGCTCTCTGCCACAGGCCGCCCGGCTCCGCGTGGACCTGGTACGCGCACTCGACGGCTCCCTGGACATCCGCGGCCGTCTCGCCGAACGGGAGGCCGCCTACCCGCGGCGTCGCGGCGTGAAGGCCCCGCCGCCGCGCGTGACGGTCGCCCCGGCCGGGTCCCGCCTGGCCACGGTCATCGAGGTCCGCGCCCATGACGCCCCCGGCCTGCTGCACAGGATCGGGCGCGCGCTGGAGGGGGCGGACGTCCGGGTCCGCAGTGCCCACGTCTCGACGCTGGGCGCGAACGCGGTGGACACCCTCTACGTGACGGACGGAAACGGTTCCCCGCTCGGTGACGCGGAGGCGGCGACGCTGGCGAAGAGCGTGGAGGAGGCACTGCGGTGAGGGCCGTGACGGGCGGCGCGGCCGCTCGCTGACCAGGGCGTGCTCTGGTCGGCGTGCGGCGGCGTTGCTCGGTTCGGCAGATCATGAACACCGGCGAGCACGCTGTGCGCCGGTGCGGTGATCGGGCCTCTGTCCGCCCTCACGGCGGGCGGGGGCATGAATGTCCCGGGGCCCGATACCCTTGGGGCGACCACCAGGCCCCGACCCGAGGAATCGCGACCACCGTGTTCGATACGCTTTCCGACCGCCTCAGCGCGACTTTCAAAAACCTCCGGGGCAAGGGACGCCTGTCAGAGGCAGACATCGACGGCGCGGCCCGGGAAATCCGTATCGCCCTGCTCGAGGCCGACGTGGCGCTCCCGGTCGTCCGGGAATTCATCAAGCAGGTCAAGACCCGCGCCCTCGGCGCGGAGGTCTCTAAGGCGCTGAATCCCGGCCAGCAGGTCATCAAGATCGTCAACGAGGAGCTGGTCACGATCCTCGGCGGCGAGACCCGCCGTCTGCGGTTCGCCAAGACCGCGCCGACCGTGATCATGCTCGCCGGTCTGCAGGGTGCAGGTAAGACCACTCTGGCCGGAAAGCTCGGCCTGTGGCTCAAGGGCCAGGGCCACTCACCCCTGCTCGTGGCGTGTGACCTCCAGCGTCCCAACGCGGTGAACCAGCTCTCGGTCGTCGCGGAGCGAGCCGGTGTCGCCGTCTACGCGCCCGAGCCGGGCAACGGCGTGGGTGACCCGGTCCAGGTCGCGAAGGACTCGATCGAGCACGCGCGGAGCCGCCAGTACGACATCGTGATCGTCGACACCGCCGGCCGCCTGGGCATCGACCAGGAGCTGATGCAGCAGGCCGCGGACATCAGGGACGCGGTCTCGCCCGACGAGATCCTCTTCGTCGTCGACGCCATGATCGGTCAGGACGCCGTCAACACCGCGGAGGCGTTCCGCGACGGTGTCGGCTTCGACGGCGTGGTGCTGTCCAAGCTGGACGGCGACGCCCGAGGCGGTGCCGCGCTCTCGATCGCGCACGTCACCGGCAAGAACGTCATGTTCGCCTCCAACGGCGAGAAGCTGGACGACTTCGACGCGTTCCACCCGGACCGGATGGCGTCCCGCATCCTCGGCATGGGCGACATGCTCTCGCTGATCGAGAAGGCCGAGCAGACCTTCAGCCAGGAAGAGGCCGCCAAGATGGCCTCCAAGCTGGCGAGCAGCAAGGGCAAGGAGTTCACGCTCGACGACTTCCTGGCCCAGATGGAGCAGGTCCGCAAGATGGGCTCCATCTCGAAGCTGCTCGGCATGCTGCCCGGCATGGCGCAGATGAAGGACCAGATCAACAACATCGACGAGCGTGACGTGGACCGTACGGCCGCGATCATCAAGTCGATGACGCCGGGGGAGCGCGAGGATCCGACGATCATCAACGGCTCGCGCCGTGCCCGTATCGCCAAGGGGTCCGGCGTCGAGGTCAGCGCGGTGAAGGGCCTGGTGGAGCGGTTCTTCGAGGCGCGCAAGATGATGTCGCGGATGGCGCAGGGCGGCGGGATGCCCGGTATGCCGGGGATGCCGGGCATGGGTGGTGGCCCTGGCCGGCAGAAGAAGCAGCAGAAGCAGGCCAAGGGCAAGCGCAAGAGCGGCAACCCGATGAAGCGCAAGGCCGAGGAGCAGGCAGCGGCCACGCGCCGGGAGCAGGCGGCTCAGGGCGGCGCCTTCGGGCTGCCGGCCGGTGAGCCCGGCAAGGACTTCGAGCTGCCCGACGAGTTCAAGAAGTTCATGGGCTGACCCCACGAGGCAGTGAGGGGCCCGCGACCGTCACGGTCGCGGGCCCTTGCCGTGTCCGGCGTGTCCGGGTCGGGGCGTGGGGCTTTTGCCTTGTCGGGGTCGGGGGTCGGGGCGTGGGGGCCCTTGCCCAATCGGGGATCAGGGCGTGCGGGCGATCAGATAGCGGAAGACGTTGGGCATCCAGACGGTGCCGTCGGGCCGCCGGTGGTCGTGGAGTGCCTCCTCGATCTCCTTCTCCACCTGGGCCGGGTCGCCCTCCCGCACGGCCCTGTCGTAGAGCCCGGTCGACAGCAGTCCGCGTACCGCGCTGTCCACGTCGGCATAGCCGAAGGGGCAGGCGACCCGGCCCGAGCCGTCCGGGTTGAGCCCGGCGCGCCCGGCCACGTCCTCCAGTGCGTCGCGGTGGGTGGCGCGCCGGTGTTCACCGGCCGCGCCCAGCACTCCGGCGGTGGCGCACCGCTCCGGTGGGCCCCAAGCGGTGAGCACCACCAGACTCCCGCGCTCGGCGAGGGCGACCGCGTTCCTCAGTGCCTTCTCCAGCCGCCCGGCGTCGCCCGTGCCGGCTCCGATCGGCTGGAACGCGGTGATGAGGTTGTACGCGGACCGGCCGGGACCGGCCGCGGCGGTGGCGTCACCGTCGAGCAGCCGGGCCGTCGGGCTGCCGTCCATGCGTTCCCGTGCGAGTGCGAGCCGGTCACGGTCCGTGTCGACGCCCGTCACGGTCGCCCCTCGGGCCCTGGCCATCAGCAGGGCCAGTCCGGAGCCGCAGCCCAGACTCAGGAGCCGGGTACCGGTGCCGACTTCGAGACGTTCGTAGACCGCTTCGTAGAGCGGCACCAGCATGCGTTCCTGGATCTCGGCCCAGTCCCGGGCACGTGTACTTCCCTGCGCCGAGGATGCCGCCGCCTTGCGGGGTCGGTGCTGGACGAGCGTGGATGTCATCGAAAGCGCCCCAATCCGCCGAGAGGTCGGTCTGTGCCCTTAAGGTCAGCCCCCGTGTGCGTACGCTCCGCGCTTCCCCGTATGCCAGAGAACTCCGCGGGCGTCCCCACGTCCAGAGGTTGTGCGGCACTGCTTCTGCGCCTGGGGCGTGAGCCCCCGGCGACCTGGCCGATTCACGCACAGGTCCCGTGTCGCCGTACGATGCCCGCCATGGCTAAGGCACCCGTTCTCACGCCCCGGTCGGAAGACTTCCCGCGGTGGTACCAGGACCTGATCAACAAGGCCGAACTGGCGGACAACGGACCGGTGCGCGGCACCATGGTCATCCGACCGTACGGCTACGGCCTGTGGGAGCGGATGCAGCAGGAGATGGACGCCCGCATCAAGGACGCGGGTGCGTCGAACGCCTACTTCCCGCTCTTCATCCCCCAGTCTTACCTGACTCGCGAGGCTGAGCACGTCGAGGGCTTCGCGCCCGAGCTCGCGGTGGTGACGCACGGCGGGGGCAAGGAACTCGACGAGCCGGTCGTGGTGCGTCCCACGTCCGAGACGATCATCAACGACTACTTCTCCAAGTGGGTCCAGAGCTACCGGGACCTGCCACTGCTGATCAACCAGTGGGCGAACGTCGTCCGTTGGGAGATGCGGCCGCGGGTCTTCCTGCGGACGACCGAATTCCTCTGGCAGGAGGGCCACACCGCCCACGCCACGTATGAGGACGCCAGGGACTACGCCGCCCACATCCACCGGCACGTCTACGCGGACTTCATGGTGAACGTCCTCGGTATCGATGTGCTCCTCGGGCGCAAGACGCCCCGTGAGCGGTTCGCCGGTGCGATCAACACCCTCACCCTGGAGGGGATGATGGGTGACGGCAAGGCCCTGCAGATGGGCACGAGCCATGAGCTCGGCACCAACTTCGCCAAGGCGTTCAACACCCGGTACCTCTCCGGGGACGGACAGCAGGAGCTGGTCTGGCAGACCTCCTGGGGCACGTCCACCCGGATGGTCGGCGGGCTGATCATGTCGCACGGCGACGACAGCGGGCTGCGGGTGCCGCCGAGGCTGGCGGCGGTCCAGGTGGTGGTCATGGCCATCAAGGGTGACGAGGCGGTCGCCAGGGTGCGGGAGATCGCCGGGACGCTCAGGGCCGCGGGCCTGCGAGTGCAGGTCGACGACCGGGTGGACACCCCGTTCGGCCGTCGTGCGGTCGACTGGGAGCTCAAGGGCGTGCCGGTACGGATCGAGATCGGACCGAGGGACCTGGAGGCGGGCACCGCAATGCTGGCCCGCCGCATCCCGGGAGGCAAGGAGCCGGTGAGCATCGAGTCGCTCGCCGCACTGCTGCCGAAGATCCTGGAGGACGACCAGGCGCTGCTGCTCGAGCAGTCCCGGCTGCGCCGCGAGTCGCGAACGAGCGACGTCGCCACGATCGAGGAGGCGGCCGAGGCCGCCGCCGCCGGCGGGTGGGCGCGCATCCCGTGGGCGGTGCTGGGCCAGGAGGGTGAGGCGCACCTCGCGGAGCAGGGCGTCTCGGTGCGCTGTCTGGTCGCGGAGGACGGGTCGGTGCCCGACGCGGACGACGCTCCCGGTACTGTCGCGGTCGTGGCGCGGGCATACTGACCGGCGCCCGACCGGCGCCCGTAGAGGTCGGGGCGCTACGTACCGCCTTGGTGCGAGCCGCGAGGATTCTCCGCAGATCGGCGCACCCGACCGCGTCAGGGCGCATCAACGGCAAGTGACGGGAACTGACGGGTACGTGCAAAATATTTCCGGATGGCCCGGAATGGAACCCGACGGCCCTCCGGCTCGTTATCACGACGTGAGCACGACACCACCTGTTCTCGCCGCAGAGCTGGCACAGGCGTGGGCCGACATTCAGCGGCACCACCCCGAGCTGCCAGATCTTGCCGCGCCCGAATCCCTGATCGGAGAGTCCTCGTCCGCCTGTGGCGCCGAGCTCTCCTTCGAGCGACTGCTCCATGAGGCAGTCCACGGCATCGCCGCCGCGCGAGGCGTCCGTGACACCTCGCGCGCCGGCCGCTACCACAACCGCCGCTTCCTCGCGATCGCCGAGGAGATGG
Source organism: Streptomyces sp. NPDC048389 (assembly GCF_040706335.1). Classification (NCBI taxonomy): domain Bacteria; kingdom Bacillati; phylum Actinomycetota; class Actinomycetes; order Kitasatosporales; family Streptomycetaceae; genus Streptomyces; species Streptomyces sp. NPDC048389. The sequence continues at coordinate 48,383 of NZ_JBEZKP010000020.1, read as the reverse complement.
GCCTCGACCATGTGGAAGAGCCGCACCCCAGCAGTGGTTTCTCGCTGGTCGCGCTCAACCCCGAGGCCAAGCGGCGGTACCGCCCCACGATCGAGCGGCTGCAGCGTGCCCTCAAGGCGCACACGGTCGCGACGGCTTCCGACACCAAACGCACCTTCCGCGGGCCGGCCGCACGGCACGGCTCGTCGGGCGGCGGCGTGCGGGTGAAGGCGGTCTGCGACTGCGGCCGCAATGTCAGAGTGGTCCCCTCGGTCCTGGCCCAGGCGCCGATCGTCTGCGGGGGCTGCGGAAAGCCGTTCCGGATCCCGGAGACAGTGGGCGCGGCGGGCTGAGCGTCCGTGCCCACGGGGCCGCAGGCGGCCGGTGATGCCGGCGGCCCGCGGACCGCGGCCCCGCCCGGGGCCGTGACCCGGGCGGGTGCAGAGCCGTCGCGGGTGTGTGGCACAATGGCTAGCTGTACTCGACAGCCGCACAGGAACCCTCTCGCCTCCGGCTGACGCGTCCATCGGGCATCCCGAGTACCGCAACCCCACGTGGCATCTCGTGTGCCCAACCACGTCAAGACCAGGAGACACCACTCCCGTGGCAGTCAAGATCAAGCTGAAGCGTCTCGGCAAGATTCGCCAGCCCCACTACCGCATCGTCGTCGCCGACTCCCGTACCCGCCGTGACGGCCGGGCCATCGAGGAGATCGGTCTGTACCACCCGACGTACAACCCGTCGCGCATCGAGGTCGACTCGGAGCGTGCGCAGTACTGGCTGTCCGTCGGCGCTCAGCCGACCGAGCCGGTCCTGGCCATCCTGAAGCTCACCGGCGACTGGCAGAAGGTCAAGGGCCTGCCCGCCCCGGAGCAGCCGCTGCTGGCCCCGGCGGCCAAGGAGGACAAGCGTGCCTCCTTCGACGCCTTCGCCAAGGCCCTCGAGGGTGACGACGCCAAGGGTGAGGCCATCACCCCGAAGGCGAAGAAGGCCGACAAGAAGGCGGACGAGGCTGCTGACTCGGCGGCTGCGTCCACCGAGTCGACCGAGGCCTGAGCATGCTCGAGGAGGCTCTCGAGCACCTCGTGAAGGGCATCGTCGACAACCCGGACGATGTGCAGGTCGCTTCCCGCAACCTGCGCCGTGGGCGTGTGCTCGAGGTCCGGGTCCACCCCGACGACCTCGGTAAGGTGATCGGCCGCAACGGCCGCACCGCACGCGCTCTGCGCACCGTCGTGGGCGCCATCGGCGGCCGTGGTATCCGCGTCGACCTCGTCGACGTGGACCAGGTCCACTGAACAAGTTGGCTGTTTTTTCATAGATGCGCCGGCTCGGGCCGGGGAGGGCCGTCGGCCCCCCCGGCCCGTAGTCGTATCGAAGGAGACATTCAGGTGCAGCTGGTAGTGGCGCGGATCGGCCGGGCCCACGGCGTCAAGGGCGAGGTCACCGTCGAGGTGCGCACGGACGAGCCGGAGCTGCGGCTCGGGCCCGGCGCCGTGCTGGCCACCGATCCGGCCGCCGTCGGGCCGCTGACCATCGAGACCGGCAGGGTGCACAACGGACGGCTGCTGCTGCGCTTCGAGGGCGTGGCCGACCGCACCGCGGCGGAGGCCCTGCGCAACACTCTGCTGATCGCCGAGGTGGACCCGGAGGAGCAGCCGGAGGAGCCCGACGAGTACTACGACCACCAGCTGATGGACCTGGACGTGGTGCTGGCGGACGGTACCGGGGTCGGGCGGATCACCGAGATCAGCCATCTGCCGTCGCAGGACCTGTTCATCGTGGAGCGGCCCGACGGCAGCGAGGTGATGATCCCGTTCGTCCACGAGATCGTCACGGAGATCGATCTGGAGGAGCAGCGGGCCGTGATCGACCCGCCGCCCGGGCTGCTGGACGAGGCCGAGGCCGAGATCGCGTCGTCACGGGACGAATCCTGATGCGGCTCGACGTCGTCACGATCTTCCCCGAGTACCTGGAACCGCTGAACGTCTCGCTGGTCGGCAAGGCCCGCGCCCGGGGACAGCTCGGCGTCCATGTCCACGATCTGCGCGAGTGGACGTACGACCGGCACAACACCGTCGACGACACCCCGTACGGCGGCGGCCCCGGCATGGTCATGAAGACGGAGCCGTGGGGCGAAGCGCTCGACGACGTCCTGGCGAGCGGCTACGAGTCGGGTGCCCACGGGCCCGCCCTGGTGGTCCCCACGCCCAGCGGGCACCCCTTCACCCAGGAACTCGCCGTCGAACTCTCCGGGCGCCCCTGGCTGATCTTCACCCCGGCGCGGTACGAGGGCATCGACCGCCGGGTCGTCGACGAGTACGCCACCCGCATGCCGGTCTTCGAGGTGTCCATCGGGGACTATGTACTGGCCGGCGGTGAGGCAGCCGTGCTGGTCGTCACCGAGGCCGTCGCGCGCCTGCTGCCGGGTGTCCTCGGCAACGCCGAGTCGCACCGGGACGACTCCTTCGCACCCGGCGCGATGGCGAACCTGCTGGAGGGTCCCGTCTACACCAAGCCCCCGCTCTGGCGTGGCCGAGAGATCCCCGAGGTGCTGGTCAGCGGCCACCACGGCAGGATCGCGCGCTGGCGCCGGGACCAGGCGCTGACCCGTACGGCCCGCAACCGGCCCGACCTCATCGAGCGCTGCGACCCGGCGGCCTTCGACAAGAAGGACCGGGAGACCCTGTCGATCCTGGGCTGGGCGCCGGAGCCCGGGGGCCGATTTTGGCGAAGGCCGCAGGCCGTGGAAGAATGAGCCGCTGCCGTACGTCCGGCCGGCGCCCCTGCCACAGGGGGAACGACGCCCGCCCGACGAGCGAGCACCCTTTTCTCAACACGACATTCCGCTGATGACCTGTGGCATCGGCGAGGAAGCAGACCACCATGGCTCACCTGCTCGACAACGTCAACGCGGTTTCGCTGCGCAGCGACGTCCCGGCCTTCCGTCCCGGTGACACCGTGAACGTCCACGTTCGCGTCATCGAGGGCAACCGCTCCCGTATCCAGCAGTTCAAGGGCGTCGTCATCCGCCGCCAGGGCGCGGGCGTGAGCGAGACCTTCACGGTCCGCAAGGTCTCCTTCTCCGTCGGCGTCGAGCGCACCTTCCCGGTGCACAGCCCGATCTTCGAGAAGATCGAGCTCGTCACCCGCGGTGACGTCCGTCGCGCCAAGCTGTACTACCTCCGTGAGCTGCGCGGCAAGGCCGCGAAGATCAAGGAGAAGCGCGACAAGTGAGCCTGGGCTCACAGCCGCGGCGGCGCTGCGGTTCCACCGGTCACAGGGCGGCCGGATAGGCTCTGCCCCCGATGGACACCCAAGCACAGCACACGGAGCGCGATCACTCTTCCACCCCCGAGGACGGGGCCGGGGAAGAGGGATCGCGCTCCGTGCGTCGTTCCCGCACCTCCCGTTTCTCCCTTCGCGGCGGCCGGGGCCGTGCGATGCCGCTGCGCACGGCCGGTCTGATCGGCGCGGCCTGCGCGGTCTTCGTGCTGCTGCTGAGCCACTTCGTGATCCAGCCGTTCCAGATCCCCAGCAGCTCCATGGAGCCCACGCTTCAGGTCGGTGACCGCGTGCTGGTGAACAAGCTGGCGTACCGTTCCGATGCGGGGCCCCGGCGCGGAGACGTGATCGTCTTCGACGGCGCGGGTTCCTTCGTACCGGAGGACATGACTGAAAATCCGGTCGGTTCCGTAGTACGAGAAGGGCTCGCCGTATTCGGACTCGCCGAGCCGGCCGAGACCGATTTCGTGAAGCGGGTGATTGGCGTGGGCGGTGACCGAGTTGTCTGCTGCGACGAGGGGCGCAGGGTCGAGGTGAACGGCGTACCGGTCGCAGAGACGTATCTGCACCCCGACGGTGCGCCGTCGGAAGTGGCGTTCGACATCGTCGTCCCCGAGGGAAAGCTCTGGGTCATGGGTGACCACCGCAGCAACTCACGCGACTCCAGGGACCATCTCGGCCGCCCGGGCGGGGGGATGGTGCCCGTCGACATGGTGGTCGGCCGGGTGGACTGGATCGGCTGGCCCGTCGGCCGTTGGTCGGGCCTGCAGACGACCGACGCGTTCTCCGGCGTACCCGACGCACCCCCGGGCGGCGCCCATGGGTAACCGCGGGCGCCCCCCGAGTCACCGGGCGGACACCCGGCTGCCGACCGGTACACGGCCCACCGACGGGGCCCGGCCACTGCCCGGCCGGGCCGAGCGGCGCCGACTGGCACAGAAGGTCAGGAGGAGACGCCGCCGTTCCGCGGTGAAGGAGGTACCTCTCCTGATCACGGTGGCGCTGCTCATAGCGCTGGTGCTGAAGACGTTCCTGGTGCAGGCGTTCGTGATCCCGTCGGGCTCGATGGAGCAGACGATCAGGATCCAGGACCGGGTGCTGGTGGACAAGCTCACCCCGTGGTTCGGCTCCAAGCCGGAGCGGGGCGACGTCGTCGTGTTCAAGGACCCCGGCGGCTGGCTGCCGCAGGAGGAGCAGCCGGAGCAGGACGATCCGGTCGTGGTCAAGCAGGTCAAGCAGGCTCTGACCTTCATCGGGCTGCTGCCGTCGGACGACGAACGGGACCTCATCAAGCGGGTGGTGGCCATCGGTGGTGACCGGGTCGCGTGCTGCGACAAGGACCGCCGGGTCACCGTGAACGGCGTCCCGTTGGACGAACCCTATCTGCACCCGGAGGACGTCCCTTCGTCGATGCAGTTCGATGTGCGCGTGCCCGCGGGGCGGCTCTTCGTGATGGGGGACCACCGGTCGAATTCGGCCGACTCGCGTTTCCACCTCGAAGAGGAGGGCAGTGGCACGGTTGCGGAGGACCGGGTCGTCGGCAGGGCGGTCGTGATCGCCTGGCCGCTGGACCACTGGCGGCGGCTCGGGGAGCCGGAGACGTACGCATCCGTGCCCAACGCGCGCGGCGGGACGGCGGCGGCACAGTCGCCGTCGAATACCCTGTCCTCCCAGGACCACAACGGAATGGTCCTGCTCCCGACCCCTGCGGAACTCCCGCTCGTTATGGGAGTGGTGGGCCTGTACCTGCTGTGGCACAGGCGGTTCGCACGGCGTGAGGAGTGGATGTGGGGGACGTGGCGGTCGGCGCACGGTCCGGGCACGACGATCCCGAGGAGAGGCGCGGGCTTCCCGAGACGCCCCCGGGCATGACGGACGACCCCCCGCCGGCGCCCGGCGACGACGGCGATTCCTCGGAGGGCAGCGGTACGGACCGGAAGAAGCAGAAGTCCTTCTGGAAGGAGCTGCCGCTCCTCGTCGGTATCGCGCTGCTTCTCGCGCTGCTGATCAAGACGTTCCTGGTGCAGGCGTTCTCGATCCCTTCGGAATCGATGATGAACACCCTGCAGCGGGGTGACCGCGTGCTGGTGGACAAGCTGACTCCGTGGTTCGGGTCGGAGCCCGAGCGCGGCGAGGTGGTCGTCTTCCACGACCCGGGAGGCTGGCTGGAGGGCGAGCCCGTCCCGGAGCCGAACATCGTGCAGCGGTTCCTGAGCTTCATCGGCCTGATGCCGTCCGCCGAGGACAAGGACCTCATCAAGAGGACGATCGCGATCGGCGGCGACACGGTGGAGTGCAAGAAGGGCGGCCCGGTCAAGGTCAACGGAAAGGCCCTCGACGAGCCGTACGTCTTCCCGGGCAGCTCGGCCTGTGACGACATGCCGTTCGGGCCCTTCAAGGTGCCGGACGACAAGATCTGGGTGATGGGCGACAACCGCCAGAACTCGCAGGACTCCCGCTACCACATGGAAGACGTGAACCGGGGGTTCGTCCCCGTCGACAAGGTCGTGGGGCGCGCGGTGGTGGTCGCGTGGCCGCTGGACCGCTGGTCCACCCTGCCGGTGCCGGACACCTTCGAGCAGCCCGGGATCGGGTCCGCGGCCGCCGCCCTGCCCGCCGCCCCCGCGGCGCTCGGTCTGGCCGGCGCGGTGCCGGTCGTGCTGTGGCGCAGGAGGCTGACCGCCGGGCGTACCGCCGGGTAGGGTGCCGCCCAGATCGCCGACTTCCCGAGCACCGGACTCTCGGGGGTCGTATCTCCGAGGTGGGGGGCGCCGGGATGGGCGGAACGGGACGTGACGAAGACGGCCACGGCCGGCTCGGCAGTGCGCTGTCGGGGCTGGCCGTGGCCGTCGGCTGTGTGCTCTTCCTCGGCGGGTTCGTCTGGGGAGCCCTCGTCTACCAGCCGTACACCGTGCCGACGGAGTCGATGGCGCCGACCGTGGAGGCGGGCGACCGGGTGCTGGCCGAGCGCATCGACGGCGACGAGGTGCGCCGCGGGGACATCGTCGTCTTCCGCGACACGCAGTGGGGCGACATGCCCATGATCAAGCGGGTCGTGGGTGTGGGCGGCGACGAGATCGCGTGCTGCACCGGGAACGGCCGGCTGACCATCAACGGCAAGGCCATCGAGGAACCGTATCTGCTGCAGCGCGACCAGCCCGCGTCAGAGGAGTTCACGGCAACGGTGCCCGAGGGGCAGCTCTTCCTGCTCGGTGACGAGCGCCTGGGCTCGCTCGACTCGAGGTCGCACCTGCAGGACGCCGGTCACGGCTCCGTGCCCCGCTCCGCGGTCTCGGCCAGGGTCGACGCCGTGGCCTGGCCCCTGGACGGCGGAATCGTCGAACGCCCCGAGGGCTTCGCCGGTCTGCCGGGAGGGGTGTCCCGGCCCGGGCCGGTCAAGCTCATGGCCGCGGCGGTGGCGGCCGGCGCCGTGCTGATCGTCGGCGGGGCGGCGTACGGGCCGGTGGCAGGCCGTAGGGGACGCAAGCGGCGCGACGGGGCGGCACCCGGTGTCGCCTGAGGTACCGCCGGCCCGGCTGCGCAAGGTTTCCAGGATCGTGCTCCTCGACCCTCGGGACCGCATCCTGCTCCTGCACGGCTACGAGCCGGCGGACCCGGCCGACGGCTGGTGGTTCACCCCCGGCGGCGGCCTGGAGGGCGACGAGACGCGGGAGGAGGCGGCGCGGCGGGAGCTCGCGGAGGAGACCGGGATCACCGACGTGGACCTGGGGCCGGTGCTGTGGCAGCGGCGCTGCTCGTTCCCGTTCGACGGTCGGCGCTGGGATCAGGACGAGTGGTACTTCCTGGGGCGCACGGACCGGACCGCGACCGCGCCCGCCGGGCTGACGGAGCTCGAGCGGAGAAGCGTCCGCGGCCTGAGGTGGTGGACCTGCGCAGAACTGTCGGCGGCGCGTGAGACGGTGTACCCGACCAGGCTCGCCGGGCTGCTGTGCACGCTGCTCGACGAGGGACCTCCGAGTGTCCCGGTGGTCCTGGACCCGGAAATCGTCTGAGGACCCAGGGTGACTGGCGCACAATGGGGGGACGCAAGGCTGAAGGGGAACATGCCATGAGCGCCGAGGACCTCGAGAAGTACGAGACCGAGATGGAGCTGAAGCTCTACCGGGAGTACCGAGATGTCGTCGGGCTGTTCAAATACGTGATCGAGACCGAGCGCCGGTTCTACCTGACCAATGATTACGAGATGCAGGTGCACTCGGTACAGGGCGAGGTCTTCTTCGAAGTCTCGATGGCCGATGCCTGGGTCTGGGACATGTACCGGCCGGCCAGGTTCGTCAAGCAGGTCCGGGTGCTCACCTTCAAGGACGTGAACATCGAGGAGCTGAACAAGAGCGACCTCGAGCTTCCCGGCAGCTGAAGCCACCCCGCGGGCACGCGGCCGTCGATCCACTGCCGAGGACGACGCGCTGATCGATCCGCCGACGCGCTGATCGATCCGCTCCCCGTGGGTGACGCGGTTGATCGATCCACTCCCGCGGGTGACGCGGTTGTCCACAGGCCGCGGGTTGTCCACAGTTCTCGACCAAGATCCACATTGAGGGGTCCCACACGTCAGAGTCGGTGCCGGAGGTGGTGCCGAAATGAACGCGACGGGGGCACTGGGACGGTACGGAGAGGACCTGGCCGCACGGCTGCTGACCGGGTCCGGCATGCGTCTGCTGGCGCGGAACTGGCGCTGCGGGCGGGCCGGGGAGATCGACATCGTCGCCCGGGACGGCGACACGGTGGTCGTCTGCGAGGTCAAGACCCGCAGGGGCGGCGCCTACGAGCATCCGATGGCCGCTATCACACCGCTGAAGGCACGGCGCCTCGGCCGACTCGCCGAGTGCTGGGTGGAGCGGCACGGCGGCGCGCCGCCAGGGGGTGTGCGTATCGACCTCGTCGGCGTGACGCTGCCCAGGCGCGGCGCCGCGGTCGTCGAGCATGTCCGCGGGGTGGCCTGATGGGGTTCGCGCGAGCGTGTTCCGTGGCCCTGGTGGGCGTCGAGGGCGTGGTGGTCGAGGTCCAGGCGGACCTGGAGCCGGGGGTGGCCGCCTTCACGTTGGTCGGCCTGCCCGACAAGAGCCTGGTCGAGAGCCGCGACCGGGTCCGTGCGGCCGTGGTGAACTCGGGCGCCGAGTGGCCGCAGAAGAAGCTGACCGTGGGGCTCAGCCCGGCATCCGTGCCGAAAGGCGGCAGTGGTTACGATCTCGCAGTTGCCTGCGCGATCTTGGGCGCGGCCGAGCGGATCGACCCGCGGCAGATCGCCGACCTCGTGCTCATCGGCGAACTCGGGCTCGACGGACGGGTCAGACCGGTGCGCGGAGTGCTCCCCGCGGTGCTCGCGGCGGCGGAAGCCGGGTACGAACACGTCGTCGTGCCGGAACGGACCGCCGGCGAGGCATCACTCGTACCGGGGGTCTCGGTCCTCGGCGTGCGCAGCTTGCGCCAACTGATCGCCGTGCTCGCCGACGAGCCGGTGCCGGACGAGGAACGCGTCGAGGAAGGCCGGCCCGACGCCATGCTGGCGGGCCTGCTGGTACCGGGTGCGGGCGTTGGCACGGGACTGGCCGCCGCCCCGGGCGAAGGGCCCGATCTGGCCGATGTCGCGGGCCAGCACAGGGCGCGCACCGGGCTGGAGGTCGCGGCGGCCGGCGGCCATCATCTGCTGCTGTCCGGCCCGCCGGGGGCGGGGAAGACCATGCTGGCCGAGCGGCTGCCCGGTGTGCTGCCGCCGCTGAACCGCCGCGAATCACTCGAAGTGACGGCGGTGCACTCGGTGGCGGGCATCCTTCCTCCGGGCGAACCGCTGGTGCGGACCGCGCCGTACTGCGCTCCGCACCACTCGGCGACGATGCAGTCGCTGGTGGGCGGCGGCAACGGCCTGCCGAAGCCGGGAGCCGTCTCGCTCGCCCACCGGGGTGTGCTCTTTCTGGACGAGGCGCCGGAATTCTCCGGCAAGGCGCTGGACGCGCTGCGGCAGCCGCTGGAGTCGGGCCATGTCGTGGTGGCCAGGAGCGGGGGAGTGGTGCGCCTGCCGGCGAGGTTCCTCCTGACGCTGGCCGCCAACCCTTGTCCGTGCGGCCGGCACAGCCTCCACGGGGCCGGCTGCGAATGCCCCGCCGCGGTCATCCGGCGGTACCGGGCCAGGCTGTCGGGGCCGCTGCTGGACCGTGTCGACCTGCGGATCGAAGTCGAACCGGTGAGCCGGTCCGACCTCCTCGGCCAAGGCGGCCGCGGCGAGTCCACGGCAGTGGTCGCGGCCCGGGTGCGGGAGGCCAGGGCCCGCGCCGCGGCCCGGCTGGACGGCACACCCTGGAGCGTCAACAGCGAGGTGCCCGGCCATGAACTGCGGACCCGCTGGACGGTGGCTCCCGGCGCCCTGGCGGCCGCCGAACGGGACGTGGAGCGCGGCCTGCTCACGGCCCGCGGCCTCGACCGGGTGCTGCGGGTCGCCTGGACCGTCGCCGACCTGGCCGGCCGGGACCGGCCAGAACCGTCCGACGTGGCGCTGGCACTGGAGATGCGGACCGGCATCGCCAGAGGCGTGCCGGCGGGCGCGGGGGCCGGAGGCGGGTCATGACGCCGCGGGCGGCCACGCACGGGCCACCGGGCGTACGGGAGCGGACGGCGCGGGCGGCCCTGACCCGCATCCTCGAGCCGGGCGACGAGCAGGGCGGACGATGGCTGCGTGAGTTCGGCGCCGAGGAGCTGCTGTCCCGGCTGACATCGGAGGACTGCGCGGCCGATGCACTGCCCGGAGCCGGCGAGCGGCGGGTGCAAGGACTGCGGGCGCGTGCCCTCGGAGTCGATCCGGAGCGCGACCTGGAGGCGATCGGGACGGTCGGCGGCCGGTTCGTCGTGCCCGGCGACGCGGAGTGGCCGAGCCAACTGGACGATCTCCACGACGCGAGACCCGTCGGCCTGTGGGTCCGGGGCCGGCCCGACCTGAGGATGTGGGCGCTGCGCTCGGTCGCCGTGGTCGGGGCACGGGCGTGCACGCCGTACGGGGCGCACATGGCGGCGGTCCTCGGTTCCGGTCTCGCGGAGCGCGGCTGGGTCGTGGTGTCGGGAGCGGCGTTCGGCGTGGACGGTTCCGCACACCGCGGCGCGCTGGCGGCGGGTGGTGCCACGGTCGCGGTCCTCGCCTGCGGCGTCGATGTCGTCTATCCCCGCGGTCACGGCCAATTGATCGGACGGATCGTCGAACAGGGGCTCGTCATCGGGGAGTTGCCGCCGGGGGATCATCCGACGCCGAGCAGGTTCGTCATGCGCAACCGCGTCATCGCCGCGTTGACGAGGGGCACCGTCGTCGTCGAGGCCGAGTACCGAAGCGGCTCGCTGGTCACCGCACGCGGCGCCCAGCGGCTGGGCCGCTGCACGATGGGAGTGCCGGGACCCGCCACCAGTGGCCTGTCGGCCGGCGTCCACGAACTGCTGCGCGGCGAGGGCGTGCTGGTCACCGATGCGGCGGAAGTGATCGAACTCGTCGGCGACATGGGGGAGCTGGCCCCGCCGCGCAGCGGCCCGGTGGTGCCCAGGGACCTGCTGGACCCGGTCGGCAGACGGGTGCTCGAGGCGCTGCCGGCCGGGGGTGCGCTCGCCGTCCGGGACGCGGCCCGTGGCGCCGGTACGACGGAGGACGAGGCCCTCGGCAAGCTGTACGAGCTGCATTCACTCGGATTCGTGGAACGTGGCGGTGAGGGATGGAGACTGGCGCCGAGATCCCACGCCGGTTCGAACGCACGGCGAGGCGGTGCTTGACCTCGGGCATTCGGGTGAAAAGGTGAAGCCGATGACCTCTGCGGGCCGGTCGGCGGGACCTGAGGGGCCGGTGCGCTGGGCATCGGCCCCGGCTCGAGGGTGTGGACGAGGGCGAATACTTGAGCAGGTTCCCGTCGCCCGCCTTCGCCCACCGCGACCGCGCAGTCACGCTACGCTCACCGGATCCCCGGGCCCAGGCGGCCCTTCCCGCTCCCCTCACAGCAGAACGGCTCAAGGCAACGCATGCCCCAGCACACCTCAGGGTCTGACCGCGCGGCAGCGCCACCCGCTGCCCGTGGCGCCGGGCGGCCCGCCGCGCCCTCGTCGCTCGACGAGCTGTGGCGGTCGTACAAGGCCACGGGTGACGACCGGCTGCGGGAACAGCTGATCCTGCACTACTCGCCGCTGGTCAAGTACGTCGCAGGCCGGGTGAGTGTGGGCCTGCCGTCCAACGTCGAGCAGGCGGACTTCGTCTCCTCCGGCGTCTTCGGGCTCATCGACGCGATCGAGAAGTTCGACATCGAGCGGTCGATCAAGTTCGAGACGTACGCCATCACCCGGATCCGCGGCGCGATGATCGACGAACTGCGCGCGCTGGACTGGATCCCCCGGTCCGTGCGCCAGAAGGCGCGAGCCGTCGAGCGGGCGTACGCGACGCTCGAGGCGCAGTTGCGGCGTACTCCTTCCGAGTGCGAGGTCGCCGCTGAGATGGGCGTCGCGGTCGAGGAACTGCACGCCGTTTTCAGTCAGTTGTCCCTGGCGAACGTGGTGGCCCTGGAGGAACTGCTGCATGTCGGCGGCGAGAGCGGTGAGCGCCTCAGCCTCATGGACAAACTCGAGGACACCGCGGCCGACGACCCGGTGGAAGTGGCCGAGGACCGCGAACTGCGCCGGCTGCTCGCCCGTGCCATCAACACTCTGCCCGACCGCGAGAAGACCGTGGTCACGCTCTACTACTACGAGGGCCTCACCCTTGCCGAGATCGGTAACATCCTCGGCGTCACGGAGAGCAGGGTCAGCCAGATCCACACCAAGTCGGTGCTGCAGCTGCGGGCGAAGCTGGCCGACGTGGGACGGTGACTCTGGGATCGCCGGCGCGGCATCCGTAAAGTGGAGACGTGCCAAGGATTCGAGCGGCCTCCGTGGCCGAGCACCGGACGATGCAGCGAAGCGCCCTGCTGGACGCCGCGCGCTCCCTTCTGTCCGAAGGCGGTACGGAGGCGCTGACCTTCCCCGCCCTCGCGGAGCGCACCGGTCTGGCGAGGTCCTCCGTCTACGAGTACTTCCGCTCGCGTGCCGCGGTCGTCGAAGAGCTCTGCGCGGTGGACTTCCCTGTCTGGGCGGCCGAGGTGGAGGCCGCCATGGGGCGGGCCGAGACGCCGGAGGGCAAGGTCGAGGCGTATGTGCGCAGCCAGCTCGAGCTGGTCGGGGACCGACGGCACAGGGCCGTCGTCGCGATCTCGGCCAGTGAGCTGGAGGCGGGGGCCCGCGAGAAGATCCGGGCCGCGCACGGCGGTCTGATCGCGATGATCGTGGAGGCGCTGGGGGAGTTGGGCCAGGACCGGCCCCGCCTGACCGCGATGCTCTTGCAGGGCGTGGTGGATGCGGCGGTCCGCCGCATCGAGCTCGGCGCGGCCGAGGAGCCCGACGCCATCGCGGAGGCGGCTGTCGCGATGGTGCTGCGGGGCGTTCGGGGCGCAGGGGACTGACCGGGCAGCTCCCGGGGTTGCCGGCGGCGGTGTTGACGGCGGAGATGATGTTGACAGTGGCGGTGACGGCAGCGGTTCGTCAGGGGTCGCCGCAGGGCGTGACGTGCCGCCAGGCAGGCGAGCAGCAGCAGTCCGGCCTGCACCGTATCGGCGGTCCCTGCTGCAGCCGTCGGGTGTACACCGCTCCCCCGACCGGTGACGGCCGTCGGGCGTGCGATGCGCCCCGGCCCCGCGAAGGCAGTCGGCCCCGGGCCGGCAGGCCGGGCGGCGGTAGCAGCCCGGCGTGCGCCGGCAGCCGTGCGCGCCCCCGGCTCCGGTACGCCGAAGACCGGCAGCAACCGGGAGGGCGGCCGGCGCAGCATCCACGGCGGCAGCAGCGTCAGCGGGTCCAGATAGGCGGTGCCGCGGCGCAGCCCCCAGTGCAGACAGCCCGCGCAGTGCGAGGCCCCCGGCTCGACGACCGCGACCGTCTGGCCGGCGCGCACTTCTGCGCCCTCCGCGACCAACGGGCGGACGGGTTCGTAGGTCGTCCGCAGCGGCGGGTCACCCGTACCGGTGAGGCTGATGGACACCACACCCCGGCCCGCGACCGACCCGGCGAAGGACACCGTGCCCGGCGCCGCGGCCCGCACCGGCGTACCGGCGGCCGCGGCCAGGTCCACACCGCGGTGTCCCGGCCCGTACGGAGAGCTGGGGGGCTCCCACCCGCGCACCACCACCGGCCGCGGTGCCCCGACGGGCCAGCTCCGCACGTCGCCGTCGGCCGCGGCGCCCGCTGCCGGTCCGGCCCGGACCGTCACCGCGCGACCGCTCCCGCCGCCCGCTCCGTCCGCGTACACGCCCGCCGCCGATGCGGGCCGCTCGGCGGCGGGGGCGGCACGTGCCCGGTCGGCCGGCGACGCCCCCGCGGGCATGGCGGCGAGCAGCAGCACGAAGAGCACCACCCGGCAGGCCGCGGCCCGGATCGAGGTCACGGTTACGGCCCGGCAGGCCACGGCCGGAGTCAGGGCCGCGGCCCGGATCGAGGTCACGGTTACGGCCCGAGCCAGGGGTCCGGCCCGAGCCACGGCCACGGCAGGGCGCTCCACCCGAGACACGGGCGCCGCCGCGCCCGCCCAAAACGTACGGTTCATGGACGGAACCGTCCCGCAGGCGGCGGCCCGCTCGCTGATCATGGTCCGGTTCTGTGGACAACGGTCCCGTTGTGGACAACGCCGTCACCCGGTAGGTCAGCGGTCCCGTACACTTCTTCTGGCGATCCGGGTCACCGGGTCGACTTCGCACGCCCCGCCACCACACCCTCAGCGGTCGGGTGGCCGCGCTCCTCGGTCCCTTGTGGCACGGCGCGTCGGGGCGTCAGGACATAACCGAGAAGAACAAGGAGATACGGCCATGGCCGTCGTCACGATGCGGGAGCTGCTGGAGAGCGGCGTCCACTTCGGTCACCAGACCCGTCGTTGGAACCCGAAGATGAAGCGATTCATCTTCACGGAGCGCAACGGCATCTACATCATCGACCTGCTCCAGTCGCTGTCGTACATCGACCGCGCCTACGAGTTCGTCAAGGAGACCGTCGCCCACGGCGGCTCCATCATGTTCGTCGGCACCAAGAAGCAGGCCCAGGAGGCCATCGCCGAGCAGGCGACGCGCGTCGGGATGCCGTACGTCAACCAGCGTTGGCTGGGCGGCATGCTCACCAACTTCTCCACCGTCTACAAGCGTCTGCAGCGCCTCAAGGAGCTCGAGCAGATCGACTTCGAGGATGTGGCCGCCTCCGGCCTCACCAAGAAGGAGCTTCTGGTCCTCTCGCGTGAGAAGGCCAAGCTGGAGAAGACCCTTGGTGGTATCCGCGAGATGCAGAAGGTGCCGAGCGCCGTCTGGATCGTCGACACCAAGAAGGAGCACATCGCCGTCGGTGAGGCGCGCAAGCTCCACATCCCGGTCGTCGCGATCCTCGACACCAACTGCGACCCGGACGAGGTCGACTACAAGATCCCGGGCAACGACGACGCGATCCGCTCCGTCACCCTGCTCACCCGCGTGATCGCCGACGCCGTCGCCGAGGGCCTCATCGCCCGCTCCGGCGTCGCCACCGGTGACTCCAAGCCGGGCGAGAAGGCCGCCGGCGAGCCCCTCGCCGAGTGGGAGCGTGACCTCCTCGAGGGCGAGAAGAAGGCGGACGGCGACGAGGCCGCCGAGGCCAAGCCGGCCGAGGCCCCGGCTGCTGAGGCTCCCGCCGCCGAGGCCCCGGCTGCCGAGGCCCCGGCCGAGGCGCCCGCCGCTGAGGCGCCCGCTGCCGAGGCTGAGAAGCCGGCCGCGGACGCCGAGCAGGGCTGACCTCACCGGTTCGGTGGTTGACGGCGGGGGCGGTGCCAGCAGGCACCGGCCTCGCCGCTCACCCGCAGATCTTCGACTTTCGACCTTCGAGAGAGATTCAAGGACATGGCGAACTACACCGCCGCTGACGTGAAGAAGCTCCGCGAGCTCACCGGCGCCGGCATGATGGACTGCAAGAAGGCGCTGGACGAGGCCGACGGCAGCGTCGACAAGGCCGTCGAGGCCCTGCGCATCAAGGGCCAGAAGGGCGTCGCCAAGCGCGAGGGCCGCTCCGCCGAGAACGGCGCCGTCGTCTCCCTGATCGCCGACGACAACACCTCCGGTGTGCTCGTCGAGCTGAAGTGCGAGACGGACTTCGTCGCCAAGGGTGACAAGTTCCAGGCCGTCGCCAGCGCGCTCGCCGCGCACGCCGCCAAGACCGCCCCGGCCGACATCGAGGCGCTGCTCGCCTCCGAGATCGAGCCCGGCAAGACCGTCCAGGCGTACGTCGACGAGGCCAACGCCAACCTCGGCGAGAAGATCGTCCTGGACCGTTTCGCGCAGTTCTCCGGCGCCTACGTCGCCGCCTACATGCACCGCACCATGCCCGACCTGCCCCCGCAGATCGGTGTCCTGGTCGAGCTCGACAAGGCCGACGCGGACCTCGCCAAGGGCGTCGCGCAGCACATCGCCGCCTTCGCCCCGAAGTACCTCTCCCGCGAGGACGTCCCGGCCGAGGTCGTCGAGTCCGAGCGCCGCGTCGCCGAGGAGACCACGCGCGCCGAGGGCAAGCCCGAGGCCGCGCTCCCGAAGATCGTCGAGGGTCGCGTCAACGGCTTCTTCAAGGAGGCCACCCTCCTCGGTCAGCCGTACGCGCTCGACAACAAGAAGACCGTTCAGCAGATTCTGGACGAGGCCGGTGTCACCCTGAAGCGCTTCAGCCGCATCAAGGTCGGCATCTGAGTCCGTACGCGACGGACACCGGACCCCGGTAGGGTCTGAAGCAGTCGTCGGCGTACGCGCCCGACGATCGCAGATCTGACGAGGAGGCCATTGCCGTACGGGAAACCGCAAGGACCCACTGGCAATGGCCTTCTTCGTATGTGCACGAGGAGATCTCCATGAATCAGGGCGCCGCACAGAGCGACGACAACCACGGCAAAAAGTACGGACGCTTCATGCTGAAGCTGTCCGGCGAGGCGTTCGCCGGTGGCGGGGGCCTGGGCGTCGACCCCGACGTCGTACACGCCATCGCCCGCGAGATCGCCGCGGTCGTACGCGACGGGGCGGAGATCGCGGTCGTCATCGGCGGAGGCAACTTCTTCCGCGGGGCCGAGCTGCAGCAGCGCGGCATGGACCGGGCCCGCTCCGACTACATGGGCATGCTCGGCACGGTCATGAACTGCCTTGCCCTCCAGGACTTCCTGGAGAAGGAAGGCATCGACTCCCGCGTCCAGACCGCCATCACCATGGGCCAGGTCGCGGAGCCGTACATCCCGCTCCGCGCCGTGCGCCACCTGGAGAAGGGCCGTGTGGTCATCTTCGGCGCCGGTATGGGCATGCCGTACTTCTCCACCGACACCACCGCAGCGCAGCGGGCCCTGGAGATCGACGCCGAGGCCCTGCTCATGGGCAAGAACGGCGTCGACGGGGTCTACGACTCCGACCCCAAGACCAACGCGGACGCGGTGAAGTTCGACGCGCTGGAGTACGGCGAGGTGCTGTCGCGCAACCTCAAGGTGGCCGACGCCACCGCGATCACCCTCTGCCGCGACAACGCCCTGCCGATCCTCGTCTTCGAACTCCTCACCGAAGGCAATATCGCTCGGGCCGTCAAGGGTGAGAAGATCGGCACGCTCGTGAGCGACCGGGGCACCCGAGCCTGATCCGGGGCGCCCCAAGAGGGATGGACAAAGTCCTGCCGGTCGGAGACCGTGCAGGCAACACGCGACGCAGGTTCCGTCGGCCCAGTGGTACGAGCCGGGCCTACCTCAAGACACGCAGGAGCAAGTGGTGATCGAAGAGACCCTCCTCGAGGCCGAGGAGAAGATGGAGAAGGCCGTCCTGGTCGCCAAGGATGACTTCGCCGCGATCCGCACCGGACGTGCGCACCCGGCGATGTTCAACAAGATCGTGGCGGACTACTACGGTGCCCTGACCCCGATCAACCAGCTGGCGTCGTTCTCCGTTCCCGAGCCGCGGATGGCCGTCGTCACGCCGTTCGACAAGACCGCGCTGCGCAACATCGAGCAGGCGATCCGCGACTCGGACCTCGGCGTCAACCCGAGCAACGACGGCAACATCATCCGGGTGGTGTTCCCGGAGCTGACGCAGGACCGCCGCAAGGAATACATCAAGGTCGCCAAGACCAAGGCCGAGGACGCAAAGATCTCGATCCGCTCCGTGCGCCGCAAGGCCAAGGAGACCATCGACAAGCTGATCAAGGACGGCGAGGTCGGCGAGGACGAGGGCCGCCGTGCGGAGAAGGAGCTCGACGACACCACCTCGAAGTACGTGGCGCAGGTGGACGAGCTGCTCAAGCACAAGGAAGCCGAGCTGCTCGAGGTCTGATGAACGACTCTTCCCGGGGGGCCTCGCACGGCGCCGGATACGCCGGAGCGTGGCCGCCGCCCGACCAGGGGCCCCTCCCGGCGGGTCCCGCCCACGATGGGCACGACGCACGGTATACATCAGAGACGCAGCCCATGCCCATCGTGCCCGGGTTTCCCGACGCAGGTAGAGACGCCGAGAACCGTCGCGGTGCAGACCGCGAGGACCGTGACCGGGGGGCCGCTCGGCTGGGCGGCCCCCTGTTCCGTGACGAAACGCCGCAGGAGCCCATGCCCACCCCGCCGCCGTCGGGCGAGCCCACCCCGCAGCCGCCTCCGCGGCCCGAGCCCCCGCAGAAGAAGCGGGCCGGCCGGGACCTTCGTGCGGCGATAGGAGTCGGCGTCGGCCTCGGCGCGGTGATCGTCGTCTCGCTCTTCTTCGTGAAGGCCGTCTTCGTCGGTGTGATCGCCGTCGCCGTCGTCGTCGGACTGTGGGAGCTGACCTCCCGGCTCGAGGAGCGCAAGCAGATCAAGGCGCCCCTCGTCCCGCTCGCCGTGGGTGGCGCGGCGATGGTCGTCGCCGGTTACGCCCGCGGCGCGGAGGGCGCCTGGGTCGCGATGGCTCTCACCGCCCTGGCGGTCCTCGTCTGGCGGATGACGGAACCGCCCGAGGGGTACCTGAGGGACGTCACGGCCGGTATCTTCGCAGCGTTCTACGTTCCCTTCCTGGCCACCTTCGTCGCCCTGATGCTGGCGGCGGACGACGGTCCGGAGCGGGTGATCACCTTCCTGCTGCTGACCGTGGTCAGCGACACCGGTGCGTACGCGGTGGGCTGGCGCTTCGGCAGGACCAAGCTGGCGCCGCGCATCAGCCCGGGCAAGACCCGTGAAGGGCTGCTCGGCGCGGTGTCGTTCGCGATGGCCGCCGGCGCGTTGTGCGTGGAGTTCCTCTTCGACGGCGGCACCTGGTGGCAGGGCCTGCTCCTCGGCCTCGCGGTCGCGGTCAGCGCCACGCTCGGCGACCTGGGCGAGTCGATGATCAAGCGGGACCTCGGCATCAAGGACATGGGCACGCTGCTCCCCGGGCACGGCGGCATCATGGACCGCCTGGACTCCCTCCTGCCGACGGCCCCGGTGGTGTGGCTGCTGCTGGTGCTCTTCGTCGGTTCCGGCTGAGCCACGGATTCGTCCGCGAGGGCTCGTCGTCCACAGGACGGCGGGCCCTTCGTCCTTCCCGTGGCCCTGGCGGCGCCCCTGCCGGATCCGGAGAACGCCGCCTTCTGGCAGGTGCGGCCGGCACGATCCCGGACGGTCCTCACAGATGCCGACATTGGTCTGTCGGGAAGGGATTTGCCCGCTTGCGGCTATTTCGTATGACGTCGGTCGATTGTTCACGGTGCCGTTCACGGCGTTCAGGGGTTTGGTGGGTGTGTTCATGCTGCCGTTCTTCCGACCCCGCACAGCCGCGTGGTTACGGTGCACGTGCCGTCGTGGGCACGGCGTACGTGCAGGTCACACGTCAACCGGCGGGTCGCTGTCGGAAGCGACCTTGGCCACTCGTCGTTCGCTTCGGCCCGCGCCTCACCGGCCGGGCCGGTGAGGCGACGTGGGCCTGATGCCGGAACCGCATGAAGGGCGGGTTCCACGGCGCCGCGCCGATGGGGTGCTCACGGCCAACGCCCTGGTCAAGGCGGGCCCGCTGCGCTATCGGGGGCGCTGACGCCAGCGCCCCCGACCGCTGGCGGGAGGGGCGCAGCCGGGCCGTCTGCGGGCGTCGAAGGCGGACCAACGGTGACCAACGACCACCGCCGGAATCACCTGCCGCAGGTCACCGGTCGGCGTCTGCGACACTGGTACGGACATGCCTAAGCCCGGAGAACTCACTTTCGTCGCGCCCCGCGGAGCCAAGAAGCCGCCGCGGCACCTTGCCGACCTCTCGCCCGCCGAGCGGAAGGAGGCCGTCGCCGCGATCGGCGAGAAGCCGTTCCGCGCCAAGCAGCTGTCCCAGCACTACTTCGCCCGGTACGCTCACGACCCGGCGCAGTGGACCGACATCCCCGCCGCGGCCCGCGAGAAGCTCGCCGGGGAGCTGCTGCCCGACCTGATGTCCGTCGTCCGGCACATCTCCTGCGACGACGACACCACCCGCAAGACGCTCTGGCGACTGCACGACGGCACCCTCGTCGAGTCCGTGCTCATGCGCTACCCGGACCGGGTCACCATGTGCATCTCCTCGCAGGCCGGGTGCGGGATGAACTGCCCGTTCTGCGCCACCGGTCAGGCCGGTCTCGACCGGAACCTGTCGACCGCCGAGATCGTGCACCAGATCGTGGACGGTATGCGGGCGCTTCGCGACGGAGAGGTTCCCGGAGGACCGGCCCGGCTGTCCAACATCGTCTTCATGGGCATGGGTGAGCCGCTCGCGAACTACAAGCGGGTCGTCGGAGCCGTCCGCCGCCTCACGGACCCCGAGCCGGACGGTCTCGGGCTCTCGCAGCGCGGTATCACGGTCTCGACCGTCGGCCTGGTTCCCGCGATGCTGCGGTTCGCCGACGAGGGGTTCAAGTGCCGCCTCGCGGTGTCGCTGCACGCCCCGGACGACGAACTGCGCGACACCCTGGTCCCGGTCAACACCCGCTGGAAGGTCCGCGAGGTCCTCGACGCCGCCTGGGAGTACGCGGAGAAGTCCGGCCGCCGGATCTCCATCGAGTACGCGCTGATCCGCGACATCAACGACCAGGCGTGGCGCGGCGACCTCCTCGGCCGGCTGCTCAAGGGCAAGCGGGTCCATGTGAACCTGATCCCGCTCAACCCGACACCCGGCTCGAAGTGGACGGCGTCGCGCCCCGAGGACGAGAAGGCGTTCGTCGAGGCCATCGCCGCGCACGGCGTGCCGGTGACCGTCCGGGACACCCGCGGTCAGGAGATCGACGGGGCCTGCGGGCAGCTGGCGGCGCAGGAGCGGTGACCGAAGGGCCGTCGGCCATGGCTGATACTGTGCCCTGTGCGTTCGCACAAATGAACAACAACACATTCCGACAGGGGAGCGCACCACAGCGCTGAGAGTGCGGCGAGCCTTCATGGCCAGGGCCGCAGACCCTCGGACCTGATCCGGGTCATACCGGCGTAGGGAGTCAGCATCATCATGAACAGCCAGCTTCGGCGTGCCGTCGGCACGGCACTCGTCGGCGCCCTCGGTGTCTCGGTCCTCGCCGCGTGCGGCGGGGAGTCCGGGGACCCGGGGTCCGGCGGCGGAAGCAAGTCGAAGACCGTCACGCTCGTCAGCCACGATTCCTTCGCGGCGTCCGAGGCGGTGTTGAAGGAGTTCACCCGGCAGACCGGCTACACGGTCAAGGTGCTCAAGAGCGGCGACGCCGGCACCGCGCTCAACAAGGAGATCCTCACCAAGGGCTCCCCGCAGGGCGACGTCTTCTTCGGTGTCGACAACACCCTCCTCTCCCGCGCTCTCGACAACGACCTCTTCACGCCTCACGAGGCCAAGGGCCTCGACCGGGTGGAACCGGAGGTGCAGCTCGACGCGGGCAGGCACCGGGTGACGCCCGTCGACACCGGCGACATCTGCGTCAACTACGACAAGAAGTTCTTCGCCGACAAGAAGCTCGCGCCGCCGCAGACCTTCGCGGACCTGGCGAAGCCCGAGTACAAGAACATGCTCGTCGTCGAGAACGCCGCCACGTCCTCTCCCGGCCTCGGCTTCCTCCTCGGCAGCATCGGCGAGTACGGCGAGTCCGGCTGGCAGGGCTACTGGAAGAAGCTCAAGGACAACGGCGTCAAGGTCGTCGACGGCTGGGAGCAGGCATACAACGAGGAGTTCTCCGGGTCCGCCGGCGGAAAGAAGGCGGGGGCCGACCGCCCGCTCGTCGTCTCGTACGCCTCCAGTCCGCCCGTCGAGGTCCTCTACTCCGACCCGCAGCCGGCCGAGGCGCCGACCGGTGTGGCCACCGGCACCTGCTTCCGCCAGATCGAGTTCGCGGGCCTGCTCAAGGGCGCGAAGAACGAGGCAGGTGGGAAGGCACTGCTGGACTTCTTGATCGGCAAGGAGTTCCAGGAGGACATGCCGCTGAACATGTTCGTCAACCCGGTGGTCGGGGACGCGAAGCTGCCTGAGCTGTTCACCGAGCACGGTGCCGTGATCGAGAAGCCCGAGACCGTCGCCGCCGACACCATCGCGAAGAACCGTGAGCAGTGGGTCCGGTCGTGGTCCTCGCTCGTAGTGAAGTAAAGACGCCCCTGCGCGGGAACGCGGCACGGCTCGGTCTGATGGCCGGCCCTGTCGCGTTCTTCGCCGTCTTCTTCGCCTACCCCGTCTCCGCGATCGTCGGGCGCGGTCTGCGCGCCGACGGCGCTTGGCAGTTCGGCCGGTTCGGCGAGGTGCTCGGCCGGCCGGACATCCTGTCGGTGCTCTGGTTCACCACCTGGCAGGCCCTCGCCTCCACGGCGCTGACCCTGCTGATCGCGCTTCCCGGTGCCTACGCCTTCGCCCGCCTCGACTTCCCGGGGAAGCGGCTGCTGCGCGCGATGGTCACCGTGCCGTTCGTGCTGCCGACCGTCGTCGTCGGCACGGCGTTCCTGGCGCTGCTGGGGCGGGGCGGACTCCTCGACGAACTGTGGGGCATCCGGTTGGACACCACCGTGTGGGCCATCCTCCTCGCCCACGTCTTCTTCAACTACGCCGTGGTCGTCCGCACCGTCGGCGGCCTCTGGTCCCAGCTCGACCCCCGCCAGGAGGAGGCCGCCCGGGTCCTGGGCGCCGGCCGCTTCGCCGCCTGGCGGCGGGTGACGTTCCCCGCCCTGGTGCCGTCACTGGCCGCCGCCGCCCTGATGGTCTTCCTCTTCACCTTCACCTCATTCGGTGTCGTGCAGATCCTCGGCGGCCCCTCCTTCTCCACCCTGGAGGTGGAGATCTACCGGCAGACCGCCGACTTCCTGGATCTGACGACGGCGGCCGTGCTGACGATGGTGCAGTTCACGGCGGTCGGTGCGGTCCTCGCCGTGCACGCCTGGACCGTGCGGCGGCGTGAGAGCGCGCTGCGGCTCGCCGACCCCGCGCGCACCGCTCGGCGGCCGCGCGGCGCCGCCCAGTGGACGCTGCTCGGCGGCGTCCTCGCCACCATGGGCGTCCTGCTGCTGGCGCCGCTCGCGGTGCTGGTCGAGCGCTCCTTCGACACCCCGGCCGGATACGGGCTCGGCTACTACCGGGAGCTGGCGACCGTGGACCCGGCCGGCGGCGCCTTCCTCGTGCCCCCGATCGACGCCGTGTGGAACTCGCTCCGGTACGCCCTCGCCGCCACGACCATCGCGGTCGCGGTCGGCGGGCTCGCCGCGGCGGCGCTCACCCGCAGGGCCGGCCGGCTGGTCCGCGGCTTCGACGCCCTGCTGATGCTGCCGCTCGGGGTCTCCGCGGTGACCGTGGGCTTCGGCTTCCTCATCACCCTCGACGAACCACCGCTCGACCTGCGCGCCTCCTGGATCCTGGTGCCGCTCGCCCAGGCACTCGTGGGCGTGCCTTTCGTCGTCCGCACCATGCTGCCCGTGCTGCGCGCGGTGGACGAACGGCTGCGGGAGGCCGCGGCCGTCCTCGGCGCGTCACCGCTGCGGGCCTGGCGCGAGGTCGACCTGCCGCTGGTGCGCAGGGCGCTGCTGGTGGCCGCCGGGTTCGCGTTCGCCGTCTCCCTCGGTGAGTTCGGTGCGACCGTCTTCATCGCCAGGCCCGACAACCCGACCCTGCCCGTCGCCGTCGCCCGCCTGCTCGGCCGGCCCGGCGAGCTCAACTACGGGCAGGCGATGGCGCTGAGCACGATCCTGATGGTGGTGTGCGCGGCGGCTCTGCTCTTGCTCGAACGCGTCCGCACCGGGTCGACGTCCGAGGAGCTGTGATGACGCTGCTGGAACTTCACGGTGTGAGCGTGCGGTTCGGGACGCGAACCGCGCTCGATGCGGTGGACCTCCAGGTCGCCGAGCACGAGATCGTGTGCCTGCTCGGACCGAGCGGCAGCGGCAAGTCGACGCTGCTGCGGGCCGTCGCCGGGCTCCAGGACGTCGACGCGGGCCGGGTCCTGCTCGGCGGCGCCGACCAGGCGGGTGTGCCGGTGCACCGGCGCGGGGTGGGCCTCATGTTCCAGGACCACCAGCTCTTCCCGCAGCGGGACGTCGGCGGCAACGTGGCGTTCGGGCTGCGGATGCACGGCGCGGACCGCGGGGAACAGGCCCGCCGGACGGACGAGTTGCTGAGGCTCGTCGGACTGCCCGGCGCGCACAAGCGGTCCGTCGCGGCGCTCTCCGGCGGCGAGCAGCAGCGGGTGGCCCTCGCCAGGGCGCTGGCGCCCGAGCCGAGGATCCTGATGCTCGACGAGCCGCTCGGACAGCTGGACCGCGGCCTGCGGGAACGGCTCGTCGTCGAACTGCGCGGCCTGTTCGGACGGCTGGGCACGACGGTGCTCGCCGTCACCCACGACCAGGGCGAGGCGTTCGCGCTCGCCGACCGTGTCGTCGTCATGCGGGACGGAAGGATCGCGCAGGCGGGGGCGCCGTTGGAGGTCTGGCAGCGGCCCGCGTCGGAGTTCGTCGCCCGCTTCCTCGGCTTCGACAACGTGGTGGCCGCGACGGTCGCCGGCACGGCCGCGGACACGGTGTGGGGCAAGGTCCCCGTGCCGGACGGCTCGCCGCAGGGCGCGCGGACGGTGCTCGTACGGCCCGACGGCGTGCGGCTCACCGACCCCTCGCAGGGTCTGCGGTGCACCGTCGGACCGCGCACGTTCCGCGGCAGCCACGTCGCCGTACGGCTGCGGCCGGACGACGGCCCCGAGATCGAGGCGGAGTGCTCCCCGGCCGGGACGCCGGACGAGGGCGGCACGGTGGGCGTGGTGTTCGCCGCCGACGACGTCGTGGTCCTCGGGTCGGACCCGCCCTAGAAGGTCTTCCGTCCGGAGCGGGCCGGATCAGCGAGCGGGTCCGGTGCCGTGCACCGCACGGCGGCGCGGCGGGGGAAGGGCTCCCCGCGGAGCGCCGGCGGCTGACGTCGGCGCAGGGAGGTGGCGCGCCGGGGCACGCGAGCCCGGGACGTTCCGAACGGGAGGCCCTGAGTGGTCCTTGGGCAAGTGCGTTCCGGTTGTTGCCACTGCCGTGGCTCGTCGCATCGTCGCGTCGCCCGCGCTCCGCCGCAGCGGCGATGTCCGCGTGACATCGATCGGAGGTTGTTTACCATGCGGGTCGACCCGTATGGTAAACAATTATGAGTTCCTCTCCGTCCTCCAGAGGACGTCCCAGGGATCCCCGTTCGCACCAGGCGATCGTCAGCGCGGCCTCGGAGCTGCTGACAGAGGTCGGCTACGCCGCGACATCGATCGGCGCGGTGGCTGCCCGTGCCGGTGTCGGCAAGGACACGGTCTACCGGCGGTGGCGGGGCAAGCCGGAGTTGGTTTTCGAGGCCGTGTTCACGACCACCGACCATGCTCCGGTCCCGGACACCGGAACGCTGGCCGGGGACCTGAACGAACTGCTGCGGGGTCTGGTCGACGAGTTCCGAGCACCGGCCGCCGCGGCGGCGCTCCCGGGGCTGCTCGCCGACTTCGCCGCCGATCCGGTGCTGAAGGCGCGCATCCGCAGCGACTTCCTGGCCCCCTCGAAGGAACGGCTGCTGATCGTCTTCGAGCGCGCCGTGACGCGCGGAGAGATCGCGGCCGACACGCCCGTGGATCTGGTCCTGGACACGCTGGCCGGAGCCGTGTTCTTCCACGTCGGCCTGGTCGGAGAAGACTCCGACCCTCAGCTGGCCGGCCGGCTGGCTGCTGTCATCGCCAAAGGAATCGAGATCCGATGAACGGCTGGCTTCTCGCAGCGGGCGTCACCGCGTTCGGGGTGGCTGCGGTGCACATCGTCGGCGGACACCGGGATGTCGTCCGCCCGCTGCTGTCCTGCGGACTCGCGGACGAACCCAAACGCGTCCTCCATGCTGTGTGGCACATGGTGAGCGTGGATCTGGTGCTCTCCGCGGCCGCCTTGGTCCATCTCGCGCTGACCGACGATGCGTCAGCGACCGGCCCGGTCGCGTGGTTCGTGGCTGCGCACTTCGTCGCGTACGCAGTCGCCTTCCTGGTCGTCACGCTGTCGGTCGGCTGGCCGAAGCCACTGCTCCGGCTGCCGCAGTGGATTCTGCTCCTGCCGGTCGCGGTCCTGGCAGCGGCGGGAGCCGTGTAGCGGCAGCCGTGGAGGGATACGGCAAGGGTGGCCGCAGCACTGATCCGGGCCGCCGGCAGCTTCACGCGCCCACGGTCCCGAGTGCGTCCGCCCCACCGCCGAAGAGGTCGGCACCGCAGTCGACCAAGCCCTGAACCTCAACGCACACGCGTCGAAGGATCAGCAGCCGACGTCACCGAAGCCGCTCAGGTGTCTGTCCGGGCGTGGCCGCGAGCAGTCGGCGCAGGGCGTCCGGAGCCTCCTCGACCGAGTCGACGAGAGCGATCCGGGACTCCATCGACCGGCCGCGCGCCAGTGACCGCAGCAGCGGCCAGGCGGGCAGATGGTCCGTCCAGTGGGTCCGGTTCACCAGCACCATGGGGGTCGGCTCGCCGCGGGACTCGTAGTAGTTCGGGGTCGCGTTGTCGAAGATCTCCTGGAGGGTGCCTGCCGCGCCCGGCAGGAAGATCACACCCTGGGTGCACCGGGCCAGCAGACCGTCTTCGCGGGTGGCGTTGGCGAAGTACTTGGCGATGTGGCCCGCGAAGGCGTTCGGCGGTTCGTGACCGTAGAACCAGGTCGGGATGCCGACCGAGTCGCCGCCCTGCGGCCAGCGGTGACGCACCTCGAAAGCGGCCTGCGCCCAGTCGGTGACCGACGGCACGAACGACGGGGCCTTGGCGAGCAGCAGAAGCGCGTCCTGCAGCATCGCGTCGGGATGGGGCGCCGCGTACGCGCCGAGGTTGGCGGCCTCCATCGCGCCGGGCCCGCCGCCGGTGGCGACCGTGAACCCGGCACGGGACAGCTCACGGCCGAGCCGGGCGGCACCGGCGTACGCGTCGGTGCCGCGGCCCATCGCGTGCCCGCCCATGACGCCCACGACCCCCTTGCCGACGAGGAGTTCGTCGAGTGCGTCGGAGATCGCGTCGTCGTGGACGGCACGGAGCATCGAGGCGAAGATGTCGCCGTCTGCCTTGGTCCGCTGGAACCAGGCGTAGGCGAGGGCGTCGGGGGTCGCCTCGTAGCCGCCGTCCGTGAGGCCGGCGAAGAGGCCGTCGGGGGAGTACAGGCGACCGCGGTACGGGTCGAAGGGCAGATCGGGGACGGGCGGGAAGACCAGTGCGCCGTCCGCGCGCACCTTGGCGGCGGCGTCGGGCTCCATCCGGCAGCCGAGGAACACCGCGGCGGTCGTCCCGACGCGGAGCAGGTCGGCGGTGCGGGCGGTCAGGTCGAGGGACTGCAGCCGGTACCCGACGAGCGAACCGCGGGCGGCGACCCGGTCGAACTCGTCGAGGGACTCGATCTCGCGGTCGTGCGGGGTGGCCGTCATGCGCCCACGATAGGCGGCGGCGGGTGCTCGCCCCACGCCGCCCCTTCCCGAACGGGCTCCGCCCGCCCCTGGTTCACGGGGGCTCCGCCCCGTACCGCCGCGCCTCGTCGAAGCGGTGCCGCGAGTCGGCCGTGGCCGCGGCCGGAAGCGGTTCAGCAGGCCGGCGGGGCGTGGGCGCCTCGGTCCGGAAGCGGTTCGGTGGGCCGGCGGGGCGTGGGCGCCTCGGTCCGGAAGTGGTTCGGTGGGCGGCCGCGTCGGAACCGGTGGGCCGGTGGGCGCCCGCGTCCGAAACGGTTCAGCGGGTCAGCGGCGCCGCCGCGAGCGCGCCCACCGTGAGGGTCAGGGGGACGAAGACCGTCACGAGGATGCCCGCCCGCAGCGCCGCCGCCTGGCGCAGAATCGTCGCCGGGGCGCCCAGGGTCTGCAGCGTCGTCGTCGCCTCCGAGCGGGCCTCTCGGGCCTCGAGCGCGGACGTCAGGAGCGTCGCCGCCGTGCAGGCGACGACCAGCGTCGCGCCCAGGGCCGACATCGGCCCCCAGGGCCGCGGGGCGGAGCCGTACGCGGCCGTGGCCGCGACCGCACCGGAGGCCACCGCGCACATCACGCCGAGCGGCCGGCCGATGCGCCGGGACTCGTGCATGAGGATGCGGCCGGCCAGCAGGCGGGTCGCGCCGGGCCGGGTGGACTGGAGGAGGCGGCCGCAGAGGTGGGCGACGGCCGGGCCGGCGAGCCAGAGGCCGATGGCCGTGAGGGTCCAGCCCACCAGCACTCCGGCCGGCTGCCCGTTGGCGCGGGTGGCGCTCGTGTACGTCTCGACGGCCAGGCCGGCCGCGACGAGTGCGACGCCCCAGGGCAGCCCGGCCGGGGTGGCGTCCGGCTCCTCCGCGTCGGGCGCCGCGGAGCCCGGCCGCAGGACCACCGCGGCCGCCGCCGTGGCCAGGAGCGGTACGAGTGCCAGGAGCGTCAGGGTGGCGGGCAGCGGCAGCGACAGGTCCGCGGCGAGGAGTTCGGCCGCGGCCCCGTCGAACGGCAGGCCCGTCAGGTCGCCCCGCAGATGCAGGAAGAACAGCAGCGCGACCATGCTGCCGAGGGTGCAGGACAGCGCGGTGGACACCACCGCGAGCGCCGTGAGCCGTACGGGCCCGAGCCCGACGGCGGCGAGGCCGGGCCGCGGCCGGGTCCCCGGGTCCGTACGGGCCACGGCCACCGCGAGGTACACCGTCGCGGCCAGTGGCAGCCCGCACCACAGCAGGCGCACCAGGGCGGCCGGGTCTCCGGGGTGCGACAGCGCGTACATCAGCGTGCACAGCAGCAGGAAGCCGACACCCGCCGATGCCGCCGCCACCACCAGACGGCGCAGGAGTACCAGCGGATGTGCCCCGAGGGCTAGACGGAGAGCGAGCACGCGGAGGCCCGGCCTTCCGCGTCCGCTGCCGGAAGGGAGCCCACGCGCCGTCCGTCGGCGAGCGTGATCGTGCGGTCGGCGATCGCCGCGACGTCCGCTTCGTGCGTGGCGAGGACCATGGTGATCCGGTGCGAGCGGACGGCGGCGGCGAGCGTACGCAGGACGTGCGCCCGGTCGATGCTGTGCAGCGACGCAGTCGGCTCGTCGGCGAAGATCACGGAAGGGGTGACGACCAGGGCCCGTGCGACGGCGACCCGCTGCTGCTCGGCCCGGAGCAGTGCCCGGGGGCGCTTGCTCGCGCACGGGCCGATGTCCAGGCGCTCCATCCACTCCATCGCGGTCGTCTTCGCGGCCCGGCGGGAGACACCCGCGAGCAGCAGCGGCAGGGCCGCGTTCTCCCACGCCTTCAGTTCCGGTACAAGCGTCGGCTCCGGGTCGATCCAGCCGAAACGGTCCCTCCGCAAACGCTCACGGACCATGGCGGGCATGGTGTGCACGGGCGTGCTGTTGAACCACACCTCGCCCTGCTGCGCCACGAGCCGGCCGGAGAGGCACTGCAGGAGCGTGGTCTTACCGCTGCCGCGCGCACCGTGCACGGCGAGGATCTCGCCCTCGCGCACGCCCAGTGACACGCCGACGAGGGCAGGGGAGCCGCGGTGGGCGTGGTGCAGGGAGCGAGCCCAGATCACATCATTGTCCGGCGGGGCCACCATGACGTACACCTCGGTTCTGATCAGATTTCCGGCCCCCCGTACGGGGGAACGAAGACAGGGCCGATCGGTCACTGGGCACGCTAAGGAGTCACTGCCGGGCTCCGGGGAAGCACGCGGCCCGGGCACCGTCCATCTCACTCGGATGGAGGTACCCGGGCCGCGGGCCGGCGCCTGCGGGCGCCGGAGGTGGGGCCGGACACGGTCCCGGCCCCGGCGGGTCTAGAGCTTCGTCCACGCCTCGGTGAGGACGCCGCGCAGGACCTGCTCGATCTCGTCGAACGTCGACTGGTCGGAGATCAGCGGCGGCGCCAGCTGGACGACCGGGTCGCCCCGGTCGTCGGCCCGGCAGTACAGGCCGTTGTCGTACAGCGCCTTGGAGAGGAAGCCGTACAGGACGCGCTCGGTCTCCTCGTCGTTGAAGGACTCCTTGGTGGCCTTGTCCTTCACGAGCTCGATGCCGTAGAAGAAGCCGTTGCCGCGGACGTCGCCGACGATCGGCAGGTCGTGCAGCTTCTGCAGCGTGGAGAGGAAGTTGCCCTCGTTGTCGAGGACGTGCTGGTTGAGGCCCTCGCGCTCGAAGATGTCGAGGTTGGCGAGGCCCACGGCCGCGGAGACCGGGTGTCCGCCGAAGGTGTAGCCGTGCAGGAAGGTGTTGTCGCCCTGGTAGAAGGGCTCCGCGAGGCGGTCGGAGACGATGCACGCGCCGATCGGGGAGTAGCCCGAGGTCATGCCCTTGGCACAGGTGATCATGTCCGGTACGTAGCCGAACTTGTCGCAGGCGAACATCGTGCCGAGCCGGCCGAAGGCGCAGATGACCTCGTCGGAGACGAGCAGCACGTCGTACTGGTCGCAGATCTCGCGGACCCGCTGGAAGTACCCGGGCGGCGGCGGGAAGCAGCCGCCCGCGTTCTGCACCGGCTCGAGAAAGACCGCGGCGACGGTCTCGGGGCCCTCGAAGAGGATCTGCTGCTCGATCTGGTCGGCGGCCCAGCGGCCGAACGCCTCGGGGTCGTCGCCGTGGATCGGAGCGCGGTAGATGTTGGTGTTCGGCACCTTGTGCGCGCCGGGGACCAGCGGCTCGAAGGGGGCCTTGAGCGCGGGCAGGCCGGTGATCGACAGGGCGCCCTGCGGGGTGCCGTGGTAGGCGACCGCGCGGGAGATGACCTTGTACTTGGTGTGCTTGCCCTGGAGCTTGAAGTACTGCTTGGCGAGCTTCCAGGCGGTCTCGACGGCCTCGCCGCCGCCGGTGGTGAAGAAGACCTTGTTGAGGTCGCCCGGCGCGTGGTGGGCGAGGCGCTCCGCGAGCTCGACGGCCTTGGGGTGGGCGTACGACCACACGGGGAAGAACGCGAGCTCCTGGGCCTGCTTGTAGGCGGTCTCCGCGAGCTCGTGCCTGCCGTGGCCCGCGTTGACCACGAAGAGGCCGGAGAGGCCGTCCAGGTAGCGCTTGCCCTTGTCGTCGTAGATGTAGGTGCCCTCGCCACGCACGATGGTGGGCACGGGTGCGTGCTCGTACGACGACATGCGGGTGAAGTGCATCCACAGGTGGTCGTAGGCGGACTTTGACAGGTCGCTGCGGTCCTTGCTCACGGCTATCGGGTTCCCCACATATAGGTCTGCTTCTTGAGCTTGAGGTAGACGAAGCTCTCGGTGGAGCGCACGCCGGGGAGCGCGCGGATCCGTTTGTTGATCACTTCGAGCAGGTGGTCGTCGTCCTCGCAGACGATCTCCACCATGAGGTCGAACGAGCCCGCGGTCATCACCACGTACTCGCATTCGGCCATGGCCGTCAGCGCGTCCGCCACGGGGTCGAGGTCACCCTCGACCTTGATGCCGACCATCGCCTGGCGTCGCAGGCCCACGGTGAGCGGGTCGGTGACGGCGACGATCTGCATCACGCCTTGGTCGAGCAGCTTCTGGACGCGCTGCCGCACGGCTGCTTCGGAGAGGCCCACGGCCTTGCCGATCGCGGCGTACGGACGGCGACCGTCCTCCTGGAGCTGTTCGATGATCGCGAGGGAGACCGCGTCGATCGTCGGGGTCGACGAACCACTTGCGGTCCCGTTCCTGGAGTCTGCGCTACGACTGGCCACAACCTCACTGTGCACCGCGACTCGTCTGTCTGGCAAGCCCTGACCGATGAAATTCGTTGTGGAGAGGGTTAAACTTCACTGAATCCGAAGTTGCAGAGTGGAGGACCTGTTGAAAAGCGCTGCGAAGCGATTAGGGTGGGGTGTCTCACCCATCGGACACGACAGGAGGGGTGGCAACAGTGACCACCGAGCTGCGTCGACTGCGCAACTACATCAACGGGGAGTTCAAGGACGCCGCCGACGGCCGGACGATCGATGTCGTCAACCCCGTCACCGGCGAGGCGTACGCCACGTCGCCGCTCTCCGGCCAGGCCGACGTCGACGCCGCCATGGACGCTGCCGCGGCTGCCTTCCCCGCCTGGCGCGACACCACGCCCGCCGAGCGGCAGAAGGTGCTACTCAAGATCGCCGACGCGTTCGAGGAGCGGGCGGAGGACCTGATCGCGGCAGAGTCGGAGAACACGGGCAAGCCGGTCGGGCTCACCCGCACCGAAGAGATCCCGCCGATGGTGGACCAGATCCGCTTCTTCGCGGGCGCCGCGCGCATGCTGGAGGGCCGCTCCGCGGGCGAGTACATGGAGGGCCTGACCTCGATCGTGCGCCGTGAGCCGGTCGGCGTCTGTGCGCAGGTCGCGCCGTGGAACTACCCCATGATGATGGCCGTCTGGAAGTTCGCCCCGGCGCTCGCCGCGGGAAACACCGTCGTGCTGAAGCCGTCCGACACCACGCCCGCGTCGACCGTGCTGATGGCCGAGATCATCGGCGCGATCGCGCCCAAGGGCGTCTTCAACGTCGTCTGCGGCGACCGCGACACCGGCCGCGCGATGGTCGAGCACCCGACCCCCGCGATGGCCTCCATCACCGGCTCCGTGCGGGCGGGCATCCAGGTCGCCGCGTCCGCGGCCAAGGACGTCAAGCGCGTCCACCTGGAGCTCGGCGGCAAGGCGCCGGTCGTGGTCTTCGAGGACACCGACATCGCCAAGGCCGTCGAGGACATCTCCGTGGCGGGCTTCTTCAACGCCGGCCAGGACTGCACCGCGGCGACCCGCGTGCTGGTGCACGAGTCGATCCACGACGAGTTCGTGGCCGCGCTGGCCAAGGCGGCGGCGGAGACGAAGACGGGCGCCCCGGACGACGAGGACGTGCTCTACGGTCCGCTGAACAACGCCAACCAGTTGAAGCAGGTCACCGGCTTCATCGACCGGCTGCCGGCGCACGCCAAGGTCGAGGCGGGCGGACAGCGGGTCGGTGACAAGGGGTACTTCTACGCCCCGACGGTCGTCTCCGGGCTCAAGCAGGACGACGAGATCATCCAGAACGAGGTGTTCGGCCCGGTCATCACCGTGCAGTCCTTCACCGACGAGGCGCAGGCCCTCGAGTGGGCGAACGACGTGGAGTACGCGCTGGCCTCCTCGGTGTGGACCAAGGACCACGCGCGGGCGATGCGCATGTCCAAGGCCCTGGACTTCGGCTGCGTGTGGATCAACACCCACATCCCGCTGGTGGCGGAGATGCCGCACGGCGGCTTCAAGAAGTCCGGCTACGGCAAGGACCTGTCGGCGTACGGCTTCGACGACTACACGCGCATCAAGCACGTGATGACGTCCCTCGACGGCTGACCTCGGCCCCTCCCGCAGGGGAAACGCTGCGCGCCCGGTGCACCGTGCACCGGGCGCGTTGTCGTGCGGCGGGCCGCGGGCGCGACTGCCGTCGCCCGTGCTGCGGCCGGAAGGGGCGACGCCTCGTTTTGAACGTGTTCACTTCTGTCGTAGGCTGCCCGTATGAGCGAGCGAGCAGCCCTCTTGCGGGGGATACGCGTCTGGTTGGGCTTCTTCGTCGTCTGCCTGGTGCTCAGTGGAGTGACCGCTTTTCCCCTGGTGACGGAGATGCGGTGGCTGGAGGGCCTGCTGAAGTCCTCCGCCTCGCCCGTGCCCGAGCAGTTGCCCGGCCTCATGGAGTGGATCGAGCGGGTACGGGAAGGGCTCGACGCCACAGAGGAGCAGTACCCCTTCGTGCTCTACGGCACGGACTGGCTCGCCTTCGCCCACCTGGTGATCGCCGTCGCCTTCTACGGGCCCTACCGCGACCCCGTCCGCAACGTCTGGGTCGTGGAGTTCGGCATGATCGCCTGCGCCGGGATCATCCCGCTCGCCCTGATCTGCGGCCCCATCAGGGGGATCCCCCTCTGGTGGTCGGTCGTGGACATGTCCTTCGGCGTCTTCGGGGTGATCCCGTTGTACCTCGTACGCCGCAGGATCAAGCGGCTCGAGGCGCTGACGGCGCCCGCCGTCGCACGGGAACCGGCACCGTCGGCGGCCTGACGCGACAGGCCGGCCGACCGACTGCTACGGCTTGCGGCCCACCGCGCCGAACTGTGCCACTTCCGTCGCCTCCGGCGCGCCCCAGCGCGCACAC
Source organism: Streptomyces sp. NPDC048389 (assembly GCF_040706335.1). Taxonomy (NCBI): domain Bacteria; kingdom Bacillati; phylum Actinomycetota; class Actinomycetes; order Kitasatosporales; family Streptomycetaceae; genus Streptomyces; species Streptomyces sp. NPDC048389. Next base: position 14,629 of record NZ_JBEZKP010000020.1, on the reverse strand, counting down.
GAGACGATGCCCGGCTCGACGATCTCCAGACCGTCGAGGAAGGAGGCGAACTCCTCGCGGCTGCGTGCGGTGATGGGCGGAGTCGCGTTCTCGTTCCAGAACGCCATCGCCTCCGCGTTGCCATCGCCACCGAGCTCCAGGGTGGGGTGGGTGAGCACCAGGTGGCTGCCGGACGGCAGCGCGTCCATCAGGGTCCGGACGATCGACCGGGCCTTGTCGGTGTCGAGGACGAAGTTGAGGATGCCGAGCATCATCACGGCGACGGGACGGCTCAGGTCGAGCGTCTGCGAGGCGGACCGCAGGATGCCGTCGGGGCGTGTGCGTCCGCGTCCACGTACTCCGTGGCGCCCTCCCGGGTACCGGAGAGCAGGGCGCGTGCGTGGGTCAGCACGATCGGGTCGTTGTCCACGTAGACGATCCGCGCCTCGGGCGCGATGCGCTGCGCCGTGGGTGTTGTCCGCGGTCGGCAGCCCCGTGCCGATGTCGATGAACTGCCTGATCCCCGCCTCGGCCGCCAGATAGGACACCGACCGGCCGAGGAACGCGCGGTCGGCTCGGGCCACTTCGGCGATGCTCGGGAACATGCCGGCGACCTGCCTGCCGACCTCCTGGTCCACCGTGTAGTTGTCCTTGCCGCCCAGCCAGTAGTTCCGGACACGGGCGTTGTGGGCTATGTCGGTGCGGATCCGGTCTCTCAGCTGCGAGGTCCCTTCGGGGAGCGCGAGTCGTCCAGGACGGCCCTGAGGGCGTCGACCCTGTTCGTGGTGATCGAGTCGACGCCGCAGCCGATCAGTCGTCGCATCGTACGGCGGGTGTCCGCCGTCCACGCGGAGACCAGCAGACCGTCCCGGTGCACACGGTCCGTCAACTCCGGCCCCACCAGGCCGAAACGGTAGTTGAGCCAGCGCGGCTTCACGGCTTCCAGCAGCACGGGACGCGGCGGGGCGAGCGTCGTCCAGGTCATGGCGATCTCCGCGGAGGCGTCGGCCGCCCGCACCGCCAGCATCGTCGCGGGGCCCGCGCAGTAGTAGACGTGCTCGCCGGCGCCGCAGTCGCGGACGGTGTCCACCACCCTGCGCACCGACTCCGGTGTCGCGCCGGGCAGGTCGATCATCAGCCGGTGCCCGCCGAGGACGGTCAGTGCCTCGCGCAGGGTCGGCACACCTCCATGGGTGAGGGAGTCGACCTCGGCCTTCCTGAGCCCCGCCAGCGGCCGGTCATGCCTCCACAGCCGCTTGAGCGTCGCGTCGTGGAGCAGCACGGGCACACCGTCGCCGGTGAGCCGCACATCGATCTCGACCGCGTCCCCGCCCCGTTCGAGGGCCGAGCGCAGCGAGGGCAGGGTGTTCTCACGGAACCGGTACGGGTCACCCCGGTGTGCGACCACCGTCACCGCGCGCATGTCAGCGGGCCAGCCACTCGGTGGTGTACGTGTCGATCTCCGAGACGATCCTGGCCTTGCCGGCCGGGTCGAGGAACGACGCCTCCACGGCGTTCTTCGCGAGGGCGGCGACGCCGCGCTCGTCCAGCTCCAGCAGTCGGGCGGCGACCGCGTACTCGTTGTTGAGGTCGGTGCCGAACATCGGCGGGTCGTCGCTGTTGATCGTCACCAGCACTCCGGCGGCGACCATCTCCCTGATCGGGTGCTCGTCGAGGCGGGCGACCGCGCGGGTGGCGATGTTGGAGGTGGGGCACACCTCCAGCGGGATGCGGTGCTCGGCCAGATGCGCCAGCAGTGCGGGGTCCTGCACCGAGCTGGTGCCGTGCCCGATGCGCTCGGCGCCCAGGTCGTTCAGCGCGTCCCAGACGGTCTGCGGCCCGGTCGTCTCGCCCGCGTGCGGTACCGAGTGCAGTCCGGCGGCGATCGCGCGGTCGAAGTACGGCTTGAACTGGGGGCGCGGGACCCCGACCTCCGGGCCGCCGAGGCCGAAGGAGACCAGTCCTTCCGGGTGCAGGTCGACGGCGAGCCGCGCGGTCTCCTCCGCGGCCTCGAGGCCGGCCTCGCCGGGGATGTCGAAGCACCAGCGCAGCACCACCCCGAGCTCGGTCTCCGCCGCTCTGCGGGCGTCCTCGATGGCGGCCATGAACGCCTTCTCCTCGATGCCGCGGCGGGTGGAGCTGAAGGGCGTGACGGTCAGTTCGGCGTACCGGATGTTCTGCCGCGCCATGTCACGGGCGACCTCGAAGGTGAGCAGCCGTACGTCGTCAGGTGTGCGGATCAGGTCCACGACCGTCAGATAGACCTCGATGAAGTGCGCGAAGTCGGTGAAGGTGAAGTAGTCGGCGAGCGCCTCGTGATCGGTGGGGACCTTCGAGTCCGGGTGGTTCGCCGCCAGTTCGGCGACGATCCGGGGAGAGGCGGAACCGACATGGTGCACATGCAGTTCGGCCTTGGGCAGCCCTGCGACGAAGGGGTGCAGATCGGTCATCGGTTCCTCCGAGTACGGCGTGCCGCTCCTGCCCGGGGGCAGGTCCTGAGTGCCGGGCGGTGGTGTGCCCGGGGATCATCGTAGGCGGCGCTCCGGAGCGTGAAGCCAAGGCCGTAACATGGCCGGACCACCGATGGGGGAGAACCATGTCCGACAACCAGGCCCAGCCGCCCGGCGGGCCTCAGCCGAACGATCCGTGGGCTCCGCCGGAGAACGGCAGCGCCGCCGGCGGCGTACCCATGGACAAGCCGGTGGCGACCCCGCCGCCGAGCGTGCACGACCAGCAGACGGTCATCTCGATGCCGGGCGCCGACGACACGGGTTCCGTACCGCCGCCGCCCGTCGCACCCGGCGGCCCCGCCCCCGCCCAGCCCTCCGCGGGAGCCTACGGCTACCCGGCCGCTCCGAGCATGCCGCAGCCCCCGGCCGCCGGCGCGCCCGGCTACGGTGCCCCCGATCCGTACGGCGCCGGCTACCCGGGCTACCCCGGGTACGGCCAGACCGCCGGGTGGCAGCAGCAGCCGGCCAACGGTATGGGCATCACGGCGATGGTGCTCGGCATCCTCTCCGTCTGCCTCTTCTGCCTGTACGGCGTCGTCGCCATCGTCCTCGGCATCCTGGCGCTGATCTTCGGCATCCTCGGCCGCAAGCGCGCCCAGCGGGGCGAGGCCACCAACGGCGGCATGGCGCTGGCGGGCATCATCCTCGGCGTGTGCGGCATCGTCATCGGGGCCGTCGTCATCGCGCTGCTCGCCTGGGGCATCACCACGGCGATCAACGAGGAGAAGAAGAACAACGACTACGACTACGACAGCTACTCCAACCAGCTGGTCGTCGACGTCACCCGCTGACGCCGCCGCGTAGCTCCTCGCGCGCCTCCATCAGCGCGAATCCCAGCAGGTTCAGCCCGCGCCAGCGCGCGGGGTCCTGCGCCCGCTCGTCGTCCGAGGCCAGTCCGATGCCCCAGACGCGGTCCATGGGACTGGCCTCGACGAGCACCCGGTGCCCCGTGCCCAGCAGGAAGCCGCGCAGCGCCGCGTCCTGCCCGAACTTGTGAACACTGCCCGAGCGCACGACGGCGAACCGCTCGCGCTCCCATATCGTGTCGTCGAAGCCGCGCACCAGCCGCCCCGCCTTCTTGGCCTCCGCAGGTGTCCGCGCGGCCAGAGCCGCCCGCTCCGCCTCGGCGTCGCCGAAGAGCCGGGCCTTGGCCGCCATCATCCAGTGCTCCGCCGTCTCGTACCGCACGCCGTCCACCTCGAACGGCGACGGCCACCACTGACTGAGGCAGCTCGCGCCGAGCGTGCCGTCCCCGCGCGGCCTGTGCCCCCAGAAGTGCAGGTACTTGACCCGCCGGCCCTCGGCCGTCAGCTTGATCAGCTCGTCGATCCCCATGACACACGAGTCTGGCAGCCGCCACTGACACCTCGTCCTGCCGAAGGCGCGCTGACACGACACTTGGTCGACCGATTCCGTCGCGTAATCAAATGGCAACAACGGAATCCCTTGTTGCATGGGTCACTCTCTGCCAGGATCGGCACTCAATTCGAGCTGGGACTACGGAGAGCGCTATGGGCAACCGCTACCGGACACAGGACCGCTTCGCGGCCGGTGCGCAGTACATCGGAGGCAGGCTGCGCCCCGGTACCTCGGGACGCACCCAGGACATCGTCGACCCGGCCACGGGCGAGACGGTCCACACCTATGAACTGGCCGGCACCGCGGACGTGGACGCGGCCGTCACGGCCGCCCGGGGCGCGCTGCCCGGCTGGGCCGGAGCCACTCCGGCAGAGCGCTCCGACGCGCTGCACCGCTTCGCCGGGGTCCTCGCCGACCGGGCGGACGAGTTCGCCGGCGCGGAATCGCTCCAGTGCGGCAAACCTCTCAGACTGACCACCGAGTTCGACGTCCCCGGCAGCGTCGACAACACCGCCTTCTTCGCCGGTGCGGCCCGCCATCTCCAGGGCCAGTCCGCCGGTGAGTACAGCGGTGACCACACCTCCTACGTACGGCGGGAGCCGATCGGCACGGTCGGCTCCATCGCCCCCTGGAACTACCCCCTGCAGATGGCCGCGTGGAAGATCCTTCCGGCCGTCGCCGCAGGTAATACCATCGTTCTCAAACCCGCCGAGATCACCCCGCTCACCTCACTGATGTTCGCCCAGGCGGCGACCGAGGCAGGCATCCCCGACGGCGTCGTCAACATCGTCAGCGGCGCGGGCAGGGACGCCGGCGAGCATCTCGTCGGCCACCCGGACATCGCCATGACCTCCTTCACCGGCTCGACCGCCGTCGGCAAACGCGTCGCACGCGTCGCCACCGACACCGTCAAGCGCCTCCACCTCGAACTGGGCGGCAAGGCCCCCTTCGTGGTCTTCGACGACGCCGACCTCGAGGCCGCCGCGCACGGGGCCGTCGCCGGATCGCTCATCAACACCGGCCAGGACTGCACCGCCGCCACCCGCGCCTACGTCCAGCGGCCGCTGTACGACGCCTTCGTCGGCGCCGTCGCCGACCTGATGGCGACGGTCCGGCTCGGCGACCCGTTCGACCCGGCCACCGATCTCGGCCCGCTCGTCTCCCACGCGCAGCGCGACCGCGTCGCCGCGTTCGTCGACCGGGCCCGCGGCTACGCCACCGTCGTCACCGGCGGCGAGGCGCCCGGCGGCGATCTCGAGAACGGCGCCTACTACCTGCCCACGCTCGTCACCGGCGCCGCACAGGACAGCGAGATCGTGCAGTCCGAGATCTTCGGGCCCGTCCTCGTCGTGCTGCCCTTCGACACCGATGACGAGGGCATCGCGCTCGCCAACGACACCCCCTACGGACTGGCCGCCTCGGCCTGGACCAGGGACGTCTACCGCGCCGGGCGGGCCACCCGCGAGATCAGGGCCGGCTGCGTGTGGGTCAACGACCACATCCCGATCATCAGCGAGATGCCCCACGGCGGATACCGGGCCAGTGGCTTCGGAAAGGACATGTCGGCGTACTCCTTCGAGGAGTACACGCAGGTCAAGCACGTGATGTACGACAACACCGCCACGGTCCGCAAGGACTGGCACCGCACCATCTTCCAAGGCCGATAGCCGGCGGCCGTCCCTCCGGCGGCCATCCACCCGAAAGGGCAGAGCGTCATGGAGCAGTACGAGACCGAGCGCCTCTCAGCGGCCCAGCTTGCGGCCGTGCGGCGCAGCCTGACCAGCGGACGGGGGGCCCTCTCCCGCCGTTCGCTGCTGCGCGCCTCGGGCGCCGGCGTCTTCGCCGCCGGCGGTGCGGCGATCCTCAGCGGCTGCGGCATCCCGCCCGCCAAGCGGGAAGGCGGGGCGGCCGACTCCGACGACCACTCGGACAAGGAGAAACAGGTCAACTTCTCCAACTGGACCGAGTACATGGACACCAGCGAGGACGGGAAGAGCCGCCCCACCCTCGCGGCGTTCACCAAGCGCACCGGGATCAAGGTCAAGTACACCGAGGACATCAACGACAACGTCGAGTTCTTCGGCAAGATCCAGCCGCAGCTGGCGGCCGGGCAGGACACCGGCCGCGACCTGATCAACGTCACCGACTGGCTGGCGGCCCGGATCATCCGGCTCGGCTGGGCCCAGAAGCTCGACCCCTCGCTGCTGCCGCACGCCTACGCCAACCTCTCCTCCCAGTTCCGCACCGTCGACTGGGACCCGGGCCGGGCCTACTCGTACCCGTGGACCGGCATCCCGTGCGTCATCGCCTACAACTCCAAGGCGACCCGCGGACGCAAGGTCGACTCCGTCACCCAGCTGCTCGACGACCCGTCGCTCAAGGGCCGGGTCGGGTTCCTCACCGAGATGCGCGACACGGTCGGCATGACCATGCTCGACATGGGCAAGGACCCCGCCTCCTTCACCGACGCCGACTTCGACGCCGCCGTCGGCCGTCTCCAGAAGGGCGTCGACAAGAACCAGATCCGCCGCTTCACCGGCAACGACTACACCGCGGACCTGGCCAAGGGCGACATCGCCGCCTGTCTCGCCTGGGCCGGTGACGTCATCCAGCTCCAGGCCGACAACCCGGACATCAAGTACGCCATCCCCGCCGCCGGATACGTCACGGCCACCGACAACCTGCTGGTCCCGGCGCAGGCCAGGCACCGCAAGAACGCCACCCGGCTGATCGACTACTACTACGAGCTGCCCGTCGCCGCACAGCTCGCCGCATACATCAACTATGTGTGTCCGGTCGCCGGAGTCGGCGCCGAACTCGCCAAGATCGACCCCGCGCTGGCCGAGAACCCGCTGATCATCCCGGACGAGGCCATGGCCGCCAAGTCCCACTCGTTCCGCTCGCTCTCCGCAGAGGAAGAGACGGCGTACGAGGAGAAGTTCGCCAAGCTCATCGGCGCCTGACCGTCCCCTTCCCCCGAGACACCTGGGATCGCGACCCATGACTGACAAGCAAGCGGGCGGCGACGTCCGCCTCTCCGGGATCAGCAAGACGTACGGCTCCTTCACGGCCGTCCATCCGCTGGACCTGACCGTCCCGCAGGGCTCCTTCTTCGCCCTGCTCGGCGCCTCGGGCTGCGGCAAGACCACCACACTGCGGATGATCGCCGGACTGGAGGACCCCACCACGGGCACCGTCCGGCTCGGTGACAAGGACGTCACCGCCCTCCCGCCGCACAGACGCCCCGTCAACACGGTCTTCCAGAGCTACGCGCTCTTCCCCCATCTGAACATCTACGAGAACGTCGCCTTCGGTCTGCGCCGCCGCGGTGTCAAGTCCGTGAAGAAGCAGGTCGACGACATGCTGGAGCTCGTCCAGCTCGGCGACTTCGCCCGGCGCAAGCCGCACCAGCTCTCCGGCGGACAGCAGCAGCGTGTCGCCGTCGCCCGCGCCCTCATCAACCACCCCCAGGTCCTGCTGCTCGACGAACCGCTGGGCGCGCTCGACCTCAAACTGCGCCGCCAGATGCAGCTCGAGCTCAAACGCATCCAGACCGAGGTCGGTATCACCTTCGTGCACGTCACCCACGACCAGGAGGAGGCCATGACGATGGCCGACACGGTCGCGGTGATGAACGGGGGCAGGGTCGAGCAGCTGGGCCCGCCCGCGGAGCTGTACGAGAACCCGCGGACCACGTTCGTCGCCAACTTCCTCGGCACCTCCAACCTGATCGAGGCCGAGGTCGTCCGGAACTCCGGCGGCGAGGTCGTCGTCACCGCCGGCGGCGGCAAGCTCCGGCTGCCGGCCGGACGCTGCCCCGACGCCACCCCCACCGGCGGCAGGCTCCGCGTCGGCATCCGTCCGGAGAAGATCTCCCTCACCCCCGCCGCCGACGCGGACGCCGTCCCCGCCGGCCGCAACTCCGTCACCGGCCGGATCACCGACTCCTCCTTCATCGGCGTCTCCACGCAGTACGTCGTCGAAAGCCCGGCCGGCAAGGGACTCGAGGTCTACGCACAGAACGTCGAGCACCGCGCGGGCCTCGAGCCGGGTGCCGAGGTCGTCCTGCACTGGAACCCGGAGCACACCTTCGGCCTGAACGCCGCCCAGGCCATCGACGCCGGTGTGGAGACGCTGGGGGAGACGGCATGACCGTCACCGAGGCACCGCCCCTCTCCCCGGCCCCGGCGCAGCCGCCCGTCCACCGGACCCCGGTGCGCCGCAGACTGGTCCCGTACTGGCTGCTGCTGCCCGGCATCCTGTGGCTCGTCGTCTTCTTCGTACTGCCGCTCGTCTACCAGGCGTCGACGTCCGTGCAGACGGGCTCCCTGGAAGAGGGCTACGAGGTCACCTGGCACTTCGCCACCTACTGGGAGGCGCTCAGCGAGTACTACCCGCAGTTCCTGCGCTCGCTGCTCTACGCGGGCACCGCCACGGCCCTGTGCCTGATGCTGGGCTACCCGCTCGCCTATCTGATCGCGTTCCGGGCCGGCCGCTGGCGCAACGTACTGCTGGTGCTGGTCATCGCCCCCTTCTTCACCAGTTTCCTGATCCGCACGCTGGCCTGGAAGACGATCCTCGCGGACGGCGGCCCGGTGGTCGACGTCCTGAACACCGTCGGCTTCCTGGACGTCACCAGCTGGCTCGGCATGACCGCGGGCGACCGGGTCCTCGCCACGCCTCTCGCGGTGGTCACCGGTCTGACGTACAACTTCCTGCCGTTCATGATCCTGCCGCTCTACACCTCGCTGGAGCGGATCGACCCGCGGCTCCACGAGGCGGCCGGCGACCTGTACGCCAGGCCGTCCACCACCTTCCGCAAGGTGACCCTGCCGCTGTCCATGCCGGGCGTGGTCTCCGGGACGCTGCTGACCTTCATCCCGGCCAGCGGCGACTACGTCAACGCCCAGCTGCTGGGCTCCACCGACACCCGCATGATCGGAAACGTCATCCAGTCGCAGTTCCTGCGCGTTCTCGACTATCCGACGGCGGCGGCGCTGTCGTTCATCCTGATGGCCGTCGTCCTGCTCACGGTCACCGTCTACATCCGCCGGGCCGGAACGGAGGACCTGGTCTGATGCCGCGACACGCAACGAACTGGCTGAAGCGCAACCTCGTGGTCATCGCGGGCCTGCTCACGCTCGCCTATCTGATCCTGCCGAACATCGTCGTGATGGTGTTCTCCTTCAACAAGCCGGCCGGGCGCTTCAACTACGCCTGGCGGGAGTTCTCCACCGACGCGTGGCGCGACCCGTGCGGTGTCGCCGATCTCTGCGGCTCGCTCACCCTGTCCCTCCAGATCGCGCTGTGGGCGACGATCGGGGCCACGGTCCTCGGCGGGATGATCGCCTTCGCGCTCGTCCGCTACCGCTTCCGGGCCCGCGGCACGATCAACTCGCTGATCTTCCTGCCGATGGCCATGCCCGAGGTGGTCATGGCGGCCTCGCTGCTCACCCTCTTCCTCAACATGGGTGCCCAGCTGGGCTTCTGGACCATCCTCATCGCCCACACCATGTTCTGCCTGAGCTTCGTCGTGGTGGCGGTGAAGGCACGCGTCATGTCGATGGACCCGAGGCTGGAGGAAGCCGCGCGGGACCTGTACGCCGGACCGGTGCAGACCTTCCTGCGGGTCACCCTCCCGATCGCCGCCCCCGGCATCGCGGCGGGCGCGATGCTGGCCTTCGCCCTGTCCTTCGACGACTTCATCATCACCAACTTCAACTCGGGCAGCACCGTCACCTTCCCCATGTTCGTCTGGGGCTCGGCGCAACGCGGTACGCCCGTCCAGATCAACGTCATCGGCACCGCCATGTTCGCCCTCGCCGTGCTGATCGTGGCCGGCGCCCAGATCGTCACCGACCGCCGCAGGAAACGCGCGCTTTCGCAGTAGCACGAAGGAGTGGGAACCATGGCCCCAGCAGCCATGAACACGGCCCGATCGCTCTCCGACGCCCGGCCGGCGCCCTTCTGGCTCGAGGACCCCGGCAAGCCCGACCCGCTGCCCGCCCTCGCCGGCGACGAGCGGTGCGACCTCCTCGTCGTCGGCGGCGGCTACAGCGGTCTGTGGACCGCGCTGCTCGCCAAGGAACGCGACCCCGGGCGGGACGTCGTCCTGATCGAGGGCAGGGAGGCGGGCTGGGCCGCCTCCGGCCGCAACGGAGGCTTCTGCGCCGCTTCCCTCACCCACGGCCTGGGCAACGGACTCGCCCGCTGGCCGGACGAACTGACGAAACTGGAGGAACTCGGCGCGCGCAACCTCGGTGCCATCGAGGAGACCGTCGCGCGCTACGGAATCGACTGCGACTTCGAACGCACCGGCGAGATCGACGTCGCCACCGAGCCCCACCAGCTCGCCGAGCTCCAGGAGATGCACGAACAGGCCACCCGGCTCGGCTTCACCGGCCTCGAACTCCTCGACGCGGAAGCAGTACGGGCGGAGGTCGACTCGCCGACCTTCCTCGGCGGGCTGTGGGACCGGCAGGGTGTGGCGATGCTCCACCCGGCGAAGCTGGCCTGGGGCCTGAAGCGGACCTGCCTGGACCTCGGTGTCCGCATCTACGAGAACACCCCCGGACTGCGACTGGCCGCATCCGGTCCGGGGATCGTCGTGCGCACCCCGTACGGCCGGGTCCTCGCCCACCGGGTGGCCCTCGGCACCAACGTCTTCCCCTCGCTGATCCGGCGTGTGCGTGCCTACACCGTCCCCGTCTACGACTACGCGCTGATGACCGAGCCGCTCAGCGCCCCCCAACTCGCCTCCGTGGGCTGGAAACGGCGCCAGGGGCTCGGCGACAGCGCCAACCAGTTCCACTACTTCCGCATCACGGCCGACCATCGCATCCTGTGGGGCGGCTACGACGCGGTCTACCCCTTCGGCGGCAAGGTGAGCGCCGAGATGGACCACCGGCCCCAGACGTATCTCAGGCTCGCTGAGCACTTCTTCCGCTGCTTCCCCCAGCTCGAAGGGCTCCGCTTCAGTCACGCCTGGGGCGGCGCCATCGACACCTGTACGCGCTTCTCGCCCTTCTTCGGCACCGCGCACGCCGGCAGGGTCGCCTACGCGGCAGGCTTCACGGGTCTGGGCGTCGGCGCGACCCGGTTCGGCGCGGACGTCATGCTGGACCTGCTCTCCGGCGAGCGGACCGAGCGGACGGAACTCGAGATGGTCCGCAGCAAGCCCCTCCCGTTCCCGCCGGAACCGGTGGCCTGGGCCGGGATCGGTCTCACCAAGTGGTCCCTGGCCAGGGCCGACGCCAACGGCGGCCGCCGCAATCTCTGGCTGCGGACGATGGACCGTCTCGGTCTCGGCTTCGACAGCTGACCGGACCGCACCTGTCAGGCCCCCGCACCTGACTGCACCGCGCCGGTCCGGACCGTACCTGTCCGGACCGGCGCGGTGCAGTCAGGTGCGCGTGGGGCAGGTCACTCCCGACGGGCAGCCGAAGTCACGTAATGGAACGGCCGCATCCCTCCTCTCCTTCATGCGGAAGTACTGATGGCACGGAGGGAGATCAGGAGACGCGCGGCTCGGGGGCAAGGAACGCGGTGGAATGGCTGGCGGCGGTGGCGCCGGATCCGGACGCCTGCCGGTGGGAGTGGGAACGGATCGAGCACGGAGTCGCGCTCCTGCCCGCCGGCCGGCGCTGGGACGTACTGATCCTCCCGGGCGCACTGGGCTTTCCCACGCTGGACGTGCCGACCCGGCTGGTCGGCCGGCCCGGCCCGGTCCTGGCCGATTCCGAAGAGTCGCGCATCGGCTTCTTCGTACCGCCGGGCACCGCCGGACGGTGGCTGGGCACGGGAGTGCGGAACGCGGGGCACGGCACCTGGATCGTCGTGCCGTACTCGGGCCGGGCGGCCGGGGGAGTGCGCTCGCTGGTCGCCCCCGACGGGTCGGGCGCCCTCACCGACCCCTCGCTGCTGGAGCCAGCGATGCATGAGGCGGCGGCCGGTATGGCTCGCGGGCCGGAGGGCTGACCGGCCCCTCATGAACACGACGAACCGCGGCTCCTGCCACGACCCACGGCACCTGGCCCGCCCTGCGCCGGCTGATGACCTGGTCCGTCAACTGGGACCGCTTCAACCAGTACGAGTTCTCGAGGAACTTCGACGCCTGTCCGAGGCGCTGAAGAAGGGCAGCACCGCCCCGAACAGGCACAGACTGCCCACCACGTCCAGCGGCCAGTGATAGCCGCGCAGCACCAGGCCGATGCCCGTCGCCGCCGTCAGCACCACGGCGACGGGCATCGCCCACCTCCGCCGCAGATACGGCGTGACGAGCAGCGCCGCTGTTCCGTAGGCGACCATCGCCGTCGCCGTGTGGCCCGACGGATACCAGCCGGTGCTGCCCGGCTCCAGCGGGGCCGGACGCGCGACGAGGAGCTTCAGCGGAACCACGAGTGCGGGCACCGCCGCCATCATTGCCACGGCCGCCAGTGCCGCCGGCCACTGCCGTCGGTCACGCACCAGGACGTACCCCACCGCCGCGGCCGCCACGGGCAGCGCGACGGCCGTGTTCCCCAGATCCGCGAACAGCTCCGCGACGGCGGTGGGCCCGGCGCCGAACAGGGCGCGGCCCAGCGCCACGTCCGCCGCGAACAGCGGTCCTTCGACCACCACCTGCCAGGTGATCACCGCGAAGAGCACCACGCACAGACCGACGGCGGCGCCCGAACGCCGAGAGGCCGGCCACCTCGGAACAGGGGGGGTGGTTCCGAAATGGCCGGCCGGACCGGTGTGCCGCGCGCCCCGGGGGGTTTGGGGCGGGCGGCCATCCGATCGGTGAGGAGTTCCGGAGCCTGAAGCTCCAGTGGTGTGCGCGAGGGCACGACCAGGTCGGAGCTGGGGAGGCTCCGGCCCGGGACCGCCCGCAGTCTCCTGCGAGCGGGGTGTATCTCTCATCTGCAGAGACCGTACGCCAGGCGGAAGGGGACCGACAGCCGGATTCCCATCCCGCCATCGGCCCCCCACAGCTTCTTCACAGAGCGGTTCCGTCGCCGCCGGTCAGACGCGCGCGAACGCCTGCTCGAGAATGTCGAGACCCTCGTTCAGCAGGTCCTCGCCGATCACCAGCGGCGGCAGGAAGCGCAGCACATTGCCGTACGTGCCGCAGGTCAGCACGAGCAGACCCTCGGCGTGGCACGCCTTGGCGAGCGCGCCGGCCGCCTCGGGGTTCGGCTCCTTTGTCGCCGGGTCCTTCACCAGCTCGATCGCGATCATCGCGCCGCGGCCGCGGATGTCACCGATACTGCATCCGATCTTGTCGGCGTACTTCTCCTGCATCGCGGCCAGGCGGCCCTTCATGACCTCCTCGATCCGGCGTGCCTTGCCGTTGAGGTCCTGCTCCTTCATCGTCTCGATGGAGCCGAGCGCACCGGCACAGGCCACCGGGTTGCCGCCGTACGTGCCGCCCAGGCCGCCGGCGTGCGCGGCGTCCATGATCTCGGCGCGGCCGGTCACCGCGGCGAGCGGCAGACCGCCGGCGATGCCCTTGGCCGTGGTGATCAGGTCCGGGACGATGCCCTCGTCCTCGCAGGCGAACCACTGGCCGGTGCGGCAGAAACCGGACTGGATCTCGTCGGCGACGAACACGATGCCGTTGTCGTTCGCGAACTTCACGACCGCAGGGAGGAAGCCCTTCGCCGGCTCGATGAAGCCGCCCTCGCCGAGCACCGGCTCGATGATGATCGCCGCGACGTTCTCCGCGCCGACCTGCTTGGTGATCTGGTCGATCGCCTGGGCCGCGGCCTCCGGGCCGCAGTTCTCCGGACCGGTCGGCCAGCGGTAGCCGTACGCCACCGGCACGCGGTACACCTCGGGCGCGAACGGGCCGAAGCCGTGCTTGTACGGCATGTTCTTGGCGGTCAGCGCCATCGTGAGGTTCGTACGGCCGTGATAGCCGTGGTCGAAGACCACGACCGCCTGGCGCTTGGTGTGCGCGCGGGCGATCTTGACGGCGTTCTCGACGGCCTCGGCGCCGCTGTTGAACAGCGCGGACTTCTTGGCGTGGTCGCCCGGCGTCAGCTCGGCGAGTTGCTCGCACACTTCCACGTAGCCCTCGTACGGGGTCACCATGAAGCACGTGTGGGTGAAGTCCTGCAGCTGGGCGGTCGCCCGGCGCACGACGGCCTCTGCGGACGCGCCGACCGATGTCACGGCGATGCCGGAGCCGAAGTCGATCAGACGGTTCCCGTCGACGTCCTCGATGATCCCGCCGCCGGCCCGGGCCGTGAACACGGGCAGCACGGACCCCACACCACCGGCGACCGTCGCGGTGCGGCGGGCCTGCAGCTCGATCGACTTCGGACCGGGGATGGCGGTGACGACGCGGCGCTCCTGCGGGATTGCGGTCATGCGGGGCTCCTGGGGGTGTTTCCGGACGCTTGATGTCTTTCTCCGCAGGCTAGGTGCGGGGCGGGGCAGCGGGCATGCGCCGATCGGGAGTGTTGAGCGTCTGTCGTTGTCCGCGACGGCCATACGGCCCCGGGGCGGGCGGCCCTGGCTCTGCCGGTGGCGGGTCGGGCGCGGCCGGGTCTGTGGGTGTGGCCGGCCGTGGGGCGGGGTGGCTGCGCTGGTGGGTGGTGCGGGGGCGCCGGGCGGCCTCGGCGCCGTGGCTGTTCGGGCCTGGCCGGTCTGTGGGTGTGGCGGGCCGTGGGGCGGGTCGGGCCTGGCCGGGTCTGCGGGTGTGCTGCGCCTGTGCGGGGCGTGGCTGTGTTGGTGGTGGGTGGCGGGGGGCGGGGCCTCCGGAGGGGGGTGTCCGGAATGGCTTTCCTCACCGCGCT
>NZ_JBEZKP010000019.1:83605-104230 GCF_040706335.1 Streptomyces sp. NPDC048389 | reverse complement strand
TCTTCTGGTGCGTCTGCACCGCGATGGACCCGGCACGCTCCGCGACCTCGGCCGCGGCCTGCTGCGGGGTGGTGACGACGAGGATCTCCGCGTTCGGGACGAGCTGGGCGACGGAGATCGCGATGTCACCCGTGCCCGGTGGGAGGTCGAGCAGCAGGACGTCCAGGTCGCCCCAGTACACGTCGGCGAGGAACTGCTGAAGCGCGCGGTGGAGCATCGGCCCGCGCCACACCACGGGCGCGTTGCCCGGGGTGAACATGCCGATGGAGATCACCTTCACGCCGTTCGCGGACGGCGGCATGATCATGTTCTCGACCTGGGTGGGACGGCCGTCCGCGCCCAGCATGCGCGGCACGCTGTGACCGTAGATGTCCGCGTCGACGACACCGACCTTGAGGCCGTCGGCCGCCATGGCCGCCGCCAGGTTCACGGTCACCGACGACTTGCCGACACCGCCCTTGCCTGACGCCACCGCGTAGACCCGCGTCAGCGAACCCGGCTTGGCGAACGGCACCTCGCGCTCCGCCGTGGTGCCCCGCAGCGACGCGGCGAGGTCCTTGCGCTGCTCGTCGCTCATCACGTCCAGCGTGACGTCGACGCGGGAGACGCCCTCGACGCGCGAGACCGCCTCCGACACGTTCCTGGTGATGGTCTCTCGCATGGGACAGCCGGAGACGGTGAGGTACACCGTGACGGCGACCGTTCCGCCGTCCCCGATGTCGACCGACTTGACCATGCCCAGTTCGGTGATCGGTCGGTTGATCTCGGGGTCGTTCACCGTCGCCAGTGCCTCAAGCACCGCGTCTTCCGTAGCCATACGGGAATGGTACGGCGCTGCCTCCCGCCTCCGGAAAGCCCGTCAGCGGTCGTCTTCGTCACTCCGGCCGGACTGCTCGTACGCGACGGGGACCCGACGCTCCTCCAGCTCCCGCACCAGCTCCTGCAGCTCCGAGCGGATCCAGTCCCGGGTGGCCACCTCGCCGAGGCCCATCCGGAGCGCCGCGATCTCCCGGGTCAGATACTCCGTGTCCGCGATCGACCGCTCGTTCTGCTTGCGGTCCTGCTCCAGATTGACCCGGTCCCGGTCGTCCTGCCGGTTCTGCGCCAGGAGGATCAGCGGCGCCGCGTACGAAGCCTGGAGCGACAGCGCGAAGGTCAGGAAGATGAACGGATACTCGTCGAAACGCAGGCCCGGGGGCGCGGTGACGTTCCAGCCCACCCACGTGATGATCGTCATGGTCATCCAGACGAGGAACCGTCCCGTCCCCAGGAACCGGGCGATCTGCTCCGAGAACCGTCCGAACGCCTCCGGGTCGTACTCGGGCAGCAGGCTGCGGCGCGGCGGGCGCGGCATGTCGAGCCGCACCCGGGTCCGCGAGGCGGCACTCGCCCCGGCCGGCATGCGGTCCCGCTCGCTCCGGTCGGGCAGCCCGGGGTCCCGTCCGCTAACCATGGGCGGGATCCTCGAACTCGGTCTCGCGCCAGTCGTCCGGCAGCAGGTGGTCCAGTACGTCGTCGACGGTCACGACCCCGAGCAGCGACCCGCTCTCGTCCACGACGGGCGCCGCCACCATGTTGTACGCGGCGAGGTGCTGGGTGACGGACCGCAACGGTGCGGCCGGCGGCAGCGGCGGCAGATCGCTGTCCACGATCGAGCCGACCAGGGCGAACGGCGGGTCGCGCAGCAGCCGCTGGAAGTGCACCGTGCCCAGGTACTTGCCGGTCGGTGTCTCGTCGGGCGGCCGGCACACGTACACCTGCGCGGCGAGGGCGGGGGAGAGATCCTCCTGGCGCACCCGCGCCAGCGCGTCGGCCACCGTCGAGTCGGGGCGCAGCACGATCGGTTCGGTCGTCATCAGCCCGCCCGCCGTGCGCTCCTCGTACGACAGCAGCCGGCGCACGTCCGCCGCGTCGTCCGGCCGCATCAGGGCCAGCAGCCGCTCCTTGTCCTCCTCCGGCAGCTCCGACAGCAGGTCGGCGGCGTCGTCCGGGTCCATGGCCTCCAGAACGTCGGCGGCCCGCTCCTCCTTGAGCTTGCCCAGGATCTCCACCTGGTCGTCGTCCGGGAGCTCCTCCAGCACATCGGCGAGCCGGTCGTCGTCGAGGGCGGCGGCCACCTCGGCACGCCGCTTCGGCGAGAGATGGTGCAGCACATTGGCGAGGTCGGCGGGCCGAAGCTGTTCGAAGGTGGCGAGCAGGCTCTCGGCACCCTGGCCGTGCTCCTCGAGCGAGAAGCCGGTGACGGCGGACCACTCCAGGGTCAGCGTCTCTCCCTTGCGGCGCAGCGCCCCGCCCTTGCCCTTGCGTACGAAGACCTTGTCGATCTCCCAGTCGCGGCGGGCGGGCAGCTGCTGGATCGCCACATCGAGAACGGTCACCTCCTCGCCGCTCTCCACCAGGCGGACCCGCCGGTCGAGCAGCTCGCCGAGCACCAGCCGCTCGGTCGGCCGCTGCTCGAAGCGGCGCACATTGAGCACACCGGTCGTGATGACCTGCCCCGACTCGATGCCGGTCACCCGGGTCATCGGGAGGAAGATCCGGCGGCGGCTGATGACCTCGACCACCAGGCCGAGGAGCCGCGGCGGACGCCGCCCCACCCGCAGCATCGCCACCAGATCCCGTACCCGGCCCACCTGGTCGCCGTTGGGGTCGAACACGGGCACGCCCGCGAGGTGCGAGACGAAGATCCGAGGAGCGCCTGCCGCCATGCTCGCCCCCTCTCCCATGCCCGGAAACACTGGCTTTCGACGGGTTCAGGCTAGCCGGTACCGATCCGGGCCGCTCCCGGCTGACGTCCGTACGGCTGCCTGCGTAACGGTGCACTCCACACGGGTACGCTGCGGTCTGCCATCCCCCCACGATGAGAGGCAGAGCGCTCGTGACTCCCCTCCCTCCGGCCGGCCGAACGCGCCGGGCCGCGCTCTCGGCGGTGCTCTGTGCCGGACTGGCCGTGGTGCTCACGGCGTGTGCGGAAGATCCGGACGCGGGGACCAACGGGATCGGGAAACTCTCGGCAGAGGAGATCGAGTCCAAGGCGCGGGCGGCGGCCGACACCGCCACCTCCGTACGCCTGTCGGGCACGCTGGTCAGCAAGGGCGGCACCTACAAGCTGAACATGCGGCTCAAGCAGGACGGCGGCACCGGCTCCCTCACGTCGGAGGAGAACGCCTTCGAACTGCTGAGGATCGGCGACAACCTCTTCCTGAAGGCCGACGCCGGTTTCTGGAGCCACGCGGACGGCGACGGGGGCAAGGAGCCCGCCAAGTCGGACCTCGACGCGGCGAAGAAACTGGCCGACAAATACGTGAAGGTGCCGACGGGCGACCCCTCCTACAAGCAGTTCCGCGGCTTCACCGACATGGACGTGCTGCTCGACGGGCTGCTGGGCATGCAGGGCGAGTTCAGCAAGGGCGACCGGACCCGCGTCGGCGGGGTGCGCACCATCACGGTGAAGGCGGGCGAGGGCGGCCGGGGCGGTGTCCTCGACGTGTCGCTGGAAGGCAAGCCGTATCCGTTGCAGTTCAAGCGGGCGGGAGGCGCGGGAGTGCTCACGCTGGCGGACTGGGACAGGGACTTCCCGCTGGCCGAGCCCGCGGAGGGCGAGACGGTCGACTACGGCAAGCAGCTCCCCACGACGTCCGACTCGGGTTCGGACACCGACGGCTGAGCGAAGGGGCCACCCCCGGGCTAAGGATCATCCCTCCTCGACGACGTCGAGGACCTTCGTCTCCGGTGTACCGATCAGCGCGGGTGCCTTCTCCCGCGACGGCCAGACGTTCGCGATCAGAGCGTCGCGGAACTTCTCGGCCTCCCCGGCCGTGTCGAAGTCCAGATCCACGACGACGTATTTCGGATTGTCGACGGGCTGCTGGATGCGGTAGCCGCGGACGCCGCTCCGGCGGCGGAAGTCGGCGAACCCGTCGAACGCGGACTTCCATGTCTCCATGTCGGTGATCGCGTGCTCGATGTGGAGCGTCACCATGGTGCCCTCCGTAGGTTGTCCGGCGGCCGGGAGGCTTTGCGCTTCCATCGTCACCGCGCGGAGGAATCCTTGCACGGCGCCGGCCTGCGTCCGAACGGTCCGCAGGCGGCGGCCTGCGGTTCCGGCCTGCGGTTCCGGCTTTCCGGCGCCGGACGGTCGACGGACGGGCGGCGACGCCAGGCGCACGGCGCCGCCTGCGGCGTGCGGCGCTGGACGGGCGCCCGGACATCGCCGCCTGCGGCGTGCGGCGCTGGACGGGCGCCCGCCTGTGGCCACGGGCTCCTGCCCGCGGTGGCTGCCGGTGGTCGTGCATCGCGGCGACGGCCTGGGGCCACACTCCGCGGTGCCGCCATGGGGCGAACGGACCGCAGGTGGCGGCCTGCGGGTCCTGACCTGCGGCGAACGTCTGCTCGGCGACGGGCGGGCGACCGCCCGGGGTGCCGGGTGCGCGGCGGCGGGCTGCGGCGAGGCTCCGCGCCCCGCCTGCGGCGAGCGGACCGCGGGCGGCGGCGTGCGGGCTCCCGGCCCGTGGCGACGGGCCCGCGGGGGCTGCCGGTGGTCGCGGACCCCGCGCGAGGCGGCGGCCGACCCGACGGGCTGGGGCCGAGGGCGGGGCTGAAGGCCGCGGGCCGGAGCCGTGACTCGGCCGACCGGGTCAGCCGTGCCGCTTGCGCCGCTTCAGCAACAGTCTCGGCAGGGCCGCGGGTGCGGGACGCCGGGTCGTCGCGGTGGTCGGCAGCGGTGCGGCCGCCAGGGAGCCGTCGGGCAGCTCGGTGGTCACCTCCCGGAGCTCGAGCCGCAGCACGCGGCACTCGCGCGCCCAGCGCTCGGGCATCTGCTCGGCGTCCGGAGCGTTCAGCCGCTTGCCCTTCAGCTCGGCGACGGCGGCCTGCCACTCCTCGGAACGCGGAGCCAGCTCCGTCACACGCGCCGACCAGACCACCAGCCGGCCGCCCTTGTCCTTGCTCCGGACCGTGACCTCCGCGTCCCCGCCGTCGGCGAGACCCGGCAGCGGCTGTTCACCGGGGCCGTCGCCGACGATGTGCGCGGCGCCGTCGTGCCACACGTGCCACAGGGCGCGCACGGGGCCTTCGCCACGGACCCAGACGAGGCCCGACTTCTTGGTGGCCTCCTCGACGAGCGCCCGGTCGAGCAGATGCGATGTCATGCGCGCAGCCTATCGACCGGCTTCCCGCCGTCGGCCCCTACAGCCAGCCGTTGCGCTTGAGGGTGCGGTGGATCGCGAAACAGACCGCGGCGATCCCGGTGAGCACCAGGGGGTAGCCGTACTTCCACTTGAGTTCGGGCATGTGCTCGAAGTTCATGCCGTAGATGCCGCAGACCGCCGTGGGCACGGCGATGATCGCCGCCCAGGAGGTGATCTTGCGCATGTCCTCGTTCTGGGCGACCGTCGCCTGGGCCAGGTTGGCCTGGAGGATGGAGTTCAGCAGCTCGTCGAAGCCGATGACCTCCTCCTGTACCCGGGCCAGGTGGTCGGCGACGTCGCGGAAGTACTTCTGGATGTCGGGGTCCACGAGCCGCATCGGCCGCTCGCTCAGCAGCTGCATCGGCCGCAGCAGCGGGGAGACGGCCCGCTTGAACTCCAGTACCTCGCGCTTGAGTTGGTAGATCCTCCCGGCGTCGCCGCCGCGCGTGCTGCCCTTGGCGGGTGCGGAGAAGACCTCGATCTCCACCTCGTCGATGTCGTCCTGTACGGCCTCCGCGACCGCGATGTAGCCGTCGACGACGTGGTCCGCGATGGCGTGCAGCACCGCCGAGGGGCCCTTGGCGAGTAGTTCGGCGTCCTTCTGCAGGCCGTGCCGCAGCGCACGGAGCGAACCCTTGCCGCCGTGCCGCACCGTGATGACGAAGTCCCGTCCGGTGAAGCACATCACCTCGCCGGTCTCCACGACCTCACTGGTCGCCGTCAGCTCGGCGTGCTCCACGTAGTGGATCGTCTTGAAGACGGTGAACAGCGTGTCGTCGTACCGCTCCAGCTTCGGCCGCTGGTGGGCGTGGACCGCGTCCTCGACCGCCAGCGGGTGCAGCCCGAACTCGGCGGCGATGCCCGCGAATTCCGCCTCCGTCGGCTCGTGCAGGCCGATCCAGGCGAAGCCGCCGCCCTCGCGCACCCGGAGCATCGCCTCGTGCGGGGTGAGACAGGCGGTGCTCTCGAGGCGACGGCCGTCGCGGTAGACGGCGCAGTCGACGACCGCGCTGGACGCCGAGGGGTCACGGGTCGTGTCGTAACCGCTGTAAGGGGTGCTGCTCTTGCGCAGCGAGGGGCGGACCGCTGCGCGCAGGTCACGGATCATCGACATGGCTGGCTCCTTCACGGAGAGGCCGTCGGCGGTGGCGTGGCACAGCCCGGAATGGGGACGTGAGGCATACGTCCGCAAAGCGGGCGGCACCGCGGGGGCGCGGTGACGGCGTTCGCTACAGACAGGCAAAAACGAAGTGCTCGCGCTCTTCCGTCATGCGAAACGCCGTAGGGCCCCGTGCGGGAGAAGTCCTCAGCTCACCGGATCCGGCTCGTCGGGTCAGGACCGGCGAGAGGAAGGGTGCCGTGCGGAAGAGCTGCTGGTACTGCACGATCGACTTCGATCCACCGCAGCCCCACCTCCTCCGGCCGGTCCCCCATGAGGGACGACGTGTCGTCAGGACTCGAAGGCAACACTTCTGTGTGCCGTCCCGACCAGCGGCCAAGACTATCAGCCGACTACGGGTCAATCCCTGTGTTTGCCCGTTCCTTACGCGTCCTATGCTCGCCACATGGAAGATGTTCTCGCTCTCGTCGACGCCCGGCTGCGCAGCGCACTTGGCGAACCGGACGCACGCGCCGCGGTGACGTTCCTCGGTACCGACCGTATCGAGGTTCTGCGCTTCCAGGGCCGGGACGGCGACAAGGACATCGTGCGGTACGCCACTCTCGGCATGTCCGCCCACCCGATGACCGACCCCACCGCGACTCTCGCCGACCCCGTGAAGGGGCCCCGTGCCGAACTCGTGCTCACCGTGAGGGCCGGGCTCGCGGACACCGACAAGGTGCTGCGCCCCCTTGCCGTGCTGGCCGCCTCGCCACAGGTCGAGGGCGTGATCGTGGCGCCGGGCGCCTCGCTCGACGTGGGGGAGGCGCTGTGGCCTTCGGCGCCCTTCAGCTCGGTGCTGGTCGCCGAGCCGGGCGGTCTGGTCGAGGATCTCGTACTGGACGAGCCCGTGGACCCGGTGCGCTTCCTGCCGCTGCTGCCCATGACGTCGAACGAGGCGGCGTGGAAGCGGGTGCACGGCGCGGCGGAGCTTCAGGAGCGCTGGCTGACGCACGGCACGGATCTCCGCGATCCGCTGCGCAGGTCCGTACCGCTGGACTGAGTCCGGGCGGAATCCGGCTGCACCGGATGCGGGCGGTCCGATGCCGGGTGGACCGACCCGGTCCGGCTCCGGCGGTCGGACGCCGCGGCGGCGGGACCGACTGCGGTCCGGCCTCGTCGGCCGGCGGTGCCGCGGCGGTGCCGCGGCGGTGCCGCGGCGGTGCCGCGGCGGTGCCGCGGGCGCGTGACGCCGCTTCAGCTCCCGGGCACCCCACATGGGCGCCCCGGAAGGATGCAGTACGCATCTACATTTCCGCGTCCGAGGCGCGCTCCGGACGGGTGATCGTCCTTGACGCGGCGACGGCCGGGGAGGACCGTTGGGCCTTATGAGGGGCGAACCCAGTTGCCCGAAGTGCGGTGGCCGGGTGAGGGCGCCCGGTCTCTTCGCCGATTCCTGGCAGTGCGGTGTGCACGGTGCTGTGCACCCTCTCCAGCCGGTGATCCCGCCCAGTGTCGAGGCCCTCGGTGTCGTGGTGCACCGCGCTCAGGTCCCCGTGTGGATGCCCTGGCCGCTGCCGGTCGGCTGGCTGTTCACGGGCGTCGCCTACGCGGGCGACGACCGCAGCGGCGGCCGTGCCACGGCGGTGGTGTGTTCGGGCCCGGGGCCGCTCGGCGGCATCGGCGAGCTGGTACTGGTCGCCGAAGAGCTGGGCGTCGGCCTCGGATCGCGCTACGCGGGGATCGACGGACCCGACCCGGGCTCGCACATCGAGGTCGCCAAGCCGCCGCAGGCCAAGGTCCTCGCCGCCGGCCGGCCCACCCCGCTGTGGCACGTCAGCGGCTCGCCCGACGACCGCGCGGTGTTCGCGGGCGAGGCGCGCGGGCTGTGGCTGTGGGCCGTCGTCTGGCCGGAGCAGTCCGGGCTGCTGATGTACGACGAGCTCGTCCTCACCGACCTGCGGGACGCGGGGGCGGAGGTCGAACTGCTGCCGTGCGGGGCGCTGTCGCCGCGGCTGCTGTTGTAGCGGAGGCGGCCGTGCCGCCCCCCGCCGCCGTCGGCGGGCGGCCGAAGGCGCCCCCGCGGCGGTTATCCTGGGGTGTCCCCTGTCCGCCCCGAGCCCCGGAGTCACGCGTCGTGCGCATCGATCTGCACACCCACTCCACGGCTTCGGACGGCACGGACACACCGGCGGAACTCGTACGGAACGCGGCCGCGGCCGGTCTGGACGTCGTCGCGCTCACCGACCACGACACCACCCGGGGCCACGCGGAGGCGGCCGCCGCCCTCCCGGAAGGCGTGACTCTCGTCACGGGCGCCGAACTCTCCTGCCGGCTCGACGGCGTGGGCGTGCACATGCTCGCGTACCTGTTCGACGCGGAGGAGCCGGAGCTGCTGCGGGAGCGCGAGCTCGTGCGCGACGACCGGGTGCCGCGCGCCCGGGCGATGGTCGGCAGGCTCCGGGCGCTCGGCGTGCCCGTCGAGTGGGAGCGGGTCGCCCGTATCGCCGGTGACGGCTCCGTCGGCCGGCCCCACATCGCCGAGGCCCTCGTCGAACTGGGCGTGGTGCCCTCCGTCTCCGACGCCTTCACCCGGCAGTGGCTGGCCGACGGCGGCCGGGCGTACGTCGAGAAGCACGAGCTCGATCCCTTCACCGCCGTCCGCCTGGTCAAGGCCGCCGGCGGGGTCACCGTCTTCGCCCATCCGCTGGCCGTGAAACGCGGCAGGGTGGTGCCGGAGGCGGCCATCGCCGAGCTCGCCGCCTGCGGCCTCGACGGCATCGAGGTCGACCACATGGACCACGACGGGCCGACGCGCGCCCGGCTGCGGGGCCTCGCCGCGGACCTCGGACTGCTGACGACCGGTTCGAGCGACTACCACGGCAGCCGCAAGACCTGCCGGCTCGGCGAGTACACCACCGACCCGGAGATCTACGGCGAGATCACCCGCCGCGCCACCGGCGCGTTCCCGGTGCCGGGCACGGGCGGAGCCCGTCCGTAGCACTCGCCCGTCCACCTCGTACGATCCTCTCCCCGCAAGGTCCCCACTGTGTTCGACGCTGCCGTTTTCGGCTCTCTCTTCCTGACTCTTTTCGTCATCATGGATCCCCCCGGGATCACGCCGATCTTTCTCGCCCTGACCTCCGGCCGCGCCACCAAGGTGCAGCGGCGGATGGCCTGGCAGGCCGTGGCCGTCGCCTTCGGTGTGATCACCGTCTTCGGCATCCTCGGTCAGCAGATCCTCGACTACCTGCATGTCTCCGTGCCCGCGCTGATGATCGCCGGCGGGCTGCTCCTGCTGCTGATCGCCCTCGATCTGCTCACGGGCAAGACCGACGAGCCCCAGCAGACCAAGGACGTCAACGTGGCGCTGGTGCCGCTGGGCATGCCGCTGCTGGCCGGGCCCGGTGCCATCGTCTCCGTGATCCTCGCCGTGCAGCACGCCGACGGAGCGGGGGAACAGGTCTCGGTGTGGGCGGCGATCGTCGCCATGCACGCCGTGCTGTGGCTCACGATGCGCTACTCGCTGGTGATCATCCGCGTGATCAAGGACGGCGGGGTGGTCCTGGTCACCCGGCTCGCGGGCATGATGCTCTCCGCGATCGCCGTGCAGCAGATCATCAACGGCGTCACCCAGGTGATCCAGGGCGCGTGACCGCCCGCCGCCACGACGCAACACACCCCCGTACGGAACGTCCGTACGGGGGCGTCACGCGCCGGAGACTTCGCAGGCGTTATGAAGCAGCGGTGGCGTCGGCGGGGCGGATGTAGATGCGCTGGCCGGCGTACGCGGCCTGCTGCACGATCCGGTTGACGGAGGCGGCATCCACGACCGTACTGTCCACGGCGGTGCCGTTGACGTCGTCCAGTCGCATGATCTCGAAGCGCAAGGCTTCTCCCTTCGTCGTGATCCTCCTGCAGGAGAACTGAGTGGCAGACGGGTGTCCCCCGTTCTGGTACCTACGTCTACAACGGGATGCTCCCTACAAACATTCCCTACGCTAAGGAAATTTTTCGAGTGCCTAAATACTGGCGGGTAGTGGTTCCGGCACGGACAATGAACCGCGTATGAACGACGACACAGGGATCAGCGACATCGCGACCCGCCTGGAGCGCACCAATGAGCTCCTGCAGCGGATGCTCGCCGAGGTCGCGAAGACCCCCTCCACACACGCAATTTTCGTCGACGCCGGTTACGTCTACGCTGCGGCCGGATTGCTGGTGGCGGGCACCGAGGACCGCCGCTCCTTCGACCTGGACGCGGAAGGTCTGATCGAGGCGTTCATCGACAAGGCCCGCACGATCTTCGCCGACAGCCGCCTGCTGCGGGTGTACTGGTACGACGGCGCGAGGCGCCGCATCCACACCCCCGAGCAGCAGTCCGTCGCCGAGCTTCCCGACGTCAAGGTGCGGCTCGGCAACCTGAACGCCAACAACCAGCAGAAGGGCGTCGACTCCCTCATCCGCTCCGACCTGGAGTCCCTCGCCAGACACCGTGCCATCAGCGACGCTGCGCTCGTCGGCGGCGACGAGGACCTCGTCTCCGCGGTCGAGGCCGCCCAGGGTTACGGCGCACGGGTCCACCTCTGGGGCATCGAGGCCGCGGAGGGCCGCAACCAGGCGGAGCCGCTGCTGTGGGAGGTCGACAGCCAGCGCACCTTCGACCTCGACTTCTGCCGCCCCTACATCACGCGAAGGCCCGTCACGACCTACGAGAACGAGGGCACCCCGCCGCCCTCGCGCGACGAGGTGCGCTTCGTCGGCGCGCAGATCGCGGCGACATGGCTGGGGGAGCGAGGGCGCGCCGAGATGGCGGAACTGCTGCCCGGCCACCCCTACCTGCCCGGTCCCGTCGACCAGGATCTGCTCGTCGAGGCCGAACGGCGGCTCCAGCGCTCACTGCGCGGATACGCGGTGCTCCGCCGGGCGCTGCGGGACGGCTTCTGGCAGCACCTCCAAGGTCAGTACTGAGCCCAGAAGCCTGCGAGTGCGGTGGCCGTCTCCGAGGGGCGGTCCGTGTTCGGCGAGTGCTCCGCACCCCGGACCACCGTCCGGTGCGCGTCCAGGCGCCGGGCCATGTCGTCCAGCAGCGGCACGGGCCAGGTGTCGTCACGCTCGCCCGACAGCACATGCTTGGGCAGCGGTCGTACGGCGGCGAGTTCCGCGACCCGGTCCGGTTCCGTCGTCAGCTGACGGCCGGTGGCCAGGAGTTGGGCCGGATTGTGGCGCAGCCACCGCCGCCGCAGGTCCTCACGGCCCTCGGTGGCCTCCCCCGCCGCGTCCTCCGGAGCGTCGAAGGACAGGATCGCCTGCCACACCTGCTCCATCGACATCACCGTGAGCGCGTCGCTCAGCAGCTTCACCCGCTGCTGCTGGGCCGGACTGATCTCCGCGGGCCCCGAGGACATCAGCGTCAGCGTCGCGAAGGGGGAGGCGTCCAGGATTACGGCTGCCCGGGCGATCTGGCCCCCGAGCGAATGCCCCACGAGGTGCAGCGGCCCGCCGTCGCCGAGCGCGGCCGCCTGGGCCAGGACGTCCCCGGCCAACCCGTCCTGTGCGTAGGCGGCCTGATCTGCCGGGCCGTCGGTCTCGTACTGCCCGCGGCCGTCGACAGCGACCACGCGGTAGCCGGCGGCGGCCAGCGGCTCGAGCAGCGCGATGAAGTCCTCTTTGCTGCCCGTGTACCCGGGCAGCAGCAGCGCGGTGCCGCGGTTCTCTCGCGCCGTCGGCCGCGCGTCGAGGACGGCGAACTCGCCGCGCGACGTCGACAGCGCGCGGGAGACGGCGCAGGGGGGCGGGACGAAGGTGGGAGGCCGACTCATGCGCATGAGGCTAACGCGGGCCCGTGCCCTTCGGTACGTACCGCCCGGTGATACCCGCGGGTCGGCCGTGTCGGGCGTGGCCTGTGGGGCGCACCCGTCCGGTGATGCCCGCGTGGTCGTGCCCCGCACCGGGGGTGGCCCGGCGGCGTCCAAAGGCCCGTGCGCGTGTCGGGGGCCGCCTGCACCGACAGCGGAGGGCGCGGAGGGGGAGCACGAAACGGCCCGGCCCCCGCGAAGGGGGCCGGGCCGGCACCGCGGTGCGGGTGTCAGCTCTCCGACTGTGCCACGGCCTTGCGCGTACGCGTCCGACGCGGCTTGGCCTCCGGCTCCGGCGTGCCCTCGGCCGTCTCGGCGGCCTTGCGTGTCCGGGTGCGGCGCGGCTTCGTGTCGGCCTCGACGGCCTCCGCCGTGTCGGCGGCAGCGGCCGCGCGGGTCCGGCGACGGGGCTTGGTCTCGGTCGCGCCCTCAGTCGTGTCGACGGCTTTGGCGGCCCGGGTGCGGCGCGGCTTGGTCTCGATCTCCCCCTCGGCCACCTCGGCGGTGTCCGTGGCAGCGGCCGCGCGGGTCCGGCGACGGGGCTTGGTCGCGGTGGCGTCGGCGGTCTCGGCGGTCTCGACGGCCTCGGCGGCCTTGCGCGTCCGGGTGCGGCGCGGCTTCGTCTCGGCCTCGACGGCCTCCGCCGTGTCGGTGGCGACTGCCGCGCGGCTCCGGCGGCGAGGCTTCGCCGCAGGCTCCGGCTCCGTCGCGACGGCCGACTCCGCGATCCCGACGACCGGATCGGCCTCGGCGACGGCGGCTGCCGCGCCGCGCGTGCGCCGGCGACGAGGCTGGGCCACCGTCGCGGCCTCGGTCGTTTCGACGGCCTCGGTCTGGACGGCGACGGTCGCGGCGCCGGCGGTCTCCACGGTGGTCGTCGCCTCCGGCGACGCCTGCGCGGTCACACGGGTGCGACGTCGGCGGCGCGGCGTGCGCGCTTCGGTCTCCGCAGTGTCGCCGTCGGCCTGCTCCGGCACGACCGTCTCTCCGCCGCGCGTGCGGCGGCGCTGGCGCGGCGTACGGGCCGGACGCTCCTCGACGGCGGCCGGCGCCGCCGAGGCGGACCGGCGACCGCGGCCGCCCGTCTCGCCCAGGTCCTCGACCTCTTCCGCCGCGAGACCCGCGCGGGTCCGCTCGGCACGCGGCAGGACACCCTTGGTGCCGGTCGGGATGCCCAGCTCCTCGAACAGGTGCGGGGACGTGGAGTACGTCTCGACCGGGTCGGGGAACTTGAGGTCGAGCGCCTTGTTGATCAGCTGCCAGCGCGGGATGTCGTCCCAGTCGACCAGCGTGACCGCGGTGCCCTTCGCGCCCGCGCGGCCGGTGCGGCCGATGCGGTGGAGGTAGGTCTTCTCGTCCTCGGGCGACTGGTAGTTGATGACGTGGGTGACGCCCTCGACGTCGATACCGCGCGCGGCGACGTCCGTGCACACGAGCACGTCCACCTTGCCGTTGCGGAAGGCCCGCAGCGCCTGCTCGCGGGCGCCCTGGCCCAGGTCGCCGTGGACCGCGCCGGAGGCGAAGCCGCGCCGGGCGAGCTGGTCGGCGATGTCCGCGGCGGTGCGCTTGGTGCGGCAGAAGATCATCGCGAGTCCGCGGCTCTCGGCCTGCAGGATGCGGGAGACCAGCTCCGGCTTGTCCATGGAGTGCGCGCGGTACACACGCTGGGTGGTGTTCGCGACGGTCGCGCCCTCGTCGTCCGGCGCGGTGGCGCTGATGTGGGTGGGCTGCGACATGTAGCGGCGGGCGAGGCCGATGACCGCGCCCGGCATGGTCGCCGAGAACAGCATGGTCTGGCGCTTGGCCGGCAGCTGCTGGATGATCCTCTCGACGTCGGGCAGGAAGCCCAGGTCGAGCATCTCGTCGGCCTCGTCGAGGACGAGCGCACGCACGTGGGACAGGTTCAGCTTCTTCTGGCCGGCCAGGTCCAGCAGGCGCCCGGGCGTGCCGACGATGACGTCGACGCCCTTCTTGAGGGCCTCCACCTGAGGCTCGTAGGCCCGGCCGCCGTAGATGGCGAGCACGCGGACGTTACGGACCTTGCCGGCGGTGAGCAGGTCGTTGGTGACCTGGGTGCACAGCTCGCGGGTGGGGACGACCACCAGGGCCTGGGGGGCGTCGGTCAGCTGCTCGGGCTTCGCCCGGCCCGCCTCGACGTCCGCGGGGACGGTGACGCGCTCCAGCAGCGGCAGGCCGAAACCGAGGGTCTTGCCGGTGCCGGTCTTGGCCTGGCCGATGACGTCGGAGCCGGAGAGCGCGACGGGAAGCGTCATCTCCTGGATGGGGAAGGGGGACACGATGCCGACGGCCTCGAGGGCTTCGACGGTCTCGGACAGGATCCCGAGATCCCGGAAAGTCTGCGTAGTCAGGGTGCTGCCTCTTCTGTGAGACGCGGCGCGAGGCGAACGCGGGGGTCGTACCGCACCCGGTGTCTGACCGGCCATGGGTCGGCCGGACGGTGCAGGACCACTGCCATCGCTCGAGCGCTCGTACCGCTGAGGGGGCCCCTCGTCTGCGGTCGTACGCAAGTGCGCGAACGATCCGCCGGGAGGGCGGTCGGGTCGGAGCCGATCGTGGCACCGACCGGGCATCCTCATTCATCAGACGGCCTACTGAAGGCGTGGGAATACTCCGACGCTCAGCAGGCGCAATACCACTGTACCCCGGATTCGCGCATGTGTGTTGGGTGAATTCATGAGAACCGTGTTCCGGGCATGGCTGACCAGGCCCTTCCTCCGTGCGGCGGGCGGGCTATTGTGCCGTTCATGGAGACGCCTGACAACGCCACTGAATCCACCGGACACACCGGTATCGCCGCCCAGGACTGGGCTGCGGCCGCCGCGGAACCGCAGTACCGTGCCGCCGTCGTGGACCTGCTCGGCGCGCTCGCGTACGGCGAGCTGGCGGCATTCGAGCGGCTCGCGGAGGACGCCAAGCTGGCGCCGTCGCTGGCCGACAAGGCGGAGCTGGCGAAGATGGCGTCCGCGGAGTTCCACCACTTCGAGCGGCTGCGGGACCGGCTGTCGGCCATCGATGTGGAGCCGACGGCCGCGATGGAACCGTTCGCAAAGGCCCTGGACGACTTCCACCGGCAGACCGCACCGTCCGACTGGCTGGAGGGCCTGGTCAAGGCGTACGTCGGCGACTCGATCGCCAGCGACTTCTACCGCGAGGTGGCCGCCCGCCTGGACAGCGACACCCGCGCCCTGGTGCTCGCGGTGCTCGACGACACCGGTCACGGGAACTTCGCGGTGGAGAAGGTCCGAGCCGCCATCGAGGCGGACCCCCGGGTCGGTGGCCGGCTCGCACTGTGGGCGCGGCGGCTGATGGGCGAGGCGCTGTCCCAGGCGCAGCGGGTGGTTGCCGAGCGCGACGCGCTGTCCACAATGCTCGTGGGCGGTGTGGCCGACGGTTTCGACCTGGCTGCGGTCGGCGAGATGTTCTCCCGGATCACCAGGGCGCACACCAAGCGCATGGCCGCGCTGGGCCTGGCGGCGTAGCAGAGCGAAGAGCGGAACGGCCCGCGCCGGAAGAGCGTCACGAGCGTTTCCCGCGCGGTGTCCGGGCCCCGCGTTCCCTGGGGCTTGCGGGCGACGGTGTGGTCGGGCCGGGTCCTTCCGGGTCCTCGGGCGGCCCGGACCGGTGCCCTTCCGGCTCCTTCTGCGGCGCCCCGGACCCGGGCCCCGCGGCGGCCTCCGGCCGGGGCGTCGTCACGGGGGCCTCCGTGCTCCCGGACGGCGGGGCCGTTCCGGTGGCGGTGGTACGGGGCAGCTCCGCCCTCCGGTGAGGTGGGCGGTCGTCGTGCGGGCTCAGAAAGGGAACGCGCGTTGCAGTGGGCGCGTGGACGGGCGGATCAGCAGCGAGAGCAGGACCGACCCGATGGCCACGGCACCCAGCAGGGTCGCCAGCGAGTGCCCGGGCCCCAGTGCCACATGCGTCACATAGGCACCGAAGAGCGCGCCCAGCGTGCCGGTGGTGAAGACCGCCCTGCGGGAGGGGAGACGATCGGCGAGGTGCCGGACCGCCGCCCAGGAGAGGGCGAGCCCGAGCAGGACTGAACCGAGCGATTCCAAGAGCACTGCTGATCACCTCGCGGACGCCGGACACGGGCACGATCGGTCGTAGCCCGTGTATTACCCGGCGTGCACGGAGCGCAACCCTTCCGGCAGCGGTTCTGAGCAGTGCGGAGCAGCGGAAGAGGGCCCGGCGGTCGTCCGACGCTGTTGGTCAACCAACAGGGTCGTCGTCCCGCCGGGCCCTCTTCCCGTGCTTCACGCGCCTGTCCGGGCTGTACCCGGCGCGCGGCCGCTGTGGCTACAGTGCGCCGAACCCCACGCGCCGCGCCGTCGTCTCACCGATCTCGACGTAGGCGAGCCGGTCGGACGGCACCAGGACCCTGCGGCCCTTCTCGTCCGTGAGGCTGAGCAGTTGCGCCTTGCCGGCGAGCGCATCGCCCACCGCGCGCTCGACCTCCTCGGCGGACTGCCCGCTCTCCAGAACGATCTCCCGGGGCGCGTGCTGCACGCCGATCTTGACCTCCACGGCTATGTCCCTCCGAACGGTCAGTGCGTTGCGCGGTCAGCCGCGCCGTACGCAGCACACATTAGCCCGGAGTCGGGACGGGGCAGGACCCGCCGGGAAACGCCAGGAGCGAACAGCCTCCGCGACCGAGCCGCCGGCGCACGGCCGGTCTCAGTGCTGCTGCTGCTCGCTGCCGTGCAGCGGGAAGCCGGCGATGCCGCGCCAGGCCAGCGAGGTGAGCAGTTGCACCGCGGTGTCGCGCGGGATGCTGGAACCGCTGGAGAGCCAGTACCTGGCCACCACCTGCGAAACCCCGCCGAGGCCCACCGCCAGCAGCATCGACTCGTCCTTGGACAGGCCCGTGTCCTCCGCGATCACGTCGGAGATGGCCTCCGCGCACTGCAGCGACACCCGGTCGACGCGCTCGCGTACGGCGGGTTCGTTGGTCAGATCCGACTCGAAGACCAGCCGGAAGGCGCCGCCCTCGTCCTCGACGTACGCGAAGTAGGCGTCCATCGTGGCCGCGACGCGGAGCTTGTTGTCCGTCGTCGAGGCCAGCGCACCGCGGACGGCCTGGAGCAGTGACTCGCAGTGCTGGTCCAGCAGCGCCAGGTAGAGCTCGAGCTTCCCGGGGAAGTGCTGGTAGAGGACGGGCTTGCTGACCCCGGCCCGCTCGGCGATGTCGTCCATCGCCGCGGAGTGGTAGCCCTGGGCCACGAAGACCTCCTGGGCGGCACCCAGGAGCTGGTTTCTGCGGGCTCGGCGTGGCAGGCGCGTGCCCCGCGGGCGCGCCGCCTCTGTCTGCTCGATGGCTGTCACGCCGCCTCCCAAGGTAAGAACAAGCACAGTTCGAACGAGCACAGTTTGAACAGGTGCCTGCCTGAACAAGCATTTGCCTGGACCGTCGCGGTCTCCCGCGTGCGCTGCGCGCCGCGCCCCGCCATCGTACTTTTGGGTAACTCGGCTGTGCGTCGCGCGGACGCAGGATTTCACGGACCGGACAGTCTCGGAAGCTGCCGGTTCGTGAATCGACCCTGGACATATCGGGGCAACGGGCGGCAGGTCACCGGTAGTCGTCCTCGTCCAGTTTGACCACGCGGGTCTGTTCGACGATGTCCGCCTCGTTGGCGGTGGCCGGGTCGACGCGGTCCACCGGGTCGTCGCGCTCGGTGCGCACGTCGGTGTGCTGCTCGGCGGCATCCGCCTCGGGGACTTCCTCGTCGCGCGTTCCGGTGTTCTGGTCTTCGTCTTCCTGGAAGGTCTCGGGATCGGTCGGGTCGACTGACATGCGGCACCGCTTTCGGTGGAGAGCGCCCTTTTCTACGAGCCTAGGAGGTGCTGATTCATGGCGCTACGTGGTGGTTCCCTTGTGCATCCGGGTGCCCCGCTCGACGTCGGGAATGTGTGACGCCGAACACACGGGGCGCCGCGTGATCGTCTCGTAACATTGCCCCATGTCTTCGACCGAGCTGCCGGGAGCCCGCGCCCTCAGTGCCGCGGCGGCTCCCGAGGTCGCGACCGTGCGCGTCGCGGAGGGGGAGGAGCTGCGCTCCGTCGCCCTGCCCGGACTCACCCTGACGGTGCGTTCGCGGCCCCCGGCTCGTACCGGGCTTCCGCCCGCGCTGTACGTGCACGGGCTGGGTGGCTCCTCGCAGAACTGGTCGGCGCTGATGGCGCGGCTCGAGGGGGTCGTGGACGGGGAGGCGCTCGACCTGCCGGGCTTCGGGGACTCCCCGCCGCCCGACGACGGCAACTACTCGGTCACCGGCCATGCCAGGGCCGTGATCCGTCTCCTCGACGCCGGTGGACGAGGCCCGGCCCATCTGCTGGGCAACTCCCTGGGCGGCGCCGTCTGCACCCGGGTCGCAGCCGTCAGGCCCGACCTCGTGCGCACCCTGACGCTGGTCTCTCCCGCCCTGCCGGAGCTGCGCGTGCAGCGCGCCGCGGTGCCGACCGCGCTGCTCGCGCTGCCGGGCGTCGCCGGACTCTTCGCCCGGATGACCAAGGACTGGACATCGGAGCAGCGCACCCGGGGGGTGGTGGCGCTCTGTTATGGAGACCCCTCACGGGTGACGGACGAGGCCCTGCGCCATGCTGTCGAGGAGATGGAGCGGCGTATGCGTCTGCCGTACTTCTGGGACGCGACGGCCAGGTCGGCGAGGGGGATCGTGGACGCGTACACGCTCAGCGGGCAGCAGGGGCTGTGGCGGCAGGCGGAGCGGGTGCTCGCCCCGACACTGCTCGTCTACGGGCGCAAGGACCAGCTCGTCTCGTACCGTATGGCGCGCAAGGCGGCAGTGGCGTTCCGGGGCTCCCGGCTGCTGACGCTCCCGGATGCCGGGCATGTTGCGATGATGGAGTACCCGGAAGCGGTCGCCCAGGCCGTCCGGGAGCTGCTCGACGACTGCGGTAGGAGCTGATCCGGGGCGTGGGACGACACAGCCGCAAGGGCCCCGCACCCAAGGGCGCGCGCACGGACAGCGGACCGGCCCCCGCTGAACGGGAGGCCGAGGCCGCTGTACCCGGCGGCGGCCGGCGCGGGCGCCCGGCGCGAGCGGAGAGCGGCCCCCTGCCCGCACCGCGCACGCCCGGGTACGGGACGCCGCAGGCCCGCAGCGGCCACCCGGAGCACCGCGAGGCCGGAGGAGGCTGGGGTGACTGGACGCAGACCGGACGGCGTCCGGAGCGTCCGCAGACGGGCACGACGACCGGGCAGCGGGTGCCGGGCCCGCGACGGGAGTACCTCGAAGCCTTCGACCAGGCGTCGCCCGCCCGCGCACCGCGCCCCGATCCGTACTCGGCCGATCCGTACGCCTCCCGGACCGACTGGGACACGGGCCACGGGCGGCCCCCCGAAAGCGCGGACGACAGTGCGTCGGACGCGCTCCCCCGGGAGGACGGGACGCGGGGTGGAGAACCGTCGGGCGGGGAGTCGCCGGTCAGGGGTGCCAAAGGCCGTGCGTTCACCGGCATCGCCGCCGCCGCGGTGACCACCGTGCTCGCCGTCGTCGTCGCCGGGCAGGTCGCGGCCGACCGGTCGGACACGATCGGCGGCCGGTCCACCGGCGAGCGCCCCGTGGAAGACCGCACCGGCCGCTCGGAGGGCAGGCCCACGCCGCCCCAGGCCGCCGAGCCTCCCGCCGTGGCCCCGAGCTACCGGCAGTTGATGGCGCGGCAGTTCCCGATCGACCCCGAGCTGACGGCCTCCGGCGACTTCGCGGCCGTGCCCGGCTTCGACCAGGCGCCCGGCAAGGGTCGCAAGATCCGCTACCGCGTGGACGTCGAGAAGGGGCTCGACATGGACGCCGGGCTCTTCGCCAGGGCGGTCCAGGAGACGCTGAACGACGACCGCAGCTGGGCGCACGGCGGGGCGATGACCTTCGAGCGGATCTCCTCGGGCCGGCCCGAGTTCGTCATCACACTGGCCAGCCCCGGGACCACCGCGGTCTGGTGCGCGAAGTCCGGGCTCGACACCACCGTCGACAACGTCTCCTGCGACTCCGCCTCGACCGAGCGGATCATGATCAACGCCTTCCGGTGGGCGCAGGGTGCCGAGACGTACGGCGACGACGCGATGCTGGCCTACCGGCAGATGCTCATCAACCACGAGATCGGCCACCGGCTCGGACACAACCACGTCAACTGCAGCACCCCCGGTGCGCTTGCGCCCGTGATGCAGCAGCAGACCAAGACGCTGGAGATCAACGGCGTCAAATGCCGTGCGAACCCCTGGGTGTACCCCGGCGCGTGAGGGCGGCGCGGGCCTGGCCCGCGCATCACGCTCCGTGAGTGAGTGGCACCGTAGCGCGGCAGAACGCCACCCGGGTGCGAAAGTTACGTGCATTCACCCCTTCCGGTGGCGGGGGGGGGAACACGCAGGACCCGCCCCCCGACGACACCGAAAGCTCGGTTAACATGGTGTTTCGACAGAACACAAGGAGACGGCCCCACCAGACTA
>NZ_JBEZKP010000019.1:0-83595 GCF_040706335.1 Streptomyces sp. NPDC048389 | reverse complement strand
GACCGGCTCGCCGAGCACCTCGCACCGCACAACCCCGGCCTGCGCTACGCCAACCTGGCCGTCCGCGGACGCCTGGTCGGGCAGGGACAACCGTCCGTCGCGCCACCGGCATGTCCGCTTAACGTCGTTCCGCTGTGAGTCGCCGGAAACCAACGGCGGCCGCCACAAGAGGATCGGGGGTGTGCTCGTGCGGATCGGACTGCTTACGGAGGGTGGCTACCCGTATGCGACCGGTGAGGCGGGGTTCTGGTGCGACCGGCTGGTGCGCGGACTCGGTCAGCACGAGTTCGACCTGTACGCCCTCAGCCGCAGCGCCCGGCAGGAGGAACAGGGCTGCATCCGCCTTCCCCCGCAGGTGCGCACGGTGCGCACCGCCGCGCTGTGGGGCCCGGCGGACGACGGCCGGAGATACGGGCGGCGCGAACGCCGGCGCTTCGCTGACCACTTCAACGACCTCGCCGCCGCGGTGTGCGCCGACGGCGACGGATTCGCCGACGGGCTGTACGGACTGGCCGAACTCGCCCGCGAACACGGCGGGCTCTGTGCCGCACTCCGGTCGGAGACCGCCCTGCGCGCCCTCGAGTCCGCCGGCCGGGTGCCCGGCACACGCCGCATGGTGTACGGCGCGACCGTGGTCGACCACCTCTCCTTCGCCGGCCGCCTCGAGCGTGCGCTGCGCCCGCTGAACCTCGACTGGTACGACGAGGAGGGCCTCGGCGCGGCCGACCTCTGCCACGCGGCGTCCGGCGGACCGGCGGCCCTGCCCGGCCTGCTGGGCAAACGCTTCTGCGGGGTTCCACTCCTGGTCACCGAGTACGGCGTCCAGCTGCGCGCCCACTATCTCGCGGCGGCCGACGCCGGACTGAGCACGCCGGTGCGGGCCCTTCTCGCCGCCTTCCAACGGCAGCTGGCCGCCGAGGTCTACCGGCAGGCCGCCGTCATCACGCCCGGCAACACCCATGCGCGCCGGTGGCAGGAGAAGTGCGGGGCCGACCGCGCGAAGCTGCGCACCGTCTACCCCGGAATGGAGGAGGACCGTTTCGCTGCCATCGGCGAGAGCACCGGCACCGGCGATCCGCACACCCTCGTCTGGGTGGGCCGGATCGAGCCCTCGAAGGACGTCATCGCCCTGCTGCACGCCTTCGCGGAGATCCGCAAGGAGGTACCGGCGGCCCGCCTGCGGCTGTTCGCCCCGCCCGCCCGGAGCCCGGAGGCGGCCACCTATCTGGGGCACTGCAAGGCGCTCGCCGCCCAGCTCTTCCCCGACGAGGCCGACGGCGCGCACGCCGTCGGTGACAATCCGGCCTCCTTCGAGGAGATCGGCGGACCCGAGGCCCCGGAGCTCGTCGACGCGTACGCGGCCGGGGGCGTGGTCGTCCTCTCCAGCGTCGTGGAGGGCTTCCCCGTCAGCCTGGTCGAGGCGATGTTCTGCGGCCGCGCGACGGTGTCCACGGACGTCGGTGCGGTCGTGGAGGTCATCGGCGGCACCGGGCTCGTCGTGCCCCCGCGCAATCCGCGGGCGCTCGCCGACGCCTGTGTCGCGCTGTTGCGCGACCCGGCGCGCCGGGAACGGCTGGGCGCGGCGGCGCGCGCCCGCGCCCTCGAACTCTTCACCGTGGAGCAGAACCTGACGGCATTTCGTGGCATCTACCTGGAACTCATCTCGCACGCGCCGGTACAGCGGGAGGCCGTCGACGCGGACGGTGAGCCGCTGCCCTTCGCGCACCCCGCCGAGTCGCACGTGCCGGGCCGCTGGACCGGTACGGCGCCGGGGCCGCACACCCCGAGCTGGGCGGAGGGGGCGCATCTCGTCGCGACCGGAGCACCCCGGGAAACACCTGAGGAGGCCCGCCGATGACGGCTCCCCGAACAACCGAGAGCACGACCCCCGAAGCCCCCTCCGCGGGCATCGGCACAGTGATGGCGCCCGACGCGAGGCGGGCTCTCACGGGCCTCACCCACCGCCACGCGGAAGAGCACGCGGCGATCGCGTGGGCGCCGCCGGCGGAGTCCGTGGCCGGTGACCGGTCCGGCGAGGACCGACGTGCGCCCGCCGCTCCCGGGGCCGGTCAGGGGACGGACGCGGCCCGGTCGCGCGTCACGCGGGCCGGTGACCGGTGTTGCCCGCCACCGGCGGAGCCCGGCCCGGCGGCCGGCCGGTCCGCCGAGGACCGCACGGATCCGGTGGCGCCCACCGGCGCCGCACTGCCGGACGATCGTCCCGGCGCGGGCCCGGCAGCACAGGCGGGCGGCCGGTCCGCCGAGGGGCGGCGCGGTGGGGTGATGGCCGACACGGAGTCGGCCGAGCGCGGTGGCGGTGCCCGGTCCGCCGAGGGGCGGCATGGGTCGGCGGCAGATTTGGAGCCGGTTGAAGGCGGTGGCGTCGTTCCCGTCGAGCGGGGGGCGGTGGTCGACGGCGCGGGTGCCGAGCGCGGTGGCGGTGCCCGGTCTGCCGAGGGGCGGCGCGACGGCGGTGCCCGGTCCGAAGGCCGGACGGGTGCGCCGGCCGTTGCCGGGACGGCGGGCGGCGGGGCCGGTGAGAGCAGCTCCGAGCGCCGGAGCGCCGATCCGGTCGCGCGGCGAGGGGCCGCGGACCCCGTGAAGGCGCTCATGCACCGCCATCGCGAACTGTGCGAGCGCGCCGTCGATCCGCTGGAGATCGCCGCCGGTCTCGAGGCGTGCGGAGTCACGGACCGCACTGCGGCCCGCTTCCGCCACCGGGACGTGTTCGCCCTCGCCGAGGAGATGTACGCGCGGGTGCCGCGCGCCACGGAACACACCCCTGCTCCGGTCCGGCCGGCGCGCGCCGCCGATTCGCGCGCCGGCCGGACCGGATCCGCCCCGTGGCTGCTGCGCGCACTCCTGCCGGGAGTCGTGTGCGTTCTCGCGATGGCGGGCATGGAGGCCGCCGAGGGCACCCTGCGGCTTCTCGTGGGTGTGGCCGGGGCCGTCGGGGTCGCCGTCGCGACGGCGCTGTGCCTGCGCCGCGGACCGCTCCGGGCCAAGGGGCGCACGGTCCCCTCCGTACAGATGTGGACGCTGTGCCTGCTGGCGTTCGCCGCCTTCGGCCAGGGGCTGGTGCGCGAGGTGACGGGCGGGGGGCCGGACGGCGCATGGCCCATGGACCCCGCGCCGCTGGTCTGCCTCGCCCTGGCCGTCGCCCCGGCGGCCTGCTGCGCCCATCTCTACTCCGTGCTCGCCCGGCGCAGGCTCGAACGGTGCCGGGGCCTCGACGAGTTCGCGGCGGGGGCGCGGCCAGTGCTCCTTGCCGTCCTGGTGCTCCACGTGGGTGCGCTCACCTTGCTCCTCACGTTCACCGGGATTGTTCTCCCGGGCAGCTCGCCGGTGCCCACCGCCGCGCTCGGCATCCTCCTCTTCCTCGCCCGTCTGCTCGTCGTCCACGGCTTCCCCGAATCCGCCGCGACCGGCCTGGCGGCCGCCTGCGCCGTCGAGGTCTCCGCTCCCGCCCTGCTGCTGGCGGGACGCCTGCCCGGTCTCGGTGCCCTCGCCCGGCCCGTCGACGCGGTCGTCGGCGCCTGGGGCACGGCGGCCGTGCCGGCGATCGCCTGCGCAATGGCCGCCGCCGGGCTGCTCGCCCATGCCGCGACGGCCCTGTCCCGGGCCTCCGCCCACACCCCTTGACCTGCCCCCTGACTGCCGCCGGACCCTCCGCCGTACTCCGCGGAGCCGACATCTCGGAGTGCCGGCCGCCATGGCATCGACAGCGACATCCTTAAGGAGAGAGCGACATGACCCCGCAACACCCAGCTCCGGCCCGTCGGCCCCGAGGAGCGGCGCGATGAGGGTGCTCCTGCTCGGTGCCAACGGATTTCTCGGCCGCTTCGTCGCCGACCGGCTGCTCGCCGATCCGGCCGTGCACCTCACGACCCTGGGCCGCGGCGACGACGCCGATGTCCGCTTCGACCTGTCCGGCGGCAGCCCCGGCGCTCTCACCCGCTTCCTGGGAGCCGTCCACCCCGGCGTGGTCATCAACTGCGCCGGTGCCACCCGCGGCGGCGCCCGCGAACTCACCAGGCACAACACGGTGGCCGTCGCGACCGTCTGCGAGGCGCTGCGCCGCAGCGGCTGCGGCGCCCGCCTGGTCCAGCTCGGCTGCGCCTCCGAGTACGGGCCTTCGCAGCAGGGCTCTTCGACGGCGGAGGACGCGGTCCCGCGTCCCGGCGGCCCGTACGGGGTGAGCAAGCTGGCCGCCACCGAGCTGGTACTCGGCTCGGGACTGGACGCCGTGGTTCTGCGCGTCTTCTCGCCCGTCGGTCCCGGCACCCCGGCCGGCTCGCCGCTCGGCCGGCTCGCCGAGGCCATGCGGCGCGCGATGCAGTCCGGCGACGGCGAGCTCAAGCTCAGCGGTCTCGGCGTGCAGCGCGACTTCGTCGACGTGCGCGACGTCGCGCGCGCCGTGCACGCCGCCTCCCTTTCGGCGGCCCAGGGCGTCGTCAACATCGGCACCGGACGGGCGGTCAGGCTCAGGGACGCCGCCGCCACCCTCACCAGGGTCGCCGGCTACACCGGCGCGCTGCACGAAATGGACACACCCCCGGGCCGTCCGGCCATCGGCAGCCCGCGCTCCGAGTCGATCGTCGAACACCTCGCCGCCACGCCCTCCCCGTACCCGGACGGCTGCGGCGGTTGGCAGCAGGCCGATGTGCGCACGGCGCGCGACCGGCTCGGCTGGCGTCCCCGTATCAACCTCGAGGAGTCTCTCGCCGACATCTGGATGGAGGCGGCATGCCGCATCTGACCACCACGGACACACAGCTCTCCGCCACCGGCGCGGAGAGGCTCGGTTTCGGCGTCCCCGGGTACGCCCACCCGCTGCTCGCCCCGGTCGAATGGGCCGAACTGACCCGCCCGGGGACGCCGCTGCACTGGGTGGTGCTCAATGTCGCGGGAGGGCCGGGCGAACGGCCCGATCCGCACTGCCTGGAGGCCGTCGGCCGGCTGCGCAACGCGGGCGTGCGCGTCCTGGGGCATCTCGACATGGCCCACGGGTCGCGTGCCTTCGGCGATCTCGTCCATGACGCTCAGCACTTCGCCGACTGGTACCAGACCGACGGGTTCATGCTGGACCGCTGTCCCACGGAGCGGGCCGACCTCGCCCAGGTGCGGCGGACGACGGCCACGCTGGACGCGGTGCTGGACGGTGGGCACCTGGTGCTCGGTCACGGTTCGCACCCGTACCCGGGCTACGCGGAGGCGGCGGACCAGCTCGTCACCTTCTCCGGCCCGTGGACGGAGTACCGCTGGTCACAGGTGGCGGAGTGGACTGCGGAGTACCCGCCGGAACGGTTCGTGCACTTCGTCCACGGCGTACCCCGCACGCACCTGGAGGAGGCCACGCGCATCGCGCGCTGGCAGGGCGCGGGCACGATCTTCTTCACCGACCGGGGCGGCCGCAAGGAAGGAAAGGGGTGTATCGGACCATTCGAGACACTGCCCGGCTACTGGGACGAAATCGTCTCGCAGGTCGGACGTGGTGTCTCGGAATGAGAAGGGCCATGGCAGTGTTACGGAGAGAACAACCGTACTGACATACCGACCAACGGAGCCCCCGTGTCGCTGCCACCCCTGGTCGAGCCGGCTGCCGAGCTCACCGTAGACGAGGTCCGCAGGTACTCCCGCCACCTGATCATCCCGGATGTCGGGATGGACGGGCAGAAGCGGCTGAAGAACGCCCGTGTGCTCGCCGTGGGCGCGGGCGGCCTCGGTTCGCCGGCCCTGATGTACCTGGCGGCAGCCGGTGTCGGCACGCTCGGCATCGTGGAGTTCGACGAGGTCGACGAGTCGAACCTGCAGCGCCAGATCATCCACAGTCAGTCCGACATCGGCCGCTCCAAGGCCGAGTCCGCCCGTGACAGCGTCAAGGGCATCAACCCGTACGTGAACGTGATCCTCCACGAGGAGCGGCTCGAGGCCGACAACGTGATGGAGATCTTCAGCCAGTACGACCTGATCGTCGACGGTACGGACAACTTCGCGACGCGCTACCTGGTCAACGACGCGTGTGTGCTGCTGAACAAGCCGTACGTATGGGGCTCGATCTACCGCTTCGACGGCCAGGCGTCCGTCTTCTGGTCCGAGCACGGTCCCTGCTACCGCTGCCTCTACCCGGAGCCGCCGCCGCCGGGCATGGTCCCGAGCTGCGCCGAGGGCGGCGTGCTGGGTGTGCTCTGCGCCTCGATCGGTTCGATCCAGGTCAACGAGGCCATCAAGCTGCTCGCCGGCATCGGTGAGCCGCTGGTCGGCCGGCTGATGATCTACGACGCCCTGGAGATGCAGTACCGCCAGGTCAAGGTCCGCAAGGACCCGGACTGCGCGGTCTGCGGCGAGAACCCGACCGTCACCGAGCTCATCGACTACGAAGCCTTCTGCGGCGTCGTCTCCGAGGAGGCGCAGGAGGCGGCGGCCGGTGCGACGATCACTCCCAAGCAGCTCAAGGAGTGGATCGACGACGGCGAGAACATCGACATCATCGATGTCCGCGAGGTCAACGAGTACGAGATCGTCTCGATCCCGGGCGCGCGGCTGATCCCGAAGAACGAGTTCCTGATGGGCACCGCCCTTCAGGACCTGCCGCAGGACAAGAAGATCGTCCTGCATTGCAAGACGGGTGTCCGCAGTGCGGAAGTGCTCGCCGTGCTGAAGTCGGCGGGCTTCGCCGACGCCGTGCACGTCGGCGGCGGCGTCATCGGCTGGGTCCACCAGATCGAGCCGGAGAAGCCGGTCTACTGATCGCGTGAAACCACGGAGACGCCCCGGATCGCCGCGTGAGCGGTCCGGGGCCTCCCTTGTGCTCAG
Organism: Streptomyces sp. NPDC048389; assembly: GCF_040706335.1. Lineage (NCBI taxonomy): Bacteria > Bacillati > Actinomycetota > Actinomycetes > Kitasatosporales > Streptomycetaceae > Streptomyces > Streptomyces sp. NPDC048389. The sequence continues at coordinate 76,779 of NZ_JBEZKP010000019.1, read as the reverse complement.
GACGAGCAGGTCTTCCCCATGGTGAGGACGAGCAGCTTTCCCCGCGGTGAGGACGAGCAGGTCGTCCTTGTGCTCAGGACGAGCAGGTCGTACCGTCCTCCGGCACCGTTCCCTGAAGCAGATAGGCGTCCACGAGGGCCGTCACACAGGCGCCGTTGCTGTAGGCGCCGTGCCCCTCGCCCTCGTTGGTGACCAGCATGCCGACACCCTCGCCCAGTTCGTCGGCCGTCTTCCGCGCGCCCTCGTAGGGTGTCGCCGGGTCACCCGTCGTGCCGATCACCAGGATCGGCGCCGCGCCCTGCGCGGAGACGTCCGGAGTCGTGGCCGCGCCCTTGACGGGCCAGCCGGCGCACCCGGCGAACAGTCCCCACGCGAGGGGCGGACCGAACACGGGGGAGACCTTCGTGAAGTCGGCCAGGTGACGGGCCCTCGCCTCGGCCGAGGTCGCCTCGACCACGGTGTCCGCGCAGGTGATGGCGACATGGGATTCGTGCTGCCCGGAGTAGTGCCCTTCGCTGTCGCGGTTGTGGTAGGCGTCCGCGAAGGCCATCAGCACACTTCCGTCACCGCGCTCGGCGGCCTCCAGAGCGATGGTCAGATACTGCCAGTCGGACCGGGAGTAGAGCGGCGTGACGATCCCTATGGTCGCGAGGCCCTCGGTCAGCTCTCGGCCGTCCCGCGTGGGCAGCGGCTCCCGGTCCAGCTCCGCGAGGAGCTCGACGATGCGGTCCGTGCCTTCCTTCGCACCGATGCCGCGGCTCTTGAAGTAGTTCTCCAGCGCCCGCTGGAAGCCGAGCACCTGATTGCGCGAGTGCGCCACGTCGTCGGCGGTCGAGTCGACGACGGCGTCCAGGACCAGCCGCCCGACCTTCTGCGGGAACAGGTGGGCGTAGACCCCGCCCAGCTCGGTGCCGTAGGAGAAGCCGAGGTAGTGGAGCTTCTCGTCGCCGAGGACCTGGCGCATCAGGTCCATGTCGCGGGCGGTGTCGAGCGTGCCGACGTGCGGCAGCAGCCGGCCGGACCGCTCGGCGCAGTCCGCACCGAAGTCCGCCGCGTCGGCCAGGTACGCCTTCTCCTCCGCCGCGTCGTCCGGGGTGGGGTCGATCGCCAGCGACTTCTCCGTCTCCGCGTCGTCGCGGCAGACGACGCCCGAGCTCCGGGCGACACCGCGCGGGTCGAAGCCGACCAGGTCGTAGCGCTTGCCGAGATTCCCGTAGTCGACGGCGGCGCTCGGCAGGGTTGCCACACCCGAGCCGCCGGGGCCGCCGAAGTTGAACAGCAGCGAGCCGATCCGCCGCTCCGGTTCACCGGCCTCGGCACGGATGAGGGCGATGCCGATCGTCTCGCCCGCCGGGTCCGTGTAGTCGAGGGGCGCGTCGAGCGTGGCGCACTGCCACTCGTCGCCCGGCTTCTCCGCGTCGCTGCCGAGCGCCTTTACCGGTGCCCCGCAGCCCTTCCAGTCCAGCTTCTGGCCGGTCAGCGCCGCGGGCAGCCCGGACCGCTCTCCGGTCGCGGAGGCGGACGGCGCGTTCCTGCCGTCGGCCGCCGCGTCCTGCCCCGCCTCGCACCCGGCCAGCGTGCCCGCCGCCAGCAGCACGGCGGCGGCCAGCGCCCCGGTCCGTATCCGTTGTCTCATGACGCCCCCACGGCCTTTCGAAGACAGGTTCGACATCCTAGGTCGCCGGGTGCGACCCCCCTGCACGCCGCCGCCTGGGATCACCTGCACACCGTGCCGTCGGACGGCGGCCTGCCCTCCAGCAGATAGGTGTTCACGGCCTCCCGTACGCAGGGACTGCTGCTGTACGACCCGTGGCCCTCGCCCTCGTACGTGACCACGGCCGCCACGCCCTCGCCCAGCGCCCGGGCCATCGCCCGAGTGCCCTCGTAGGGCGTCGCCGGGTCGCCGGTGTTGCCGACCAGCACGATGGGCGGCGCGCCGGGCGCGGAGACGTCCGGGTGGACCCAGGTGCCGGGAACCGGCCACTCGACGCAGCTCGCCTGCCCCCAGGCGAGGTACTCGCCGAAGACCGGAGACGCCTTGCGGAACTCGGGCACCATGGCCTTGGCCTCGTCCAGCGTGTAGCGGGCCTTGGAGTCGACACAGCCGATGGCCGTGCCCGCCGCCTGCATATTGCTGTAGCTGCCGTCCTCGTTGCGGCCGTTCAAGGCGTCGGAGAACGTCATCAGCAGGGCTCCGTCGCCGCCGTCGGCCTCGTCGAGGCCCTGCTCCAGCAGCCCCCAGAACTCCTGGGAGTACAGCGCCTGGAGAATGCCGTTCGCCGCCTGGCCCTCGGTGAGCATCCGTTCGCCGAGGCCCGGGATCGGCTTCTCGTCGAGCCGGCCGAGGAAGCCGATGATCCACTCCTCGATCTCCTGAACGGAGGAACCGGGGAGCCGGCAGTCGTCGCCGCGCGCCAGGCAGTCCTCCGCGAAGTTCTCGAGCGCCAGCTGGAAGCCCTCGACCTGGCCGAGGGCGCTTTGGACGGTGCTCTGCGTCGGGTCCACGACGGCGTCGAAGACGGCCCGTCCCACGTTCTTCGGATGCAGGTGGGCGTAGACGCCGCCCAGCTCGGTGCCGTACGAGATGCCGAAGTAGTACAGCTTCCCGTCACCGAGGACCTGGCGCATCAGATCGAGGTCGCGAGCGGCGTTGAGGGTGCCGACGTACGGGAGCTCGTCTCCCGAGTTCGCCTCGCAGCCGTCTGTGAACGTCTCGATCCCGTCCAGGTATGCCTCCTCCTCCGCGGCGTCGTCCGGCGTCGGGTCGATGGTGGCCAGCCTTTGGAGTTCCCGGTCGTCGACGCACTCCACGGGCACGCTGCGGCCCACTCCGCGCGGGTCGAAGCTCACCAGGTCGTAGCGAGAGCGCAGATCGTCGTACTCGGAGGCGAAGGACGGCAGGGCGTGCACGCCGGAGGCGCCCGGTCCGCCGAAGTTGAAGACGAGAGAGCCGATGCGGTTCTCCGTGTCCCGCGCCGGAGCCCGGATCAGGGCCAGCTCGATGGTCTCGCCGTCGGGCTCCGCGTAGTCGAGCGGAACGTCCATGAAGGAGCACTCCCACCGCACACCCCCGGGCAGCGGCGACGGCGAGGGGCCGTTGCCCTGCGCCTCCGAGGGGGCGGGGCACGGACGCCACTCCAGCTGCTGGGCGGCGAAGTCCTCCGCCCGGCCCTCGTCCTCGCTCCCCGCCTCGGAACAGCCGGCGCCGGTCAGCAGTACGGCGGTCACTGTGGCGGCAGCCGCTGCGCGCGCGGCGGCGGAAGTCATCGGCATGCAGCCATCCTGCGCCGCCCCGGCAGGCCCCGCACGGGCTGGCGGACGCCCGGCCTCCATGCGGGTGGGGGCCCGGGTGCTGCGCCGTACGGGTGAGACCGGGCGGCGGGACGTTCCTTCAGAGGGAGCCCTTGCGGGTCAGGTGCGTGAACGCGAACCACCCCGGCAGCACCGGCAGCCACAGCGTCATCGTCCGGTACAGCAGCACCGCCGGCGCGGCCACCTCCTTCGGCACACCCACCAGCACCAGACCGCCCAGCAGCGCGCCCTCGACGGCGCCGACACCACCGGGCGTCGGCGCCGCCGAACCGAGCGCGTTGCCCGCGAGGAACACCACGGCGATGCTGGCGTAGCTCACCGGCTGGTTGCCGCCGTCGAACGCCCGGACCGACGCGTCCAGGCACAGCACGAACACGCCCGTCAGCAGCAGCATCCCGCCGATGCCGGTGAGCAGCTTCACCGGCCGCTGGAGCACGTCGAGCATCCGGGGCACCACCCCGGCGAACAGTGACCTCAGCCGGGTCGTCACGAACTTCCGCAAGAACGGGATCGCCGTCACCACCAGCACCAGCACGGCGACCGTCAGCAGGCCGGCGATCACGGTCCTGGACGGGGTGAGCGACGCCGTTTTCTCCGTGCCGGTGAGATAACCGAACGAGAGCAGCAGCACGATGTGGGCACCCAGACCGAAGAGCTGCGAGGCGCCGACACTGGCGACGGCCAGACCCGGCCGGACCCCGGAGCGCTGGAGGAACCGGGTGTTCAGGGCGACACCGCCGACCGCCGCCGGGGCGACGATCTTGACGAACGACCCGGCGACCTGCGCCAGCACGGTCCGCAGGAACCCGACCCGCTCCGGGACGAACCCCAGCAGGCTCATCGCCGCGGCGAAGTAGCTCAGCGCGGAGAACAGGAGGGCCGCCGCGACCCAGCCCCAGTGCGCGTTGGCGAACACCGTGCCGAAGTCGATGCCGACGATCTGCGACAGCAGGAAGTAGGCGGCGACGGCGCCCGCGATGAAACTGACCAGCGTGCGGGGCCTGATCCGCTCCAGACGGACCGGCTCGACCGGCGCCTGCGGCCTGATCAGCAGCACCTGCCGGCGGATCCGGGAGAGCAGATCCTCCTCACGCACCTCCTCCATGGCCTCGTCCATGGCCCGCTTGTCGGCCTGCTTGTCCGCGCGCTCCACCTTTCTGGCCGCCTTGCGGTCTTCGGCCGCGAGCTCACCGGCGCGGGCGCGCTTCGCGGACTCCGACGCCTCCAGTACCGCTTCGCGCTCACGCTGCGCCCGGTCCCGTGCCTGCTGGCGCAGGGTGGCCCTGGTCGACCGGCTCAGCGCGATCGGCTGGAGCAGCGGCAGGCAGTCGGCGACCTTGTCCGGGCCGAGCACGTCGACCGCCGCTGTCACCGCGCGGCCGGCGCCCACCCGCAGGCCGAGGGTGGTCAGCAGTTGGGCGATGTCCATCCGCAGCACCATGTCGCCGGCGGCGATCTCCCCGCCGCGCAGGTCCGTGATGATCACCTGGCCGGCCGGGTCCACCAGGATCGCGTCCCCGGTGAGCCGGCGGTGCGCGATACGGCGCGACTGGAGCGCCTTCACCTGCCGCCAGGCGCCGCGCACCACGTCGTCGGTGATCTCGGCGTCCCTCAGGGAGTCGAGGGAACGGCCGCCGGAGTGCTCGTACACGAGCATCACGGCGTCGGGGCCGAGCTCGGAGGTGGCGATCAGCTTGGGGGCGTTGGCGCCGGCGGCGATCGCCGCGTACGCCAGCAGCGCCTCCTGCTCCAGCGCCTGGCGCAGCGACTGGATGGAGCGGCGCGTGGTGATGGACCGCAGCGTCAGCCGGCGCCACACCCGGTAGAAGAAGCCCTGCGCCTGCTGCTCGCGGTCGACGACGGTGACGTCGAGCGGCGGGCCTTCCTCCAGGGACACCAGATAGCGGCGGCCGCTTTCCTGGTCCGCGGTCTCCGGGGCGTCGTCCTCCGCGCGCATGGCGGTCACCGGGCGGAAGCCGACGTGCCGCAGTCCGGCCAGCAGGTTCTGGCCGGTGGGCCGGACGTTCGGCGAGCCGACGGCGTACAGGGTGCCGCACGCGACGGTCCAGCCCAGCAGCACGGTCAGCAGCACGGAGAACGGTGTGGTGTAGCCGGCCACCAGCATCGCGAAGGCGTCGAGCATCAGCACCATCCACAGCACCACGCGCCAGCGCGGTCTGCGGGCCATCCCCACCGCCGTCATGTACGCGATGACCGGCGCGAGATAGCCGTGCACGGGATCGGTCAGCTCGCCACCGGCCTGCTGCTGCGTCAGGGCGTCCTGAAGGCTGCCCGGGGCGCTCTTGGAGACCCAGAGGTCGGTGGCCAGGGTGACCCCGTGGGCGAGGACCGCGGCGAGCACTCCGTCCGCGATCCGCAGCCCGTCCCGTTTGACCAGCCGCTCGATGGCGAAGGCGACGGGGACGAGGAGCACGGCGATGCTGGACGCCAGCCCGGCGATCTTGACCAGCAGGTCGGGGGCCTGGCCGGTGCCCTTGCTGATGTCCTGCTCGAGGCCGGTCGTGGTGCCCTGGGCGAACGCGGCGACGGCCAGGACGACCGCGATGGCCAGGATGCCGATCAGCAGCCGCATCAGGTCCGACGGGCGGTGCACCCGCGCGGCGAGCAGCGGCTCGTCCCCGGAGACCTGGTCCGCGTGGGCGACCTCGGTCTCCCCGCTGCGGGCCGGCATGTCCGGGTGCGGCTCGGAGCCAGGGGTGCCTGCTGCCTTCGAAGGCTTCACGCCCTGATCCTTCGCCGTCTCGGTCTCTTCTTGATCTCGTATCACCAGTCACCGCCCGCATGATGGTGGCACGACCGGCCCACAGAGGGGGGCATCAGGGTGCAATGCGGGGGTTCGAGGCGCGTACGGTACACCTCTTTGCCGCCCGTGTGCCGATTCGCAGTCCGGTCTCCCGATTGCTCGAGGCCGCGGCACTGTCGGTGCCGTACGGCAGGATGAGCCGGATGGAGGAACTGTCTGAGTACGCCGAGCGGGTTCTGGAGGTCGCCGAGCTGATCCCGCCGGGCCGCGTCATGACCTACGGGGACGTCGCGGAGTGGCTCGGCGAGGCGGGACCCCGCCAGGTCGGCCGGGTCATGGCGCTGTACGGCGGCGGCGTGCCCTGGTGGCGGGTCGTGCGCTCCGACGGGGTCCTGCTCCCGGGCCACGAGCTGCGCGCCCTGGAGCGGTACCGCGAGGAAGGCACTCCACTGCGCGAAGCGTCCCGCGCCGCGGAGGGCCGTCTGCCGCGTCTCGACATGAGACGCGCGCGATGGGACGGCGCCGGTGCGCAAAGCGACGAAGCTCACATATGACAGCTTCCGCCAAGTGGCGGCCGTACGGGGAGTGTGAAGACCGTACGAGGGGCGGGACGGCCCCGCCGTCCGCCCGCGGGCCGCCGGCGTAGCGTCTTCAGCGCGCGGCACGCAGCGCAGCCTCACCACCAGCAGACCCAGGACCGGCGATCCACGTGAGCTCCTCCTCCACCACCGGGCGTACGCCGTACCCGCGGCAGGTACGGCAGGGGGTTCCGCCGCGCCCGCAGGGCCGCAGGGAAGGCTCCCCGAGCACGTACCGGCTGGTGCGGACCCCTCCGGGCCCGGTGGCTCCCCCTCTCCTGGACGCAGCTCAGCGCGCGGTGGTTGACCATGGCGAAGGACCTCTCCTCGTCCTCGCCGGACCGGGCACGGGCAAGACCACCACGCTCGTCGAGGCCGTCGCCGCGCGCATCGCGCGAGGCGCGGACCCGGCCCGCATCCTCGTCCTCACCTTCAGCCGCAAGGCGGCGGTGGAACTGCGCGACCGGATGGCGCTGCGGCTGGGCGGCACGCGCGGGCCGCAGGCGACGACGTTCCACTCCTTCTGTTACGCGCTGGTCCGCGCCCACCAGGACGCCGATCTGTTCTCGGAGCCGCTGCGGCTGCTGTCCGGTCCCGAGCAGGACGTCACCGTCCGCGAACTACTGGCCGGCCAGATCGGGCTGCCCGGCGGTGTGCGATGGCCCGACGAGCTGCGGGCCTGCCTCACCACCCGGGGCTTCGCCGACGAGGTGCGGGCCGTGCTCGCCCGCAGCCGGGAACTGGGCCTCGGCCCCGACTCCCTCGCCCGCTTCGCGGCCCGCACCGGACGGCCCGACTGGGCGGCCGCCGCGTCCTTCCTCGCCGAATACCTGGACGTCCTCGATCTGCAGGGCGTGCTCGATTACGCGGAGTTGGTGCACCGGGCCGTGCTGCTGGCCGAGGAGAGGCCCCTCCCGTCGTACGACGCGGTGTTCGTGGACGAGTACCAGGACACCGACCCGGCCCAGGTGCGGCTGCTGACGGCACTCGCGGGAGGCGGGCGGACGCTGGTCGCCTTCGGCGACCCCGACCAGTCGATCTACGCGTTCCGCGGCGCGGACGTGAACGGCCTCCTCGACTTCCCCGACGCCTTCCCGCGGGCCGGCGGCGGGCCCGCCGGCGTCGCGGTGCTCACCACCTCCCGGCGCAGCGGGGAGGCGGTGCTCGCGGCGACCCGCCTGCTGACCCGCCGGATGCCGCTGACGCGGCTGCCGGCGGACAGGGTGCGGGCACACCGGGAGCTGTCCGCGGTCCGCGAGGGCGGCCGGGTCGAGGCGTACACCTATCCGACGGCCTCGACGGAACTCGACAACATCGCGGACATCCTGCGCCGCGCCCACCTCGAGGAGAAGGTCCCCTGGCACGAGATGGCGGTCCTCGTCCGCGCGGGCGGCCGCACGATTCCGTCGATCCGGCGTGCCCTGACCTCGGCCGGCGTCCCCCTCGAGGTGGACGGCGACGACGTCGCCCTCCGCCACGAACCGGCGGTGGCTCCGCTCCTGACCGCGCTCCGCACGGTGGCGACGGCGGCGTCGGGCCGTACGGGTGACGCGAAGCCGGTCGCCGGACCCGGCGGCGACGCGCGGGGGGCGGCAACCGTGGCGTCCGAAGTCCCGGCCGGTACGGCGGACGCCACGAGCCTCCCGGCGGGTGCCCTGGCGCATGCTGCGGCCTCGGACGGCGCGGGCGGTTCGGCGGAGGCGGCGAGCGGTGCGGCAGACGGGTCGGCCGCCCAGGCGGGTGGCGCGTCCGGCCGTGCGGGTGCGGCAGCTGTGGTCGGCCCGGTGGAGGCGGCAGGCGGTCGGCCGGGTGCCACGTCCGGGGCGGTGGGTGATCAGCGCGGGGGGCTCGGGCATCGCGACGGGGATGAGGTCTGGATCGACACCGAAACCGCCATCACGCTTCTCACCTCCCCCCTCGGCGGCATGGACACCGCCGACCTGCGCCGACTCGGCCGGGCCCTGCGGGACGAGGAGCGCGCCGGCGGCAACATGCTGCCGCCGCCGTCCGACCGGCTGCTCGCTCGCGCGCTCGCCGAGCCCGAGCGGCTCGTCGCGCACGATCCCGCGTACGCCCGCGGTGCCCAGCGCCTCGGCGCGCTGCTGCGCGATGCGCGCGAACTCCTCGAGGGCGGCGGCACCGCGGAGGAAACCCTGTGGCTGCTGTGGGACGGCACCCCTTGGCCCGACCGCCTGGAACGCGCCGCGTTCCGCGGCGGCGCGGCCGGCCGTAACGCGGACCGCGACCTGGACGCCGTCTGCGCTCTCTTCGAGACCGCGGCCCGCGCCGAGGAACGCACCGGAGGCCGCGGCGCACTCAACTTCATCGAGGAGATCGAGGCGCAGGACATCGCCGCCGACACGCTTTCCCGGCGCGAGGCCCGTCCGGACGCCGTCCGCCTGATGACGGCCCACCGTTCCAAGGGCCTGGAGTGGAGCCTGGTCGTCGTCGCGGGGGTCCAGGAGGGCCTGTGGCCCGACCTTCGCCGCCGAGGCTCGCTCCTGGAGGCCGACCGCATCGGCCGGGACGGTCTCGCGGAACCGCTCACCCCTGGCGCCCTGCTGGCCGAGGAACGCCGGCTCTTCTACGTGGCGGCCACCCGCGCCCGCGACCGCCTCGTCGTCACGGCGGTCAAGGCACCGGCGGACGACGGCGACCAGCCGTCCCGTTTCCTGGCCGAGCTCGGCGTGGAGCCGCGTGACGTCACCGGCCGTCCGCGCCGCCCGCTCGCCGTCGCCCCGCTCGTCGCGGAGCTCCGCGCGACCACCGTGGACCCGGCGGCCTCCCCCGCGCTGCGGGAGGCCGCCGCCCACCGGCTGGCCCGCCTCGCCGCTCTGACGGACGACGAGGGCCGGCCGCTCGTGCCGGCCGCGCACCCCTACCGCTGGTGGGGCCTGTACGACGCCACGCACAGCGCGAAGCCGCTGCGGGACCGGGACCGGCCGGTCACGCTCTCCGGCAGCGCGCTGGACCAGCTGGCCAACAGTTGTGCGCTCCAGTGGTTCCTCGGCCGTGAGGTGAAGGCGGACGCGCCCGCGTCCGCCGCCCAGGGTTTCGGCAACGTCGTGCACGTGCTCGCCGACGAGGTCGCCTCCGGCCGTACCCCCGCCGATCTCGCCGTCCTCATGGAGCGTCTCGACTCCGTGTGGGACGCGCTTGTCTTCGACGCCCCCTGGAAGTCGCAGCAGGAGAAGGAGCACGCGCGGGCGGCGCTCGAACGTTTCCTGCGCTGGCACGTCATGGACCGCGGCGGTCGCACCCCTGTTGCGACGGAGCACGATTTCGACGTGACCCTGCCCGCAGGGGAGTTCGAGGTCCGCATCCGGGGGTCCATGGACCGGGTCGAGGAGGACGAGCAGGGCCGCGCGTACGTCGTCGACTTCAAGACCGGCAAGCAGACACCCACGAAGGACGAGGTCGCCCGCCACCCACAGCTCGCCGTGTATCAGCTCGCGGTCCGCGAGGGCGCGGTCGACGAGGTCTTCGGCGGCCGTCGGCCCGAGCCGGGCGGCGCCGAACTCGTACAGCTGCGACAGCCGGCCGCCAAGAAGGAGGGCGGCGAGGCGATGCCCAAGGTGCAGGCGCAGGAGGCGCTCGCGGGCGAGTGGGTGGGCGACCTGCTGGCCACCGCGGCCGGCCGCGTGCTCGACGAGCGCTTCACGCCCGCCACCGGCCAGCACTGTGCGCACTGCACCTTCCGCGCTTCGTGCAGTGCGCAGCCGGAGGGCCGCCACATAGTCGAATGAGCCGAACGGGCGGTGTGTTTGTCATGTGGTGTCACATTTACCCCGATCCAATGGAGACCTGGCCGACGATGGCCGATGCGGGACCCTGCGGATCGCGAGGAGACAAACATGACGGCCAAGCGGAAGCCCCTGGTCGCGGTGGCGGCCTGTGTGAGTGCCATCGTCGTACTGGCGGGCTGCTCCCAGGACGGCGGTATCCGGGCCAAGGGGGCGTCCGGGGAGCGGAAGGAGCCGGCGGCCGCGACGAGCGGCGATTCGCTGGCCGGCCTGGACGCGGGGAAGATCGCCGACAAGGCGGTGGAGGCCACGAGGTCGGCCAGGTCGCTGGCCATGGCGGGCCGGATCGAGAAGGACGGCGAGCCGGTCTCGGTCGACCTCGCTTTGGACTCCGCCCAGAACTGCACCGGCCGGCTCGGCGCCAAGGGAGGCAGGGCCGAGCTGCGTCAGCTGGCCGAGACGATGTACCTGAAGGGCGATCAGCAGTTCTGGAGCGCCTCGCTGCAGGAGCGTTCGTCCGGCTCACCCGACGGGTTCGACGACGGAGCCGTGCTGGAACTCATGACGGGCCACTGGATCAAGATGCCCGCCGGGAGCATCAAGGACATGGACAGTGTCTGCGACCTCAAGGCCATGTTCGCCCGGATGGACGTGGACGAGGCGGACCGGAAGCAGATGAAGAAGGGCCCGGACTCGTCGGTCGACGGCGTACCGACCGTGACTCTGGTGAAGAGACAGCAGGGCGCCACCACGACGGTCCACGTCGCCAAGGAGGGCAAACCGCGCGTCCTCAAGATCGTCAGGGCCGGCGGCGACGAGACCGGCACGATCGTCCTCTCCGACTACGACAAGCCGGTCCGGGTCGATGCCCCGCCGCCGGAGGAGGTCCTGGACCTGGACAGCCTGACCGGGGGCGAGGGGTTCGAGGCGGGCAGGACCCAGACGGGGGAGCGGTCGGGGGACCGGGGCGGCGTGGACGGGGAGTACGGGACCGACCCGGACATCGGTCCGGGGGCCGGGACGGACCCGGACCCGGGCACTGACTCGGGCTCCGGCTCCGACTCGGGCACTGACTCGGGCTCCGGCTCCGACTCGGGCTCAGGGATGGACTCCGGCGCCGGGAACGGCAGGGACGCCGACGGGGGCACCGGCTGGGACGCCGAGTCCGGCACCGGTGCGGAGCCGGGCGGCGGCACGGGTCCGGGCTCCGGTACGGGCTCCGGTACGGACAGGGGATCCGGCGCCGGGGCCGCCGCGGACGGCGGGAGCGCCACGTAGGAGCTTCCCGGCATATCGGTAGGCATGGGGGCCACTGCCTGTCAGTGGTCCCCATTAGCCTCTACGGGGTGACCGCACGTATCAGCGACCCCGAGCAGCTCAAGGAGCTTCTCGGTATTCCCTTCACCCCGGAGCAGACGGCCTGCATCACCGCGCCGCCCGCCCCGCAGGTCATCGTGGCCGGAGCGGGTTCGGGGAAGACGACGGTCATGGCGGCCCGCGTGGTCTGGCTCGTCGGCACCGGCCAGGTGGCCCCCGAGCAGGTCCTCGGTCTCACGTTCACCAACAAGGCGGCCGGTGAACTCGCCGAGCGTGTCCGTACCGCCCTCGTCCGCGCGGGGGTGACGGACCCGGACGTCATCGATCCGGACAACCTTCCGGGAGAGCCCCGCATCTCCACGTACCACGCCTTCGCCGGACAGCTCCTCGCCGACCACGGCCTGCGCATCGGACTCGAGCCGACCGCCCGCCTGCTCGCGGACGCCACCCGGTACCAATTGGCCGCCCGAGTGCTGCGCGAGGCCCCGGGGCCGTATCCGGCGCTCACCCGATCGTTCCCGTCCCTCGTGAGCGACCTGCTCGCGCTCGACGCCGAACTCGCCGAACATCTGGTGTCCCCGGAGCGCCTGGAGGCGTACGACTCCGAGCTGCTGCGCACCCTGGAGAGGGCGCGGCTGACCAACGCCGACCTGCGCAAGGTCCCGGAGGCCGCGGCGGCCCGCCGCGAACTGCTCGACCTGACGGTCCGGTACCGCGCCGCCAAGCGGGAGCGCGACCTGCTCGACTTCGGCGACCAGATCGCTCTCTCCGCAGAGCTGGCGATGACCCGCCCGGAGGTGGGTGCCCTGCTGCGGGACGAGTTCCGGGTGGTCCTGCTCGACGAGTACCAGGACACGTCCGTCGCTCAGCGGCTTCTGCTCTCGGGGCTGTTCGGGCAGGGCACGGGCCACGCCGTCACCGCGGTCGGCGATCCCTGCCAGGCGATCTACGGCTGGCGCGGAGCGTCCGTCGCCAACCTCGACGACTTCCCCGTCCACTTCCCGCACGCCGACGGCAGCCCGGCCACCCGCTACTCGCTCAGCGAGAACCGCCGCAGCGGCGGCCGGCTCCTGCACCTCGCCAACGGCCTCGCCACCCCGCTGCGCGCCATGCACGAGGGTGTCGAGGCGCTGCGGCCCGCCCCCGGGGCCGAACGGGACGGCATCGTGCGCTGCGCACTGCTGCCGACGCACGCCGACGAGATCGAATGGCTCGCCGACTCGATCGCGCACCTGGTGCGCACCGGCAAGGAACCCGGCGAGATCGCCGTCCTGTGCCGTACGGCCGGCGACTTCCCCGAGATCCAGGGCGCCCTGGTCTCCCGTGACGTCCCGGTCGAGGTCGTCGGCCTGTCCGGTCTGCTGCACCTGCCGGAGGTCGCCGACCTGGTCGCGGTGTGCGAAGTGCTCCAGGACCCGGGTGCCAACGCCTCGCTCGTGCGTCTCCTCACCGGTCCCCGGTGGCGCATCGGGCCTCGCGACCTGGCGCTCCTCGGCCGCCGGGCGCGGCTCCTCGTGCACCGCGCCTCCGCGGACGACGACCCCGACCAGCGCCTCGCCGCGGCGGTGGAGGGCACCGACCCCGCCGAAATCGTCTCGCTCGCCGACGCGCTCGACACGTTCCTCGATTCGGCCGGTGGCGAGGACGACGGCCTGGCCTTCTCCCCCGAGGCGCGGATCCGCTTCGCACGCCTCGCCGCCGAGCTGCGCGACCTGCGGCGTTCGCTCGCCGACCCACTGATGGACGTCCTGCACCGGGTGCTCTCCACCACCGGCCTCGAGGTCGAGCTGGCAGCCTCGCCCCACGCCCTGGCAGCGCGCCGCCGCGAGACCCTCGCCAACTTCCTCGACGTCGCCGCCGGTTTCGCCGCGCTGGACGGAGAGGCGACCCTGCTGGCCTTCCTCGGCTTCCTGCGCACCGCCGCGCAGTACGAGAAGGGCCTCGACAACGCCCTCCCCGGGGGCGAGAACACGGTCAAGGTCCTCACGGCGCACAAGTCCAAGGGGCTGGAGTGGGACGTCGTCGCCGTTCCCGGGCTGGTCGCCAAGCACTTCCCGAACGATCAGGCGCGGGACGCCTGGACCTCCCGGTCCAAGGTGCTCCCGCATGCCCTGCGCGGCGACGCGGACACGCTCCCCGACGTCGGGTCGTGGGACGCGCGTGGCCTGAAGGCGTTCAAGGAGGCGATGACGGACCACCAGCACGCGGAAGAGCTCCGCCTCGGATACGTGACCTTCACCCGCCCCCGTTCGCTCCTCCTCGGCTCCGCGCACTGGTGGGGTCCCAGCCAGAAGCGGCGGCGCGGCCCGTCGGCGTTCCTCCGGGCGCTGTACGACCACTGCGAGCAGGGGCACGGCGAGATCGAGGTCTGGGCGGAGGAGCCGGAGGCGGATGCCGAGAACCCGGCGCTCGGCACTGCCACCGCGGACCACGCCTGGCCGCTGCCGCTGGACCCCGTCTCCCTGTCCCGCCGCCGTGCCGCGGCGGACACGGTCCTGGCCCACCTCGAAGCGCTGACGACCGCACCGGCCGTCCCCGACGAGTCGCGCGGGCCGGACCTCCGCGACGAGCCCGCCTTCCCCGCAGAGCCGGGCGAGCCGGACGAGTACGGCGCGCTGCACGAGCCCGATCAGTCGGACCTCCCGGGCGAGCCCGATGAGTACGGCGCACTGCATGAGCCCGACCATCCAGACCTCCCGGGCGAGCCGGATCTCCCGGATGAGCCGGGCCTGCCGGGCGAGCCGGACCTCCTGGATGAGCCGGACCTGCCGGACAAAGCAGATCTCCTGGACGAAAAGGATGAGCCCGACGACTGGGACTGGCCGGTCCAGGCGCCGCCCGAGGAGGACACCCCTCCGCCCTTCGGCGATCACCCGGCAACCGCCGTACCCCACCAGGCCACCCGGGGGCCCGGGGACCTGCCCCCGCCGCCGGAGAGCGGAGGCCCCACCGCGCCACCGGGGGCGGAGGAGAGCCGTACGCGCCTCACGCCCGAAGAGAGCCGCACCATCGCCTCCTGGGATCGCGACCTCGACGCCCTTGCCGGCGAGCTCCGCCGCAGCCGCGCCACCGTCCGCGACGTCCTGGTGCCCCCCTCCCTCTCCGCGTCCCAGCTGCTGCGTATCGCCGCCGACCCCGACGGCTTCGCCCAGGAGCTCGCGCGTCCGATGCCCCGCCCGCCGCAGCCCGCGGCCCGCAGAGGCACCCGGTTCCACGCCTGGGTGGAGTCGCGCTTCGAGGAACTTCCGCTGCCCATGCTCGGCCCGGACGAGCTCCCGGGCGGCGCCGGTGACACCGGCGGCGCCGGAGAGCACGACATCGCCGACGAGCAGGACCTGGCCGCGCTCAAGGAGGCATTCGAGCGCACGCCGTACGCCCGCCGCACTCCACACGGCGTCGAGGTGCCGTTCCAGTTCACGCTGGCCGGGCGGGTCGTCCGGGGCCGCATCGACGCCGTGTACCGGACAGGGGAGGACACGTACGAGATCGTCGACTGGAAGACCGCGCGCGGCGGCACCGCGGACCCGCTCCAGCTCGCCGTCTACCGTCTCGCGTGGGCCGAGGGCCATGGCATACCGCTCGACGCGGTGACCACCGCCTTCGTGTTCGTACGCACCGGCGAGGTCGTCCGGCCCGAGGGGCTTCCCGACCGTGCCGGGCTGGAGCGCATCCTGCTGGGCGGGACGGCCGACCGGACCGGTGCCGTCGCCCGTTAGGCTCAGAGCATGAGCGAGACCCCGGACAACGCCGTCCGTACGTACATACAGCAGCACCGCGCCGCCTTCCTCGACGACCTCGCCGAGTGGCTGCGCATCCCGTCGGTGTCGGCACAGCCCGAGCACGACGGGGACGTACGGCGCAGCGCCGAGTGGCTCGCGGCCAAGCTCACCGTGACCGGTTTCCCCGTCGCCGAGATCTGGCCCACTCCGGGAGCTCCCGCCGTGTTCGCCGAGTGGCCGTCCGGCGACCCGGACGCACCCACCGTGCTCGTCTACGGGCACCACGACGTGCAGCCCGCGGCCCGCGAGGACGGCTGGCACACCGACCCCTTCGAGCCGCACACGGCTGACGGCCGGATGTACGGGCGCGGCGCCGCCGACGACAAGGGCCAGGTGTTCTTCCACACTCTCGGAGTGCGGGCTCACCTCGCGGCCACCGGCCGCACGGCCCCCGCCGTCAACCTCAAGCTGCTGATCGAGGGCGAGGAGGAATCGGGCTCCACACACTTCCGAGCCCTTGTCGAACAGCAGGCCGAGCGCCTCGCGGCCGACGCCGTGGTCGTGTCCGACACGGGCATGTGGTCCGAGATCACCCCCACGGTCTGCACCGGTATGCGCGGCCTCGCCGACTGCGAGATCACGCTGTACGGCCCCGATCAGGACGTCCACTCCGGATCCTTCGGTGGTGCCGTCCCCAATCCGGCGACCGTCGCCACCCGGCTGGTCGCGGCCCTGCACGACGAGAACGAGCAGGTCACCGTCCCCGGCTTCTACGAGGGCGTCGAGCCTCTTGCCGACGCCGAGCGCGAACTCTTCGCCGAGCTCCCCTTCGACGAGGACACCTGGCTGCGCACCGCGCAGTCCCACGGGACCCTCGGAGAAAGCGGCTACTCCACGCTGGAGCGCATCTGGGCCCGCCCGACGGCCGAGCTGAACGGCATCGGCGGCGGCTACCAGGGCCCCGGCGGCAAGACGATCATTCCGTCGTCCGCGCACCTCAAGCTGTCGTTCCGGCTGGTCGCCGGGCAGGAGCCGGACAAGATCGAGCGCGCTGTCGCCGACTGGGTCGCCGCCCGCATCCCCGCGGGCATCCGTCACGAGATCGTGTTCGGGGCCGCCACCCGCCCGTGCCTGACACCGCTCGATCACCCGGCACTCCGGTCGGTCGTACGGGCCATGGGCCGCGCCTTCGACGGCCACAAGATCCGCTTCACCCGTGAGGGCGGCTCAGGACCGGCGGCCGACCTGCAGGACGTGCTCGCCGCGCCCGTGCTCTTCCTGGGGATCTCCGTACCGTCCGACGGCTGGCACGCACCGAACGAGAAGGTCGAGCTGGACCTGCTCCTCAAGGGCGCGGAGACTGCCGCCCATCTGTGGGGCGACATGGCCGAAGCCCTTCGCTGAACGCATTCACGACCCGTCCGGGGGAGTTGGAAGAACCGTGAGCACCGACAGCTACGCCGACACGGCAGAACGCCCGATCAGCCTCACCGCGCCCAGCGGCATCGACCGCGAGGCGCACAGCCGCCTCGACGAGGCATGGCTCGCGGCGGCGTGGAGCCACCCCACGACCCGCGTGTTCGTCGTCTCGGGCGGCCAGGCACTGGTCGACGACACCCCCGACGGCCGGACCGAACTGGTCATGACACCGGCCTTCGAGGCCCCGCTCACGGAGACCCACCGCTATTTCCTCGGCACCGACGAGGACGGAGTGCGCTATTTCGCGCTCCAGAAGGACGCCCTGCCGGGTCGTATGGACCAGTCGGCCAGACCGGCCGGGCTGCGTGAGGCCGGGCTGCTGCTGTCCCCGCGCGACGCGGGACTGCTGGTGCACGCGGTCGCACTGGAGAACTGGCAGCGGCTCCACCGTTTCTGCTCCCGCTGCGGCGAGCGCACCGTCATCGCCGCGGCGGGCCACATCCGCCGCTGCCAGGCATGCGGCGCCGAGCACTACCCCCGTACCGACCCGGCGGTGATCATGCTGGTCACCGACGAAGAGGACCGCGCTCTCCTCGGCCGCCAGGTGCACTGGCCGGAGGGGCGCTTCTCGACGCTCGCCGGCTTCGTCGAGCCGGGCGAGTCGATCGAGCAGTCGGTGCGCCGGGAGGTCCGCGAGGAGGTGGGCGTCGATGTCGGCCACGTCGAGTACGTCGCCAGCCAGCCGTGGCCCTTCCCGTCGAGCCTGATGCTGGGCTTCATGGCCAGCGCCACCTCGTCGCGGATCGAGGTCGACGGCGACGAGATCCACGAAGCGCGCTGGTTCTCCCGTGAAGACCTGCGGGCCGCGTTCGAGTCCGGAGAGGTGCTGCCTCCCTACGGGATCTCGATCGCGGCCCGTCTCATCGAGCTCTGGTACGGCAAGCCGCTCCCCAGACCCGGCGACGTCCTCTGACCGGACGCCGCCCCTGTGTCTGGGGGCCGACCCTCTGTCTGGACGCGACCCACGCGACCCTCTGCCTGGACGCCGGCCTTCTGCTTGACCTGGGCGGGCGACGGGTCGGGCAGCGTCGACCCCTCCGGTGACCTCGACCAGAGGGGGCGGCGCAGCGCCCTGGGGCGTCAGACCGCGAGAGCCTGCTTCACCTGGGCGAGGCTCGGGTTCGTCATGACGACGTTCTCGCCACCACTGGGGGGAACCACCAGAACCGTCGGCACCGTCTGGTTGCCCCCGTTGGCCTTCTCGACGAACGCGGCCGAATCAGGGTCCTGCTCGATGTTGACCTCGGTGTACGCGATTCCCTCGCGGTCCATCTGGCTCTTCAGCCGACGGCAGTATCCGCACCAGGTAGTGCTGTACATCGTCACAGTGCCCTGCATCGTCTTCTGCTCCTCGGGTCGGGGCGGGGGTGAGTCATCACCTCCGGCTAGAACGTACGTGACCCGGTGACGATTCCCGGTCCTGTCGTGATCCCACTGTGACCATCGGTCGGGTGCGGTCGGGTGCGGTCGGGTGAGGTCCGGCCCCGTCCGGTCGGGATCGGACCGGATCGGTACGACGAATGACGCACCCCTGTGGACAACCGCCGCATCCGCCCCGGGCGACCTGGCAGCATGGCGGGGTGACAGCAGCAACGCACTCCTCCCCTTTCCCGCAGGTCCCCGATTCGGCGGACGCCGTGCTCGACGGGCTCGACCCCGAGCAGCGCGAAGTGGCGACCGCCCTGCAAGGACCGGTGTGCGTGCTGGCAGGGGCCGGCACGGGCAAGACTCGCGCGATCACCCACCGCATCGCGTACGGGGTGCGTGCGGGGATACTCCAGCCCGCCAGCGTGCTGGCCGTCACCTTCACCAACCGTGCCGCCGGTGAGATGAGGGGCCGGCTGCGCCAGCTCGGCGCGGGCGGCGTCCAGGCGCGTACGTTCCACTCCGCCGCGCTGCGTCAGCTGCAGTACTTCTGGCCCAAGGCGGTAGGCGGGGAGCTGCCCCGGCTGCTCGAGCGCAAGATCCAGCTGGTCGCCGAGGCCGCGGCGCGCTGCCGCATCCGCCTCGACCGCAACGAGCTGCGGGACGTCACGGGCGAGATCGAGTGGGCCAAGGTCACTCAGACCGTGCCGGGTGACTACCCGGCGGTGGTTGCCAAGTCGCTGCGCGAGGCCCCCCGGGACCCGGCCGAGATCAGCCAGGTCTACGCGATGTACGAGCAGCTGAAGCGTGACCGCTCGGTGATCGACTTCGAGGACGTGCTGCTGCTCACCGTCGGCATCCTCCAGGACCGGCACGACATCGCCGACCACGTCCGTCGCCAGTACCAGCACTTCGTCGTCGACGAGTACCAGGACGTCAGCCCGCTCCAGCAGCGCCTGCTGGATCTGTGGCTGGGGGACCGGGACAGTCTGTGCGTCGTCGGGGACGCCAGCCAGACCATCTACTCCTTCACCGGCGCCACCCCGGACCACCTGCTGAACTTCCGCACCCGCCACCCGAGCGCGACCGTGGTCAAGTTGGTCCGTGACTACCGCTCCACCCCTCAGGTCGTCCACCTGGCCAACGGCCTGCTCGGCCAGGCCCGGGGCCGGGCGGCGGAGCACCGCCTGGAGCTGGTCTCCCAGCGCGAGCCGGGCCCCGAGCCCGCGTATGTGGAGTACCCGGACGAGCCGGCGGAGGCCGAGGGCACCGCACGCCGGATCCGCGATCTGATCGCCGCCGGTGTCCCGGCCGGCGAGATCGCCGTGCTGTACCGGATCAACGCCCAGTCCGAGGTCTACGAACAGGCACTCGCCGACGCGGGCGTCCCGTACCAGCTGCGGGGCGCCGAGCGGTTCTTCGAGCGCCAGGAGGTGCGCGAGGCGGGGATCGCGCTGCGGGGCGCCGCCCGTGCCGGGGGCAACGACGCGCTGCTCGACGACGTGGAGGATCTGCCCGCCCAGGTGCGGGCCGTGTTGTCCACCAAGGGGTGGACCACCGAGCCGCCCGCCGGCTCCGGCGCGGTGCGCGACCGCTGGGAGTCGCTGGCCGCGCTGGTCCGCCTCGCAGAGGACTTCGTACGCGCCAGGCCGCAGGCCACCCTTGCCGATCTGGTGAGCGAACTGGACGAGCGCGCCGCCGCCCAGCACGCGCCGACCGTCCAGGGCGTCACCCTCGCCTCCCTGCACTCGGCGAAGGGCCTCGAGTGGGACGCCGTGTTCCTCGTCGGACTCACCGAGGGCATGATGCCGATCACCTACGCCAAGACGGACGAGCAGGTGGAGGAGGAGCGCCGGCTCCTTTACGTGGGAGTCACCCGTGCGCGGCTGCATCTCTCCCTCTCCTGGGCTCTCTCGCGCGCCCCCGGCGGCCGGGCCTCGCGCCGCCCGACCCGCTTCCTGAACGGGCTTCGTCCCGGCTCCGCCGCTGCCGGGCCCCGAGCGGCGGGCGGCGCCGGCGGTGTCGAGCGCGGCGGCGGGCGCCGCAAGCGCCGTGGTCCGGTTCTCTGCCGGGTCTGTGGCAAGACACTCACGGACGCCGGCGAGATGAAGCTGATGCGCTGCGAGGACTGCCCCTCGGACATGGACGAGGCGCTGTACGAGCGGCTGCGCGAGTGGCGGGCCGTCCAGGCGAAGGAACTGGGCCAGCCCGCGTACTGCGTCTTCACCGACAAGACGCTGATGGCGATCGCGGAGGCCGTGCCCGGCGACGAGAGCGAGCTGGCCGGGATCTCCGGTGTGGGAGGGCGCAAGCTGGAACGCTTCGGGGATGACGTCCTGACCATCTGCGCAGGTGAAGAGCCTGGCGGGGGTGACGACGACGACTGATACAAACTCGTCGAGAAAATAGTTTGCGCGGGCCCCGGCCAGCCCCATAGGTTCTTAACCACGGAAACAGCGGCTTCTCTGAAGCCCTGTCTTCGTGCTGTACTTACCCGAATAGCGTGACCGGTTCGTCCGGTTCCCGAGACGCCGAGAGGAGGCGATTCCAGTGATCAACATCAACAGCAGCTTCGTCAGCACCGCCAAAGTGACCGATCACTCGGTCGTCTCCGCCTGTTCGCTCGGCTTCTCGTCCGCGTTCCACGGCACCGGTATGTCCGGCATTCCCGCCGCGCTGCCCGTGTCCGGTCTGGGCGGCATGCCCGTCCGGGAGCGCAATGAGCGACCGACCAAGGCACTGGAAGCAGGAGTAGCAGCGGCAGAGGCTCAGACCTACGCCTTTGCGGCGGCCAGTGCCGACACCGAGCAGACGACGCAGCACCACACGAAGTGGGCCTTCCGCGGGCTCGAACCCTGGAGTGATCCAGCCTGATACGGCATCAGGCCGGCGCCTTCAGGGCCGCGGAACCCCACCCGGGATCCGCGGCCCTTCTGTTTTCCCCAGCGGGAGGACAGCGCGAAGGGGCCTCGGGACCAGCAGCATCCGGTACCAACTGCCACCCGGCCCACCGGCCGGAACGACCAGACGAGGAAGAACACACCGTGCAACTCGAAGCGCACGCCCCGTCCGTACCGCCTTCCGAGGCCATCTCCCCGCCCGCTCCTACTGAGGACTCGAACTTGACTCCCCTCACCGCGCTCACCGCGCTCGACGACGCCATCGAGAAGCTGGGTGTACCCGTCCCGTGCCGCTCCTACGACCCGGAGGTCTTCTTCGCCGAGTCGCCGGCCGACGTCGAGTACGCCAAGTCCCTCTGCCGCACCTGCCCTCTGATGGAGGCATGCCTCGAGGGCGCCAAGGAGCGGCGTGAGCCGTGGGGCGTCTGGGGCGGAGAGCTCTTCGTCCAGGGTGTGATCGTCGCCCGCAAGCGGCCGCGTGGTCGCCCGCGCAAGAACCCGGTCACAGCATGAACGCCCTTGGAACCATCGATCGACCCGTCACGCACGACCCCAAGAAGCAGGCCCCGATGACCTCTTCCCCGAGCGAGCCGCAGGGCTCCGCGACCCGAGCTGTCACCACCATTCGCGAGAACGCCTCGCGGCAGAACAGGACACGTGAAATGCAACTCATCCCAGAAGCCCTGGCTCGTGCGCATATGCACGAGCGCCTGCGTGAAGTCGACGCGGAACGCCAGGCCGTGCGCCTGGTTGCCGCCCGACGCATGCAGCGCCGCGCCGAGCGCGCGTCACTGCGCGCCCGTCGCGCCCTGGCCATGGCCGTCATGCACTGACGGCGACGCAGTCCCCGCGGGGGCCGATCCGTTCGGATCGGCCCCCGCGCCGCGTTCCGGCGTGGGCGGGCAGGCGCCGCGTTCTGTCCGGCGTCTGCGCCGTGGGCGGGCAGGCGCCGCGACGTGTTCGCCCTCGGGCCATCGGCGCCCCTGCCCGGCGTCCGTGGCGTTCGGGCCCGGGCCATAGATGTTCCCGCCGGGCGGGGCGGCGGTGCGGTCTGCCTTGGCCACCGGTGTTTCCGCCGGTGCTGCGGTGCGTTCTTCCCGGGGCGGCGAGCCGGCGGCGGTATCGTCGCCAGGTGGAACAGGACAGGGACCCTCAGCCCGAGCAGCCGGGTGGCGATGGCATTGTGTGTGCCGGCTGCGGAACGGTCGCCCAGGAGACGCCGGTGACCTGGACCTGTTCCGTGGAGGACGGTGCCCGGCGCTACTTCTGCGACGACTGCGCCCGCGCCAACCTCAGAGCGATCGAGGGCAGGCTCGACTCGTCGTGGTGGTGAGCGGGCCTCAGGCGCCCTCCGCCTCGGCGACCTCCTCTTCCACCAGGAACCCGGGAAGCCACTCCTCGAGTTCGGCCCGGAGCCGCACCGTCGCGTTCAGCTGGCAGAGCACCCCGATGGTGCTCAGCGTCACACGGTGTATGAGCAAATACGACGGCGGAAGATTGAGCTGCTTGCCCAGCTGATGGGCGGGGGAGCGCACATCGGCGATCCGGGCGGCCTGGGCGCGGATCCAGCCGCGGGTGAACGTGAACTCCTCCACCTCGGCCGGTTCGATGATGGGCACCAGATACTCCAGCACCGCGTCCGGGTCGAGGTCGATGGACTCCTTGACGAAGCCCTCCTCGCACAGCAGTTTGTAGACCGCTTCCGCGTCGCCTTCGAGGGTCATCCGCAGACATTCGCCGATGGTGTCTGGCAACCCGCCCGGCAGCCGGTCCACGGTCCCGAAGTCCATCACCCCCAGCCGCCAGCCGTCCCCTCGGCCGTCGGGCAGCAGCCGGAAGTTGCCGGGGTGCGGGTCGGCGTGGAGCAGCCCCGTGCGCGCGGGGCCGGAAAAGAGGAAGTGGGCCAGGAGCTGGCCCGCGCGGTTTCGTTCTTCGGCTGTGCCGCCGGAGATGACGTCGGCCAGTGGTACGCCGTCGATCCACTCCGTGACCAGGACCTGGTCGCCCTGGTGCACCACGTCGGGGACGAGCACGGCCGGGTCGTCCGCGAATTCCGCGGCGTGTTCCCGCTGAGCCTGCGCCTCCAGTCCGTAGTCCAGCTCTTCGGATACGCGGTCGCGCAGCTCCGAGATCAGCGGCTTGATGTCCATGCCCGGGATGAGTGGCCCCAACAGCTTCGCGAACCTGCTCAGTTGGGACAGGTCGGAGAGCAAAGCCTCCCCCGCTCCCGGGTACTGCACCTTGACGGCGACGTCACGTCCGTCGTGCCACACCGCCCGGTGCACCTGACCGATCGACGCGGCGGCCGCCGGCTTGTCCTCGAAGCTCAGGAAGAGATCACGCCAGTCCTCGCCCAGGCGTTCTTCCAGCGCCGCGTGGACCGTGCGCGTCGGCATCGGAGGCGCCGCTTCCTGCAGCTTGGTCAGAGCGGCACGATAGGGGCCGGCGATCTCCTCGGGCAGCGCCGATTCGAAGACGGACAACGCCTGCCCGAACTTCATCGCACCGCCTTTCAGTTCTCCCAGAACGCGGAACAACTGCTCTGCCGTGCGCTGTTGCAGCTCGCGGGCCACGATCTCGGCCGACTTGCCGCCGATCCGTTTCCCCAGCCCCCATGTGGCCCGGCCGGCGAGGCCCAGCGGCAGGGCTGCCAGCTTGGCGGTCCGGGTGACCGCCTTCCGGGGAAGATCAGACATGCGCCCCTCCAGTTCCCAGACAGCCTGCCGCGGCTTCCGGCGGCGAAGTCCGCCGCCGACCGTGGCTACCGGTTCATTGTCGCGTGCGTCGCTGCGACCGCCGAGGTGTTCCCCCTCTCAGTTTTTCCCGCCGCACCACAGGCGCAGTCGGGATGGGGGTGGACCCGCTCGGCCCGCCAGGACAACTGCGGCAGCGAAAGCTCCCATCTGGATCCCGCGCTCGCGGGTGCTCCGCCGTCGAGGAACGATAGTGCGTGGCAGGCGGCCAGGCCCGACACCGCCGTGGCCAGCGCGACATCGCAGGCCGTCACGGTCCTGCGCCGGCCGGAGCGCCACTGAGCGAGTAGCCGCGGCCTGCCAGGATCGAGATCCGCCCGCCCCCGCTCCATGCAACCCCCGCATGCCGTACAGCCGGGCAGCACCAGGGGGCCGACCACCCCGGTGGCTTCCACAACACCCGTGTAAAGGTGGGGAATGCCGCTCACGGTCCGGTCCTCGGCCTCCTGGACCGTTGGCGCGTACGCGGTCAGCCCGTCACGCGGGGCGAGGACGACCAGGCTGAGCCCCGGCTCCGCACCCGCCGGGTCCCGGGTCTCGCCGGCACGCGGTGGGCCGGCTGGTGCGGCGCGCCGCACCAGCCGCCGGGCTGCCGTGTCCCTGCGGTCCCCGACCGCCTCGGCGGGCAGGCCACCGGGCGCCACATCGGCTGACTCCGTGTATCCGCCGTCCAGCACTTCGACCCGCCCCACGCCGGCGGCCGAGAGCGTCGCGGCGATCGACGCGCCCACCCTGCCGGCTCCGCGCACCTGGACCCGTATGGCCCGCCGGGCTGCCATGATGCCTGCCGCGCCGCCCGGTTCGGGATGGACCACGGACAGCGAGGCGATGTCCGGCCGCAACCGGTCGTGGGCCGCGGCCCGTCTGCGCAGGGCGGCGGCCGCCGGGCCTCCGGCCGTCGGGTCGTCGAGCAGGCCCGCCGCCGTCAGGCGGCTCACGAGAGCTTCCGCTCTGCCGTCCGGCAGGCCCATGGCCCGCGCCTCCTCGCACAGGAGCGGGAGGCCGCGTGTCCCGTCCAGCAACTCCATCAGGGCACCGGTCGCCGTGTCCACCGGTCCCAGAGTCACGGCATGCGCGGGCGTGACTCCGAACTGCACGGACTGGCGGTCGCGCCACGCCCGCCGCAAAACGGGCTTCATCATCGGATGCATTTCCGTATCCCCCGTCGATCTTCGGCTTGGTCCATCCTTTGGCACGGCGGTCTGCGAGCCGCGTTCGAACCGTTGCCAGAATGCAGGGCCGTGGCGAGGCGTGTGAAAAGTTGTCCACAGGCAGGGGGTATTAGTCGTTCAAATGGTGCAGTGATGGGGTGGATCAAGTGGCAGGCGTCCCAGGGACGGGACTTCTCCCACGGACAGCGGGTAACGTCGGAGCGTGTCCGTCAACCCTCCCCCTCGCCTCGCTGGGGAGACCTCGTCGCGCAGCGCGGGAGGTCAGCAGCGCAGCGCGCCACGCCACCCGCCCCGTGGATCGGGGACGAGCGCGGTCGAGGTCCGCCGCAGCGCCCGGCGCAGCAGGACGGTCTCCGCGTACCGGGAGGGCAACCGCACCATCGTATTGATCCCGGCCAGGATGTCGGAGGCGGAGGAACAGCGCTGGGTCGGCGTCATGCTGGACAAACTCGCCGCCCAGGAAAGCAAGCGTGTTATCGGTGACGCCCAACTCACGGAGCGTGCGCAGCGTTTGTCCACCCAGTATCTCGACGGGCGCGCCAGGCCGACATCCGTACGCTGGGTGACGAACCAGAACACCCGCTGGGGTTCCTGCACTCCGGCGGAGGGCAGCATTCGGCTGTCCCACCGGCTGCAGGGCATGCCGGAGTACGTGGTGGACTACGTGCTCGTCCACGAGCTGGCCCATCTGCTCGTTCCCGGCCACGGCCCCCGGTTCTGGCGGCTGATGGAGGCATACCCGCGCACCGAGCGCGCCCGCGGTTATCTGGAAGGCGTCGTCTCCGCCGACCGGCTGCCTCATCTGCCGACCGCTCGCGAAGAGTGACGAGTCGACGGTCCTGTACCGAATGTGTACCGGCTTGGCTCAATGTCGCCCCCAGCGGTTAGCCTGGCGCGACGCATTCAATTCGGGATGGGGGACGGTCGTAACGTATGGCCAGGGAATTCCAACGCGGCCACAAGGCCAAGATCAGTGATCTTACTCCGGGAACGGATCTGTACGTAGGTGTGCAGATCGCCGCTCCTGGTCTGACCTTCGACATCAGTTGCTTCGGACTCGATGTCAACGAGCAGCTGTCCGACGACCGGTACTTCATCTTCTTCAACCAGCCGAAGTCGCCCGAGGAGTCCATTCAGCTGCTCGGTGCGCAGTCCGGCGACACCGAGTCGTTCCGCGTCACGCTCGACCGCATCCCGGCGAACATCCATCGTCTCTCCTTCACCGCCACGATCGACGGTGCCGGCCAGATGTCGCAGGTAGGCCCTGGATACATCCGCATCGTCGCCGGTGGCGAGGAGGTCGTGCGGTACGCCTTCACCGGCTCCGAGTTCACGACCGAGCGCGCCGTGATGCTGGGGGACTTCTACCTCAAGGACGTATGGCGTTTCGCTGCCGTCGGTCAGGGATTCGACGGCGGTCTCGAGGCCCTGCTGAAGAACTTCGGCGGTGAGGTGGCCGAGGAGGAGCAGCAGCCGGCGGCGCAGCAGCCGCAAGGCGCGGCTCCGTCGTTCGCGCCGCCTGCGCAGGCGTCCGCACCGGTACCGGCGTTCGGAGCTCCGGCGGCCCCCGTCGCGGCCTCGGCGCCTCAGGCGCCGCAGCCCGCACCCTCCTTCGGCGCGCCGGCCCCTCAGGCTCTCTCCGCCCAGCAGAATCCGCAGACGCACACCGCGCCGACCATGGCCGCCCCCTTGGCGCCGCCGGCCCCGTCCCCTTATGGACAGCCGCCGCAGCAGCCACAGTTCGGACAGGTCCCCGGACAGCTGCCCGGTCAGGTCCCGGGGCCGCCGCCGCAGCCCGCCATGCCGTCGCCGTACGGTCAGCAGCCCCCCGCCCCGTACGGTCAGCAGCCCCCCGCCCCGTACGGTCAGCAGCCCCCCGGCATGCCCCAGGGCGGTGTTCCCCAGGGCGCCCCGCAGGGCGGCGGCGGTCTGCAGGCGGCCCTGCAGCCGTACCGCGAGACCGCCACGGGTCAGCGGTGGACCCCGCAGAACCAGCAGCTCATGCGCGTGGACCTGACCATGGGCGGCACGCCCGTGCTGGCCCGCCAGGGCAGCATGGTCATGTACCAGGGCAAGGTCGACTTCGGTTACAAGGGCGCCGGTTTCGCGGGCCGCGTCGTCGGCAATGCGACCGGCCAGGAAATGCAGTTGATGCGTTGCAGCGGACGCGGGCAGGTCTTCCTCGCCGAGGACGGAGCCCATCTGCACTCCATCGAGCTGCAGGGTGACGGGATCTGCGTCTCCGCGGAGCACGTCCTCGCCTTCGACGAATCCCTGCAGCACGAGGTCCGCCGCATCGAGGGCCACGGCATCCCCGGCGGTGCGCTGTTCACGATGATGTTCCAGGGCACGGGCACCGTCGTCGTCAAGACGCACGGCATCCCCGTCGTCCTGCCGGTCACGCCCACCACGTTCGCCGACTGCAACGCGGTCGTCGCCTGGTCGGCGGCCTCTCAGGTCATCCTCTCCAGCCAGGTCCGGCTGCGCCGCAACGCGTACCCGGGACACAGCGGTGAGACCGTGAACCTCCAGTTCCGGGGAGCCTCCGGGAACTTCATCGTCGTCCAGCCGTACGAGGTCTGAGGGAGCCCGAAGATATGAACCAGCAACTTGCGGGCTTCGCCCCGACCCCCGTCGCGGCCCGGATGGAGAACCACGGCCGCGCCATGCTGAAGGTCGCCATGGCCACCGGCCAGGACCTGTACGCGCGTACCGGGTCGATGGTCGCCTACGAGGGATTCGTCCAGTACGAGCCCAACCCGCCCGCCGCGCGCCAGATCGCCGCCCAGTGGGTGACCGGCGAGGGCGCGCCCATCATGAAGTGCTCCGGTGACGGACTGCTCTACCTCGCCGACTACGGTGCGGACGTCGTCGTCATCAACCTCAACAACGACTCGCTCTCGGTCAACGGCAGCAACCTGCTGGCCTTCGACGCACACCTCCAGTGGGGCGTCGACAAGGTCAAGGGCCTGGCCAAGTTCGCCGGGCAGGGCCTGTGGAACGTGGAGATCGCGGGGACGGGCTGGGTCGCCCTGACCTCGCGCGGCACCCCGATCGTGGTCGACTGCGGCCGCGGCGAGGACGAGACGTATGTCGACCCCGACGCGCTCGTCGCCTGGTCCCCGAACCTGAAGGTGAAGGGCAAGCGCAGCTTCAAGGCGTCCTCGCTGATCGGGCGGGGAAGCGGCGAGGCGTACCAGATGGCCTTCTCCGGCGAGGGCATCGTCGTCGTACAGCCGAGCGAGGACAGTACCGACCGCCTGCGGATCCGGCACTGAGGGGGAGCGAGAACACATCATGCAGAGCCCACTTTTCAGCTACGCAGAACAGCAGAGCCAGGACCGGTACGTCGTGCAGAACCCGCAGCTGCTGCGGGTCTCGCTGACCGGCCACGACGACGTCCTCGCCCGCAAGGGCGCCATGGTGGCGTACCAGGGACTGGTCGACTTCGACGGGGAGTACCAGTCGAGCAGCCAGCGCCGGGCCCGCGCCAACACCGGTGAGGGCCTCGACCTGATGCGCTGCTCGGGTCAGGGCACGGTCTACTTCGCCAACCTCGCGCAGTACATCCACGTGGTCGACATCGACCAGGAGGGCATGACCGTCGACAGCGCCTACGTCCTGGCGCTCGACTCCACGCTGCACACCGAAGTGATCGCGGTGGACAGCCAGTACGGCATCTCCGGGTCCGGCAAGTACCAGCTCAACATCTCGGGCCGGGGCAAGGTCGCCCTGATGACCTCAGGCCAGCCGCTGATGATGCAGGTCACTCCGGACAAGTACGTCAACGCCGACGCCGACGCCATCGTCGCCTGGTCCACGGGCCTGCGAGTGCAGATGCAGGCGCAGACGCACTCCTCCGGCGTGCGCCGTCGCCGAGGCAGCACCGGAGAGGGCTGGGAGCTCAGCTTCCTCGGCCAGGGCTTCGCCCTGGTTCAGCCCAGTGAGGTCATGCCCCCGCAGAACGCGGACATCGGCCAGGGGGTGCGCGCGCAGTTCGGAACCGGCCAGCACGGCTCCCGCGCCCAGAACCAGAACAACGCCTGGAACTAGTCGGCGCGACGGGCACAGGTAAGGGGCGCTCGCCGAGCGATCGCCCCTTACCTGTGTCAGCCGTCCGTGCCCGCCCGCGCCTGTGTGCCCGGGACGCGCTGAAGAAGCGCCCGTGTACGCTCCACGAGCCGTACGACGGAGGCGTCGGCGACGCCTGCGACCTCGCCGTACCGGAACCAGCGCAGGTCCAGTGATTCGTCGCTGATCGCCGGGGCCGCGCCCGCCGGGGCGAGTGCCGCGTACTGCACGTCCAGGTGCCA
Organism: Streptomyces sp. NPDC048389; assembly: GCF_040706335.1. Taxonomy (NCBI): domain Bacteria; kingdom Bacillati; phylum Actinomycetota; class Actinomycetes; order Kitasatosporales; family Streptomycetaceae; genus Streptomyces; species Streptomyces sp. NPDC048389. The sequence goes on along the minus strand of NZ_JBEZKP010000019.1, from coordinate 47,364 downwards.
GTGGCACGGCGCCGGGATCGGATGGCGGTCGAGCACGACCGGCCCGCCGGGCAGCAGGGAGAGCCCCGCCATCCCGGACTCCTCCGTCGCCTCGCGCAGTGCCGCGCCGGCGAGTGTCGCGTCGTCCGGCTCGCAGTGGCCGCCCATCTGAAGCCACATGCCGAGCTTCTTGTGCAGCGTCAGCAGCACCCGTCCGCGCTCCGGATCGATCACCAGGGCGCTGGCCGTCAGATGCCCGGCGCGGCAGGACTTCCACGTCCCGTCCGGGTGCTGCGCCAGATGGTTCAGATAGGTCTGCCGCAGCTCTGCCTGATCACCTCGGGCGTCGTAGCCCTTGAGCACGAGGACGGCGTCGTCATGAAGGCTCACTTGCCGGTGTCGCCCTCGCCCTTGTCCTCGCCGTTGTCCTCGTCCGTCCCGGGCGCTCCGTCCGTACCGGAGGCTCCCGCGGGGCCGGAGTCGCCCACGGAACCGGTGCCTCCAACGTCGCCGGGCCCGTCCTTGTCGAGCTTCGGTCCCTTGCCCTTGCCGCCGGCCGCCTCGCCGAGCATCTTGTCCAGCTCGGAGAAGTCCAGCTGCTCGCGGTGGACGAAGCCGTCCGGGTCGTCCAGGTCGGTGGCCGTCGGCAGCATGTCCGGGTGCTCCCACAGGGCGTCCCGCCCGTCCATACCGCGTGCGTCCGTGAGCGACGCCCACAGCCGTGCGGCGTCCCGCAGCCTGCGCGGACGCAGCTGGAGGCCGATCAGGGTGGCGAACGTCTGCTCGGCGGGGCCACCGGAGGCACGGCGCCTGCGCAGTGTCTCGCGCAGGGCGCTCGCCGACGTCAGCCGGGACGAGGCCGCCTCGTGCACCACCGCGTCCACCCAGCCCTCGACCAGCGCGAGAGCGGTCTCCAGGCGGGCCAGCGCCGCCTTCTGTTCCGGGGTGTCCTCCGGCTGGAACATGCCCTGCTGGAGCGCTTCCTGCAACTGCTCCGGGTGCGTCGGGTCGAACTGGCCCACGACGTCCTCGAGCTTGGTCGTGTCGACCTTGATCCCGCGGGCGTACCCCTCGACCGCACCGAACAGATGCGAGCGCAGCCACGGCACATGGGCGAACAGCCGCTGGTGGGCAGCCTCCCGCAGGGCCAGATAGAGCCGGACCTCCTCCCTGGGAACCCCGAGGTCCTTGCCGAGCGCGTCGATGTTGAGCGGGAGGAGTGCGGCCTTGCCGGCGGGACCGAGCGGCAGCCCGATGTCGGTCGAACCGACTACCTCACCTGCCAGCACGCCGACGGCCTGTCCGATCTGCTGACCGAACATCGCACCGCCCATCGACCGCATCATGCCGATCAGCGGGCCTGCCATGGCCTGCATCTCCTCGGGCAGCACATCGCCCATGGCGAGGCCGACGCGCTCCGCGACCGGGTCGACGAGCTGCTGCCAGGCCGGGAGAGCCGCCTCGACCCACTCCGCCCGGCTCCAGGCCACGGCGGTGCTCGCGCCCGAAGGCAGCGACGTGGCGCCGTCCAGCCACAGGTCGGCCAGGCGCACCGCCTCCTCGACCGCGGTCCGCTCGACCGGCCCGACGCTGGCGTCCTTGGTGCCGTCCGGGGTGCCCTGGGAGACGGTCTGGCGGGCGATCTGCTTCGCCATGTCCCAGTTGACGGGGCCGCCCTCGTAGCTCAGCATCTGGCCGAGCTGCTGGAAGGCCGCGCCCAGGTCGTTCGGGTTCAGGGAGCCGAACATGGCCGCGAACGGGTTGTCCCCGCCGCTCCCGAAACCGAATCCGAACGGGTCGGCCGGGGACCCTCCGGAGCCCTGGCCACCTTCGCCGGGATTCTTCTTCTTGCCCTCGTCGCCGTTCTCCGGCTCCTCCGGCGGAAGGCCGAATCCGAATGGGGTGTCACTCACGGGTTTCCTCGGCTCGTAGGGCCGCCGGCTTGCTGCCGGCGGCGGCTGCCCGACATCACCACCCAGCGTAGACATCCGAACCGCTTACGGGCTCGGTGCTCCGCCGACGCGTGGCCTGCGGCAGGATGGACGCCACCTGGTGCGTATGCGTGATGCGCTTACGTACTGAAGACAACCGCTGGAGACGCCTGGTGAGTTCCCCAGATCCGCAGGTTCGCGCAGCGCGAAACCACTCAACCCCGGCCACGGGCCGCGGGCCGTCCGGCCGTGGCCCCGTCGTCGCGGTCACCGGTGCCGCCACCGGCGTCGGTGACCTGCTGACCCGGCGCCTCGCCGAGTCCGACGAGGTCAAGCAGGTCGTTGCCCTGGACGAGCGCCGTGGCGAGGTGACCGAGGCGCAGTGGCACATCCTCGACGTGCGGGACCCGGCCATCGCGGAGAAGCTCCGCGGCGTCGACGTCGTCGTGCATCTGGCGCTCGACCTCGGCCTCGAGTCCGATCCCGCCGCGCGCACCGCCTACAACGTCCGGGGCACCCAGACCGTGCTGACCGCGGCCGCCGCCGCCGGGGTCCACCGGGTCGTCCTGTGCACCTCGGCCATGGTCTACGGGGCGCTGCCCGAGAACGACATCCCGCTTTCCGAGGACGCCGAGCTGCGCGCGACGGCGGAGGCGACCGGCGTCGGCGACCTTCTCGAGATCGAGAGACTGGCCCGCCGCGCGCCCCGTGCGCACCCCGGCCTCAACGTGACGGTGCTCAGGCCGGCCGTCCTGGTGGGCGGCACCGACACCGCGCTCACCCGCTACTTCGAGTCGCCCCGGCTGCTCGTGGTCGCCGGGTCGCGTCCGACCTGGCAGTTCTGCCATGTCGAGGACCTGGTGAGCGCCCTGGAGTACGCCGCTCTCGAGAAGGTCGAGGGCGAGCTGGCCGTGGGCTGCGACGGATGGCTGGAGCAGGAGGAGGTCGAGGAGCTCAGCGGCATCCGGCGGATGGAGCTGCCGTCGGCGGTGGCCCTGGGCGCCGCGGCCCGCCTGCACCGGATCGGGCTCACACCCTCACCGGCCGGGGATCTCGCTTACACGATGCACCCCTGGGTGGTGAGCGTCAGCGGCCTGCACGACGCGGGCTGGCGTCCTCAGTGGACGAACGAGGAGGTGCTGGCCGCGCTCCTGGAGGAGGTGGAGGGCCGCCACACGGTGGCCGGCCGTCGTCTCGGCCGCAAGGACGCCACGGCCGCGGGCGCCGCAGGTGCGACCGTAGCGCTGCTGGGCACGGCCGCCCTGGTCCGCCGGGCGCGCAAGGCACGCCGGAGGTTCTGAGGAGCAGGGTGCCGGGCCGCCGGTGCGGGTGCGGGAATTGTGCGAGGCTCCAAGGAGGACCGACCCCGAACGGTTGAATGGGCTATTCCGCGTTGTCGGTGCGGTACGGCACGATGGACGCCATGGCACGCACGCACGACCATCCAGGTGAGCAGGCGGCGACGGACCCGATCCGTCTGCTGGCGGTCCGGGACACGCCGCTGTCCCTCGACGAGGTCTTCACGGCGGTCGGCGACGACGCCGCGGGCGGCACGGCGCTGTTCGTCGGCACCGTGCGCAACCACGACGGTGGCGCCGACGTCGACTCCCTCGGTTACTCCTGCCACCCCACGGCGGAGGCGGAGATGCGCCGCATCGCCGAGAAGGTCGCCGCGGAGTACCCGGTTCGGGCGCTGGCCGCCGTGCACCGTGTGGGTGACCTGGCGGTCGGTGACCTGGCCGTGGTCGTCGCCGTGTCGTGCCCGCACCGGGGCGAGGCGTTCGAGGCATGCCGGAAGCTGATCGACGACCTCAAGCACGAAGTGCCGATCTGGAAGCACCAGCGCTTCTCGGACGGCGCAGAGGAGTGGGTCGGCGCGTAGCGCCGTCGTCGGGGGGTGGTGGTCGGGCGACGGGTGGGCGGGTCGGCGCGTGGCGATCCGCTCCGTGTCGGCGAGTCCGCGCCGATGAGCGGCCCTGAAACCCGGTCGGTTCTCATCCGCCCGATTTGCGTAACCGCACCCCTGCCGTGAGCGTTGAAGCGGCGGATGACTAATCTGCTGATCAGTCGGTGCTTTGGCGCATGGGGTAGGGAGGTCGCGATGGCAGTTCTGGCCTGGTTGCTGATTCCGCTGTTCGCTGTTGTCGGTGCTGCGATATGGGCGGGCTGGGCGTCCAGAAACCGTACGAGCGGTGATATCGCGGAGCTCGCAGGGTATGCCCGCTTCCGTGACGCGATGGAGCGGGCCGCCTCCCCCTCCGACACCGACGCCGTCCGCCCCTGACCCTTTGATCGAACCGACCGACCGTCCCGCGCCTCCGAGGGTCCCGGACGGACCGGCCCCGACGGTGCGTACACAGGCATGTCCCGTACTGTCGTTCCATGCCACGCCGCACCGCGACGATGCTCGCCTCCACGCTCATCTTCATTGCGCTGCTCTGCGCGGGCGTGTTCCTCACAGTGCCGTACGCGAAGATGTCCCCCGGTCCGACGGTGAACACTCTCGGGACTGTGGAGGGCGAGCCGGTGCTCGACATCTCCGGCCGCAAGACTTACCCCACGGCCGGTCATCTCAACATGACGACGGTCCGGGTCACCGGCGCCGAATACCGGATGAACCTCCTCGAGGCCGTCTACGGCTGGGTGGCACACGACTACGTCGTCGTGCCGCACGACACCCTCTATCCGAACGGGAAGACCGAGGAGGAGTCGACCCAGGAGAACGCCGAGGAGTTCAGCCAGTCGCAGGAGAGTGCCAAGGTCGCCGCCCTGCGTGAGCTGCAGATCCCCGTGAAGGCGCGCGTCGTCGTCTCCTCCGTCGTCAAGGGTTCGCCGTCGCAGAACAGGCTGCACGCCGGTGATGTGATCCGAGCCGTCGACGGTACGCCCGTCAAGCAGCCGGAGGACGTGGCGAAGCTCGTCGTGAAGCACGAGCCCGGTGAGAAGGTCGTCTTCACCGTCGTGCCCGCCGACGAGGCCGCCGCCGCGGAGAAGGCGGGCAAGGATCCTGAGAACACCGAGAAGATCACGGTCGAGACGGTGAAGGCCGAGGACGACGGCCGGGCGATCGTCGGGATCCAGGCCGGGACCGACCACACCTTCCCGTTCGAGGTCGACATCAATCTGGCGGACGTCGGAGGCCCCAGCGCCGGTCTGATGTTCGCTCTCGGCATCGTCGACAAGCTCACGTCCGGGGAACTGACCGGCGGCAACTTCGTCGCCGGTACCGGCACCATCGACGATGCCGGCAAGGTCGGACCGATCGGCGGTATCGAGATGAAGCTGGTCGGCGCGCGCAAGGCGGGTGCGGAGTACTTCCTCACACCGAGCGCCAACTGTGCCGCCGCGGCCTCCGACACCCCCGACGGGCTGACGCTGGTGAAGGTGGACACCATCAAGGACGCACGGGCCTCCCTGGCGAAGATCGATACGGGTGACACCGCCGCACTGCCGAGTTGCTCGGCGGGCTGACCGCCGGGCCCGTGTCGAAGGCCCCGATCTCGCTGCCGAAGGCCCCGAGGCGTCGGCCCAAGGCCCCGAGGCGTCGGCCCAAGGCCACGAGGCGTCGGCCCAAGGCCACGATCTCGCTGCCGAAGGCCCGACCTCCTACCCAAGGCGACGAGCCGCGGTCGAAGCTCCGCGGTCGAAGCTCCGCGAGGCGGCAGCCGCGCACCACGACGCCGCGCACGTGCTCACCGTAGGCGACGCCGCCCCCGACCGTCGGGGCCCGGCGTCGCCTCACGGGTCTATGTCTCGAAGGTCGCGTGCAGGGCCTCGGCCAGTCCCGGAACAAGGCCCGCTCCGGTGAGCACCTCGTTCGGGGAGTCCTTGGCGCGCAGCCGCAGCGCGGACTCCCTGCTGCCGTCGCGCAGGACGGCCACCGTCATCCGGACCTCCTGCCGGTCCGGGTGTTCGGCCACCCACTTGGTGAGGGCCGTGTCGTCGAGACCGACCGGTACGTCCGACTCCGCCGAGGGCGGCAGCATCAGCCGTTCCACGGTCAGGGCGCAGCCGGCGACCGCGTCGGGCCACGCGATGGTGCCGAGGAATTCGTCCAGCGGGGTGCCGGCCGGGATCTCGTCCTGCTCGACGGGGGTGAGGGGCGCGGCCTGCTCGGCGGCGTCGAGACCGAGCTGTGAGGCCAGCCCCGGCTCCTGGGATCGCAGCTGAGCGGTGTCGACGAGAGCGAAGAGCCGGGCCGGCTGATCCCAGCCGAGACCGGCCGCGTACTCGTCGATCTCGAGCACGGCGCGGGTGAGTGGGGTCGCGGCCATCGGGGGGCCGGAAGAGGAAACGTTGGGCATGCCCAATATCCTGCCTCCTTCATGCCCCGCGACGGGAACTAGGTAAAGCCTTAGTAAGTTGCATGAGTGGGCTCTACGATCGCGGGGCCCGATTCACACAACCGCGAACTTCGAGGGGCACACGTTGGCTTTCCAGATGCCGGACCGCGGCGGAGGCCCGACAGGGCCACGGATGAGAGTGGGTCGGCCGTCCCGGCGTGTCCGCACCCTGCTCATGACGCTGGGCGTATTGGCCGTCCTGGCCATGGTGTTCGTCATGTTCTCCGGGTTCTGGACCGACTGGCTCTGGTACCGCTCGGTCGATTACTCGTCCGTTTTCACCACCACCCTGTGGACCAAGATCGGCCTGTTCGCCGTCTTCGGTCTGCTGATGGCGACGGCCGTCGGCCTGAACATCTGGCTGGCGCACCGGCTGCGGCCGCCGCTCAGCGCGATGTCGCTCGAGCAACAGAGCCTTGACCGTTACCGGATGAGCATCGCCCCTTACAAGAAGTGGGTGCTCCTCGCGACCACCGCACTCGTCGGACTGATCGCCGGAGCGTCCGCCACGGGCCAGTGGCGGACCTGGCTCATGTGGATGAACGGGGTCTCCTTCGGCGAGAAGGACCCGCAGTTCAGCATGGACGTGTCGTTCTTCGCGTTCGACCTGCCGTGGTACCGGTTCATGCTCGGCTTCGGCTTCGCGGCCGTCGTGCTGTCGCTGATCGCAGCCGCGCTGACCCACTACCTGTACGGCGGGCTGCGCATCACCAGCCCGGGCGCCCGCGCGACCGCCGCGGCCACCGGCCACCTGTCGGTGCTGCTCGGCCTGTTCGTCGCCCTGAAGGCCGTGGCGTACTGGCTGGACCGGTACGGCCTCGCGGTGAAGTCCAGCGACTTCAAGGCGACCGACAACTGGACGGGCCTGCGCTACGTCGACGCCAACGCGTATCTGCCGGCGAAGACGATCCTGTTCTGCATCGCCGTCATCTGCGCGTTGCTGTTCTTCGCGACGCTGTGGCGCCGCACCTGGCAGCTGCCGGTGATCGGCTTCGGCCTGATGGTGCTGTCCGCGATCCTGATCGGCGGCCTGTACCCGGCGATCGTGCAGAAGTTCCAGGTCCAGCCGAACGAGCAGGCCAAGGAAGCGCCGTACATCGAGAAGAACATCGAGGCGACGCGCAAGGCGTACGGCATCGACGGGGTGAAGGCCGGGGACTACACGGGCCGGGGCGAGGTCAAGAACCCGGAGCAGCAGCGGAAGAACGCCGACGCCGCCGCCAGCTACCGGATCAACGACCCGAACATCGTCTCGCCGACGTTCCAGCAGCTGGAGCAGGAGCGGAAGTACTACCAGTTCCCGTCCACACTGGACGTCGACCGGTACAACGGTCAGGACACGATCATCGGTCTGCGCGAGTTGAACCTCGCCGGAGTCGACAAGCGGAACTGGATCAACGACCACTTCACCTACACCCACGGTTTCGGTGCCGTCACCGCCAAGGGCACCGCGACCGCCGAGGGCACCAGCGGCTCGCCGGCCTTCACCGAGTCCGGCCTGCCGACCAAGGGCATGCTCGGCGACTACGAACAGCGGATCTACTACGGCGAGAAGACCACGCAGTACTCGATCGTGGGCGGCCCCCAGAAGGAGCTGGACTACGAGCAGGACGGCGGTGGCCAGGCCACCACGAGCTACCAGGGCAAGGGCGGCATCGACGTCTCCGGCCCGCTCAACCGCGCCGCGTACGCCGTCGCCTTCAGTGAGCCGCAGATCCTGTACTCGGGAGCCATCGGCGACGGTTCCAAGATCCTCTACAACCGCACGCCCAAGCAGCGCGTCGAGGCGGTCGCTCCGTGGCTGACCATCGACGGCGATGCCTACCCGGCCGTGATCGGCAAGCGGATCCAGTGGGTCATCGACGCCTACACCACCACCAACGGCTACCCGTACGCCTCGCGGACGACGCTGGGCGACACCACGGCCGACTCGCTGACCGACCGGCAGCGCGCGGTGGTCGCGCAGCAGAACCAGGTCAACTACATCCGCAACTCGGTGAAGGCCACCGTCGACGCCTACGACGGCACGGTCACGCTGTACGAGTGGGACGAGAACGACCCGGTCCTGAAGACCTGGAAGAAGGCGTTCCCGGGCACGGTGAAGGACAAGGCCGACATCCCGGACGAGCTTCAGGAGCACATGCGGTACCCGCAGGACATGTTCAAGGTCCAGCGCGAGCTGCTCGCCCTGTACCACGTCACGGACGCGGACCAGTTCTACAACGCGAGTGACGCCTGGCAGGTCCCCAACGACCCGACGAAGTCGGACAGCAACGCGGTTCCGCCGTACTACCTGTCGATGAAGCTGCCGGGTGACGAGGCGCAGCAGTTCTCGCTGACGACGACGTTCACGCCGAGCGGGCGGCCCAACCTCCGGGCCTTCATGGCGGTCGACGCGGACGCCACGAGCGCCGACTACGGCAAGATCGAACTGCTGAGAGTGACCGACGACAATGTCGACGGCCCCGAACAGGTGCAGAGCCGGCTCAACCGCCATGGTCCGATCGCCACTTATGTCCGTGACCTCAAGGGCGCGGACTCGACGATCAAGTACGGCAATCTGCTGACCGTTCCTCTCGACAGCGGTTTCCTGTACGTCGAGCCCATCTACGCACAGGGCCGCGGCTCGGAGTTCCCGCTGCTGAGCAAGGTGGCTGTCGTCTACGGGCAGAAGATCGGCTTCGCCGACGACCTCGCCGGCGCCCTCAGCCAGGTCTTCGGGGTGGAGGGCGCTCCGGACGAGGAGACACCGCCGACCGACCCGGCCGAGCCGCCGGGCGAACCGACCGAGCCCCCGGCCACCGGGGAGGCTGCCCTTCAGAAGGCCATCGCGGACGCCCAGAAGGCGTACGACGACGCCAGGGCGGCCCTCGAGAAGGAGCCGACGGACTGGGCCGCCTACGGCAAGGCGCAGGCCGACCTGGAGGCGGCGCTGAAGCGCGCTGCCGACGCACAGAAGGCACAGCCGGACTCCGCGCCCGGTGCCGCGTCCGACGCGAAGCCGGACGCGGAAAAGGATGCCGAGCCGGACGCGAAGCCGGACGGAGGAGCGCCGCCAGGGGAGTGAGCAGGCACCATCCCGCGTCGTGGTACGGTTGCAGCACAACGACGCGGGGTGGAGCAGCTCGGTAGCTCGCTGGGCTCATAACCCAGAGGTCGCAGGTTCAAATCCTGTCCCCGCTACTGAAGAAGAGGGCCCGGATCCTTCCAGGATCCGGGCCCTCTTCATGTTGCCTTCTTTCTTTCCGGCTCCGAAGTGCGTGCCGCGGAAGGCGAGTTGGGGCCGTTCGTGTTTGACTTGTCTCCCTGTGGGCATGTCGACAAAACGCTGAAGTGACCTCACTGGCTGCGGTATACCAGGTGTACGCGGGTTGCAGGTGGTGCGACGATGGAATTTATGGGGGACAGGGCAACTCTGTTGAAGACAGGGCGGTTTGTGCAGCCGCATGCCGGGGAGGTGGCGGACGCGATCGACGTGGTGCTCGGCGCCGGTCACCACAGCGATGACCACACCGACGACACCGACACCGAAGACAACAACACCGACGCGCTGGAGACCGCCGGCGCGGAGGCGCGCCACCGGAGCGCCGCCGACGCCGGGGACACCGCGGCCATGAGCGTCCTCGGGGCGCTGCTGCTGCGCCGTGGAGACCTGGACGGCGCGGAGCCCTATCTGCGGGGTGCGACCGCGGACGGCGACCGCGCCGCGGCCAACAATCTCGGCGTGCTTCTCCACCAGCGCGGTTACGCGGAGGAGGCGGCCGGCTGGTGGCGGATCGCCGCCGTGGCCGGTTCCGCCGCCGCCGCGCACGCCTTGGGGCGCCACTTCCGCGAGCGGGGCGACGAGCCCGCCGCGGAGTACTGGCTGCGCCAGTCCGCAGAGCAGGGTCACGCCCTGGGCGCCTACGCCCTCGCCGACCTGCTGGAGCACCGCAGCGACACGGGCGCGGAGCGCTGGCTGCGTACGGCTGCCGAACAGGGCCATCGCGAGGCGGCGTACCGCCTTGCCCGCGCCCTGGAGCGCCGTGCGGCGGAGGAGTGCCGCAAGAGCGACGGACTCGACCGCCTGGTCCGCGGCGCAACCGGCCTCCGGGCCACCGCTGCCCCCGAGCGGCGGGCAGCCGCCACGCGACCTGCGACGGCCGGCCCGGCTCGGGCCGGTGACGCGGCCGCTCCGGCACGCTCCGTACGCCACGCCCGCAACCCCGCCCCCGCCTCCGAGCCGGGAGCCGCTGCCTTGCGGCGGGCCGCGGGTACTGTCCGCGAGGCCGATGCGGCGCGCCCCGGCCCGCTCTGGCAGACGGACGCCGCGCTCCGCGCCCTCGCGGACGCGGAGGCCGCGAACCGGGCCTCCGGGGGCGACGAGGCCGCCGGCACCGTGAGCGGCACGGGCAGGGCCGGCCGCCGGGCCCGTGCCGGCGGTCCCGGCGAGCACGGAACCGGCACGGACAGCGGTTCCGCCGCTCCCGGCAGGGCCCCGCTCGACGAGGCCGCGCAGTGGTACCGGCAGGCCGCCGCACGCGGCCACCGGCGGGCAGCGCTGCACCTGGGGGCGATCCTGGAGAAGCGCGGCGAGCTCAAGGAGGCAGGCCGCTGGTACCTCACCGCCGCCAAGGACGGAGAGGCCCGTGCCGCCTGTGCGCTCGGCTTCTTGCTGCGCGACGCCGGCGACGAGGAGAGCGCCGCCGTGTGGTGGCTGCGTGCCGCCCAGGACGGCGACGGCAACGCGGCCAATGCGCTCGGTGCGCTGCACGCCGCACGCGGCGAGCAGCAGACGGCGGAGCGCTGGTACCGCGCCGCCATGGACGCGGGCGATGTCAACGGCGCGTACAACCTCGGGCTGCTCTGCGCGGCCCAGGACCGTACGGCCCAGGCCGAGCAGTGGTACCGCCGGGCCGCGTACGCCGGTCACCGGGAGGCCGCCAACGCGCTGGCCGTCCTGCTGCTCCAGGCCGGCGACGCGGTGGGCGCCGAGCCGTGGTTCTCCAAGGCGGCCGAGGCCGGAAGCGTCGACGCGGCCTTCAACCTCGGCATCCTGCACGCCGGCCGGGACGACGACCGTACGGCTCTGGCGTGGTACGAGCGGGCCGCCGCGGCCGGGCACACGGAGGCCGCCCTCCAGGTCGGCATGGCCCTGCTGCGGGACGGTGACGAGCAGAGCGCCGAGCGCCACCTGCGCTGCGCCGCGGGCGGTGGCAGCGCGGAGGCGGCGTTCCGGCTCGCCGCCGTGCTGGACTCCCGCCGTCCGCCGCTTGGACCACCGGCGCTCGGGGAGCCGGTGGCGGCGAAGGGTGAGTGCGAGGAGTGGTACGAGAGGGCCGCCGAGCAGGGGCATCGCCGGGCTCAGGTACGGGTCGGCATGCTGGCCGCCGCGCGCGGTGACATGGCGGAGGCCGCCCGCTGGTACCGCGACGCTGCCGAGGCGGGCAGCCGCAGCGGTGCGTTCAACCTGGGGCTGCTGCTGGCCCGGGAGGGCAGCGAGCGGGAGGCGTCGCTGTGGTGGACCCGTGCCGCCCGGGCCGGTCATGGCCGGGCCGCACTGCGTCTCGCGCTGCTCGCCGCCCGAAGGGGTGAGCTGGCCGAGGGCCAGCGGTGGTGCGCGAGGGCCGTCGAACTCGGTCCCGCAGAGGTGGCTCAGCGGGCGGCGCGGCTGCGTGAGGCGCTGCTCCAGGAGCTCACCGCATAGGGATTTGCGCTGGTCGGCGGGGTGACGTAATGTTGTGTTCATCGCCGCGGGGTGGAGCAGCTCGGTAGCTCGCTGGGCTCATAACCCAGAGGTCGCAGGTTCAAATCCTGTCCCCGCTACTACTGCGCTCGAAGAGCGTGGCGAAGGCCCGGATCCTCAAGGATCCGGGCCTTCGGCGTATCTGCGCCTCGCTCATTGTCCGATGCCTGCGACTTGTCCGATGCCTGTGACTTGTCCGGCGCGTGCGGCTTGTTCGGTGCGTACGGCTTGTTCGGTGCGTACGACGAAGCAGGCCCCGACGCTCTCAGCGTCGGGGCCTGCTTCGTCGTACGCGGTGCGTCAGGCGGTGGCACAGTTCGGGCAGGTGCCGCGGTAGGTCACCTCGACGTCGGAGATCGTGAAGCCGAAGCGCTCCGTGTCCGGGAGGTCGGCCAGTGGGTCGCCCGCCGGGTGCACGTCGCGCACGGCGCCGCAGCGGGAGCAGACCAGGTGCTGGTGCGGACGGTGCGCGTTCGGGTCGTACCGCTTGGCGCGGCGGTCGGTGGACACCTCGAGGACCTCGCCGAGGTTCACCAGCTCGCCCAACGTGTTGTAGACGGTCGCCCGGGAGATCTCCGGCAGTCGCTCCGCCGCACGGGCGTGCACCTCGTCGGCGGTCAGGTGGACGTGGTCGCCGTCGAGGACCTCGGCCACGACACGCCGCTGTGCGGTCATGCGCCAGCCGCGGCTGCGAAGTCGATCCAGAAGGTCACTCATGGGGCCCAGCCTAACAGTGGGAGGGGCGCAGTCCCGAACCGGTGTGACTTTGGATGTTCACTTGACTTAGACAATGTCCATTGTAGGATCGACACCGGCACTGGCCAAGGGCAGGGAAGTGCCGAAAGACCACTGGGCAGTACATGACGCAGGAGGCGCACGTGACGCAGGGACCGCTCACCACGGAGGCCGGGGCTCCGGTCGCCGACAACCAGAACAGCGAGACCGCGGGCGTCGGCGGGCCGGTCCTTGTCCAGGACCAGCTCCTGCTCGAGAAGCTCGCCCACTTCAACCGCGAGCGCATCCCGGAGCGTGTCGTCCACGCACGCGGCGCCGGGGCCTACGGCACCTTCACGGTGACGGCGGACGTGACCGAGTACACACGCGCCAAGTTCCTCTCCGAGGTCGGCAAGCAGACCGAGACCTTCCTGCGCTTCTCGACCGTCGCAGGCAACCTCGGTGCGGCCGACGCGGTCCGCGACCCGCGTGGCTTCGCGCTGAAGTTCTATACCGAGGAGGGCAATTACGACCTCGTCGGCAACAACACTCCGGTGTTCTTCATCCGGGACGCCATCAAGTTCCCCGACTTCATCCACACCCAGAAGCGCGACCCGTACACGGGATCGCAGGAGGCGGACAACGTCTTCGACTTCTGGGGTCTGAGCCCCGAGTCCACCCACCAGGTGACCTGGCTGTTCGGCGACCGGGGCATCCCGGCCTCCTACCGCCACATGGACGGCTTCGGCTCCCACACGTACCAGTGGAGCAACGAGGCCGGCGAAGCCTTCTGGGTCAAGTACCACTTCAAGACCGACCAGGGCATCAAGAACCTCACCGCCGCGGAGGCCGAGGAACTGGCCGGCAAGGACCCCGACTCGCACCAGCGCGACCTGCGCGAGGCGATCGAGCGCGGCGACTTCCCGTCGTGGACCGTCGGTGTGCAGATCATGCCGGTGGCCGAGGCGGCGACCTACCGCTTCAACCCGTTCGACCTGACCAAGGTGTGGCCGCACGCGGACTACCCGGTCATCGAGTTCGGCAAGCTGGAGCTGAACCGCAACCCGGAGAACATCTTCGCCGAGGTCGAGCAGTCCATCTTCAGCCCGGCCCACTTCGTGCCCGGTATCGGTCCGTCCCCGGACAAGATGCTCCAGGGCCGCCTCTTCGCCTACGGCGACGCCCACCGCTATCGCGTCGGCATCAACGCCGACCATCTGCCGGTGAACCGTCCGCACGCCACGGAGGCGCGCACCAACTCCCGTGACGGCTTCCTGTACGACGGTCGCCACAAGGGTGCGAAGAACTACGAGCCGAACAGTTTCGGCGGCCCGCACCAGACGGACCGCGCGCTGTGGCAGCCGATCGCCGTCACCGGCGAGACCGGCGAGCAGTCCACGCCGCGGCACGCCGAGGACGACGACTTCGTGCAGGCGGGCAACCTCTACCGCCTGATGTCGGAGGACGAGAAGCAGCGCCTCGTCGACAACCTCGCGGGTGCCCTGTCCGGTGTCACCCGCGACGACATCGCCGAGCGTGCGATCAACAACTTCCGTCAGGCCGACGGAGACTTCGGCAAGCGGCTCGAGGCCGCGGTCCAGGCCCTTCGCGGCTGACCCGTACCGCCTGTCGCAGAAGAAGGGGCCGGATCTCTGTCCAGGGGGCCGGCCCCTTCCGCGTGCCCGGAACTCCGGTGCGCCTCTGTGGTCAGGCGACCGTCGGCACCCGGTGCCTGGCCGGTGCCCAGCAGCGGATGATGTCGCGGACGGAGACGACGCCGACCGGTCCGCCGTCGTCCGTCACGATCAGATGGCGGAAGCCGCCGTGCGCCATTGCCCCGGCCGCCTCCTCCAGGGTCCAGGAAGGCGCGGCGAAGACGACGTCGGTGGTGGTGTGCGTGCCGGCGGTCTCCAGGTCGGGGTCCTGCCCCTGGCCCAACGAGTTCAGGATGTCCCGTTCGGTGAGGATGCCGAGGCTCGCGTCGGAGTCGAGGACGACGGCCGCGCCTACGCGGCGCGCGGCCATCAGCCGGGCCGCCTGGCGGAGTGTGTGTGCGGGTCCGATGGTGAGGACGACGGTGCTCATGGCGTCACGGACGAGCATGGATGGAGCCACCTCCTTGGTGATCGGCCGTTCGAGAACCGATTCACAAGTTCACAAGTGGGGGGACTCTCAGAGTCCCAGTCCTGCGACAGGGCAGCAAGAGGGCGTACGGGGGCTCGTGGGCCCGTTGCCCACCGCCGCACACTCCGGCGTGCGCCCTTCAAAGGGGCGGGCGCGTCCGAGCCGTCGACAACCGCTCAGTACCGCTGGTTGAGGTAGCCCAGCAGCTCGTGGTGGAGGAGCCCGTTCGAAGCCGCGGCATTCCCGCTGTGCGGCCCGTCCCGCCCGTCGAGGCCGGTGAACGAGCCGCCCGCCTCCTGTACCACGATCGCCGGAGCCGCCATGTCCCACAGCGACAGCTCCGGCTCGGCGCAGATGTCCACCGAGCCTTCCGCGACCATCATGTACGGCCAGAAATCGCCGTACCCCCGGGTGCGCCAGACCGCCCGCGTCAGGTCCATGAAGCCGTCGAGCCGCCCCTGGGCCTCCCAGCCGGTCAGTGACGAGTAGGCGAACGAGGCGTCCCTGATGTGCTCGACCTTCGAGACGTGCAGCCGGCTCGCCGAGGTGAGGCTGCGGCCCGTGAACGCGCCCGCCCCCTTCGCCGCCCACCAGCGCCGGCCGAGCGCCGGGGCGGACACCACGCCCACCACCGGCCGGTAGCCGCCCTCGCCCGCCTCCATCAGCGAGATCAGCGTCGCCCACACCGGCACGCCGCGCACGTAGTTCTTGGTGCCGTCGATGGGGTCGACGACCCAGCGGCGCGGCCCGGTGCCCTCGACGCCGTACTCCTCGCCGAGGATCGCGTCGCGCGGCCGTGCTCGTTGCAGATGCCCGCGGATCAGCTCCTCCGCCGCCTTGTCGGCCTCGCTCACCGGAGTCATGTCGGGCTTCGTCTCGACCTTGAGGTCCAGAGCCTTGAACCGCTCCATGGTGGTGGCGTCGGCGGCATCCGCGAGGACGTGGGCGAGGCGCAGATCATCGTGGTAGTCGGACATGTCGCCACTCTATCGGTGCAGGCCCGCTCCCTCCCGGGTGGCGGCCGGTGGCCCCGGTGGGTCCGCCCGGGGTGCCTGCCGGAGCTATTGACAGGGGAACAGGGCCCGTCAACCCTGTGACCGGAGTTGCTCGGCCGGGGAGGTGACCTGCATGCCTGCAGCGCGGGAATCACTGCTGAACGCCGCTCTCGCGGCCCTCGGCGACCGGCCCTGGTCGGGGGTGCGGATGGCCGACGTCGCCGCCGCCGCGGGCGTCTCACGCCAGACCCTCTACAACGAGTTCGGCAGCAAGGACGGCTTGGCCCGCGCCCTCGTGCGCCGCGAGGCCGACGCGTATCTGCGCGGTGTGGAACGGCTGATGGGGCAGAGCGCGGAAGCGGTCGACCGGCTCGTGTCCGTCGCCGAATGGACCGTCGGCGAGGCGCGGGCGCGACCTCAGCTGCGGGCCCTGCTCACCGGTTGCTGGGAAGGCCGGCTGCCTGCACCGGAGCCGGCCCGCGGCAGGGCCGTCTTCTCGCGCGTGCCCGCTCAGCGGCGCGCCGACGCGAGGCTGCCCGTGCCAACCGAACTCGTCGCCGCGGTGCGGGAGCGCACGCTGACCGCGCTGCACGGGCGGCGTTCGAAGGCCGGGGACGGAGGGCTCGGGGCCGGCGGCGGAGGGCTGAGGGCCGGATACGGGCGCCCGGATGCGACAGAAGCCGGTGCGCGGGCCGGTGCGCGGGCCGGGGCCGAATTCGGGGCCGAAGCCGGTGGGAAAGAAGGAGGAGCCGAGGAGACGGCCGATCTGCCGCAGCGCTGTGAGTTGGCGGTGCGGCTCGCGCTCTCCTACGTCGTCGCGCCGTCCGGCGGCGGCATCGCCCGGCTGGTGCGGGCGGCGGTGGGCGACGGCGTCACTGAGAGGAGCCCGAGAGCTGGAGACCGATGACGCCGACGATCACCAGCGTGATCGAGACGATCTTCAGAGTCGAGACCAGGTCGTCGAGGAAGACCATTCCGTAGATGGCGGTGCCGGCGGCTCCGATACCCGTCCACACCGCGTACGCCGGGCCCACGTCGAGCTTCTTCAACGACAGGGTCAACAGCCCGAAACTGCCGAGCGCGAACACGGCGAAGGCGACCGTCGGCCACAGCCGGGTGAAGCCGTGCGACAGTTTGAGACAGACGGCGAAGCCCGTTTCGAGAAGTCCCGCCACCACCACCAGCAGCCACGCCATAAATCCTGGGCCTCCCGCGTAGTGCCGACGAACTGCCTGGCCGGGAACTCGTCCGACTTGGTGCGATTATGCCCTTACCAGGGGACGTGGCCGCCAAACGCAGACAGCTCAGTCACCTTCGCGTCGCTCGCGGGTGGCCAGCAGCCGCCGCAGCGAATAGAGCCTCGCGGGATCCGCGTGCCCCTCTGCCACCCACGCGTCCAGCGCGCAGTCCGGCTCGTCGTGACTGCAGGCCCGCGGGCACCCCTCCGTGCCCGGCACCAGATCCGGGAACGCGTTGATGACCCGGGACGCATCGACATGGTGCAGTCCGAACGAGCGCACGCCGGGCGTGTCGATCACCCAGCCGCCCTGCTTGTCCGCGAGCGGCAGGGCGAGGGCCGACGTGGTGGTGTGCCGGCCGCGCCCGGTGACCGCGTTGACGACGCCGGTGCTGCGCCGCCTCTCCTTCGGGACCAGGGCGTTGACCAGCGTCGTCTTGCCGACGCCCGAGTGCCCGACGAAGGCGGTCGTACGGCCGAGCAGATGTTCCAGCACCCGGTCCGCGGCGAGACCGTCGACGAACTCCTCGCGGGTGGTGACCACATGGGGAACGCCGAGCGCGCCGTACATGTCCAACAGTTCGTCCGGCGAGGCGAGATCCGACTTGGTCAGCACCAGAAGCGGCTCGAGACCGCCGTCGTACGCGGCGACCAGACAGCGGTCGATCAGACGCGGGCGCGGCTCCGGATCGGCGAGCGCGGTGACGATGGCGAGCTGGTCGGCGTTGGCGACGACAACCCGCTCGAACGGATCGTCGTCGTCTGCCGTACGGCGCAGCACGGATGACCGCGGCTCGATGCGGACGATCCTCGCGAGGGTGTCCTTGTCCCCGGAGAGGTCTCCCACGATGCCGACCCGGTCACCGACGACGGCCGCCTTGCGGCCCAGCTCGCGGGCCTTCATCGCCATCACGACCCGGTCCCCGACGAGGCAGGTAAGCCTGCCGCGGTCGACGGTGAGGACCATGCCCTCCAGCGCGTCCTCGTGCTTGGGGCGGATGCTGGTGCGCGGTCGGTTGCCCTTGCGGTTCGGGCGCGAGCGGATGTCGTCCTCGTCGGTGTGCTTGCCGTAGCGGCGCATGACGTCAGGCCCCGAGCATTTCGGCCCACATCTGCGGGAAGTCGGGCAGCGTCTTCGCCGTCGTCGCCACGTTCTCGATCTGCACGTCCTTCACCGCGAGACCGATCACCGAGCCCGCCGTCGCCATCCGGTGGTCGTCGTAGGTGCGGAACACGCCGCCGTGCAGCGTGCGCGGGCGGATGTGGAGGCCGTCCTCCGTCTCGGTGACGTCGCCGCCGAGCTCGTTGATCTCCTTGGTGAGCGCGGCCAGCCGGTCCGTCTCGTGCAGCCGCAGATGCGCCACACCACGCAGCGTCGACGGGGAGTCGGCCAGCGCCGCGACCGCCGCGATGCCCGGGGTCAGCTCGCCGACCTCGCCGAGGTCCACGTCGATGCCGTGGATGCGGCCGCTGCCGGTGAAGACCAGCGCCGTCCCGTTCGGCGTCGTCGTGAGCTCGCAGGAACCGCCCATCTCGGTGAAGATCTCGCGCAGCGCGTCACCGGGTTGGGTGGTCCGCTCGGGCCAGTCGGGGATCGTCACCCGGCCGCCGGTCACCAGCGCCGCCGCCAGGAACGGCTGAGCGTTCGACAGATCGGGCTCGATGGTGAGGTCGCGGCCGAGCAGCGCGCTGTGCGACACCCGCCAGACATCGGGCTCGCCGCCGGTCTCCGGCTCGTCGACCTGCGCACCCACGGCGCGCAGCATGTCGACCGTCATCCGGATGTGGGGCATGGACGGCAGTCGGCTGCCGACGTGCCGTACCTCGACGCCCTGGTTGAAACGCGGAGCGGACAGCAGCAGCGCGGAGACGAACTGCGACGACGACGAGGCGTCGATCCGCACCGGACCGCCCTCCAGGGCGCCACCGCCGTGCACGGTCAGCGGGAGTGCGCCGCGGCCGTCGTCGTCGATCCGTGCGCCAAGGGTGCGCAGCGCGTCGATGACGCCGTTCAGGGGCCGCTCGTACGAACGCGGATCACCGTCGAAGCGGATCGGGCCGTCGGCGAGGGCGGCGACCGGCGGCAGGAAGCGCATCACCGTGCCCGCGTTGCCCACATCGACGGTCGCCGGGCCGTGCAGGCCGGACGGGATGACGCGCCATGCCTCGCCGGCGCCGGCGGCGGCCTCGTCGACCGGGCCGCCCGCGGTGCTGGAGGAGACGGTCTCCTCGATGCCCACGCCCATCGCCTGGAGGGCCGCGGACATCAGCAGGGTGTCGCGTGAGCGCAGCGGGCGGCGCAGCCAGCCGGGCTCGGAGGCGAGTGCCGCCAGGACCAGTGCGCGGTTCGTCACGGATTTCGAACCGGGCACGGTGACCGTCGCTTCGACGGCTCCGGTCGCGAGGGGGGCGGGCCAGAGGGCGGGGTGCACGGCGCTTTCGGTCATGGCCAACACTTTAGTGGCTCCGCGGGGGCCCGGATCTTGATCGAAACCGTGTGGCCCGGGCCCGGACGCGACGGTGGTACGGGGCGCACACCGCCGCTCAGAGCCCCAGCAGCCAGCGACCGCCGCCGATCAGCGAGCAGAGCGACACCGCGTGGAAGAAGAACAGCCAGATCACCGGTGGCGCATGGGTGAGGCGGGCGAGCTGGTCGGCGTCCGAGTCGGGAGCGCCACCGTGCCGCCGCTTCGACTGCAGCTCGAACACCGGCCGTACACCGCCCAGCAGCATGAACCAGACGGCCGTGTACGCGAAGACGGCCTGAACGGCGGGCTCGGTCAGCCACGAGACCAGCAGAAACGCCGCGCCGGTGACCGTCACCGTCAGCACTCCGTACGCGTTGCGGACCATGACGAGCAGCGCCAGCAGCAGCGCCGTCGCCAGCCACAGCAGCAGCGTGATGTGGTGCGCGGCGAGCAGCCAGGCACCGCCCAGGCCGAGCAGCGGAGCGGCGGTGTAGCCCGCGGCGGCGGTCAGGACCATCCCGATTCCGGTCGGTCTGCCCCGGCTGACGGTCAGACCGCTGGTGTCCGAGTGGAGCCGGATGCTCTGCAGCTGCCGGCCCGTGAGCAGGGCGACGAGCCCGTGGCCGCCCTCATGGGCGATCGTCACGGCGTTGCGGGTCAGCCGCCAGAGGACGTTCGGCATGACGGCGGCCAGTGACACGAGACCGGTGACCGCGACGAGCCACGGCTCGGGCGCGGTCTGCGTGTCGAAGACGCGATCCCACAGATCGGTGAGCGACGCGCTTGCCGCGCCGGCGTGTGTGATGACCATTTCGCGGGCGGCTCCCTCGGACGGCGTACGGAAGTGGCAGTGTGGCACTTATGTGCGGACGGTATGCGGCGAGTCGTAGGCCCGAGGATCTCGTGGGGATCTTCGAGGTCGAGAAATGGGAGCCGGAGGAGACGCTGGCACCCGACTGGAACGTGGCGCCCACGAAGGAGGTCCATGCCGTTCTCGAGCGCCCTCTCAAGGACGCCGGCGACAGCTCTCCGGTTCGCCAGCTGCGCACGCTGAAGTGGGGGCTGGCGCCGTCGTGGGCCAAGACCCCGGAGGGCGCGGCCCGGATGATCAACGCGCGGGCGGAGACGGTGCACGAGAAGCCGGCCTTCCGCCGGCCTTTCCTCACCCGTCGCTGCATCCTCCCCGCCGACGGCTATTACGAGTGGGTGACCGGCGCGGGTGAGCGGGAGCTCGAGGTCGAGGGGAAGAAGAAGAGGCCGCGGAAGCAGCCCTACTTCGTGACACCGGCGGACGGATCGGTGTTCGCGATGGCCGGCCTGTACGAGTTCTGGCGCGACCGCACTCTCCCGGACGACCATCCGCAGGCGTGGCGGGTGACCTGCTCCGTGATCACGACGGAGGCGGAGACCGGGCCGCTGGGGGTGGCTCCCGCGGAGGGGCCGCGGTCGCTGGCGGACATCCACCCGCGGATGCCGCTGATGCTGACGCCGGACCGGTGGGACCCCTGGCTGGACCCGTCCCGGACCGACCCGGACGAACTGCGGTCGCTGCTGGAGCCGCCGCCGGGCGGGCTGATGCGGGCGTACGCGGTGCCGACGGCGGTGAGCAACGTGCGGAACAACGGGCCCGAGCTGCTGGAGGAGCTGGCGGGGCCGGAGGAGGCGACGCTGTTCTGACGGTCGGGTGGGGCGCCTGGTGCGCCTGGGATGCGCGGCGCGCGGGGCGGGCTTGTCCCCTTCCTGCCCCTCTCGAAACCGGGGCGGGCCCGGACCCAGTACGGCCTTCGGTCGTGCCCTCGGATCGCCGGGCGGGCTTCTTCGGAGCCCCGCCGGCGAAGGTTCGGCAAGGGGCGGGGCGGCGGAACGGCTGCGCGCCGGCGGTTTGGCACCGCCTCCCCGCCCCTTGCCCGCGCGGGACAATGCCCCCATGGAGCGGAAAGAGATCGTCGCGGTCGATGCCGGCGACGCCCGTATCACCTGGTTCGGCGCCGAGCGCGCCCGGCTGGTGCTGGCCCTCGGTCACGGCGCCGGCGGCGGCGTCGAGGCCCGGGATCTGCAGGCGATCGCGCGTGTGCTGCCCGGGTGCGGCGTCACCGTCGCTCTGGTGGAGCAGCCCTGGCGCGTCGCGGGCAAGAAGGTCGCCCCCGCGCCCCGGACCCTGGACGCCGCCTGGAGCGGCCTCTGGCCGGCGCTGACGAAGAGAGGGCTCCCCGTCGTGGCCGGCGGCCGCAGCGCCGGCGCGCGCGTGGCCTGCCGGACCGCGTCCGAGCTCGGCGCGGCCGGGGTGCTCGCGCTGAGCTTCCCGCTGCATCCGCCGGGACGGCCCGAGAAGTCCCGCGCCGCCGAACTCCTCGGCGCCGGCGTCCCGACGCTCGTCGTGCAGGGCGGCAACGACCCGTTCGGCAAGCCCGAGGAGTTCCCGGCGGGGGCCTACGAACTGGCGGAAGTGGCGTACGGGGACCACGGGTTCGCGGTGCCGAAGCGCGCCGGGATCGACGAGGAGGAGACGCTCGTCACCATCACGGACGCGGTGGCCCGGTGGGTTGCCGCGCTCCGGGAATGAGACACGGGGGCCGGCTGTTGTGGCGGATGTCAGTACAGAGCATGGAGTAGGGAGTCCGCCGCATGGGTACGACCTTCTGCCCGACAGCCGACCGCACCGACGGGCTGGACTGGACGGTGCTGTCGCAGGGCAAGAGCGGGCCGGTGCCTGCGGCGGGCGACGGCAATCGGCAGGGCCCGGCACAGCATGGTCGACTATTCTCCGATTCGAGCGGGTCCGAATTCGGCCCCGGCACAGCGTTGGAGGAGGTGGGTCCGGTCACTGGGACCGACGCAGGGACCGATGACGGTCAGGCGCAGAAGTCCGAGGAGACGGCTGGAGAGCGCAATGCCCGCTTCGAGCGGGACGCGCTGGGGTACCTGGATCAGATGTACTCGGCCGCGCTGCGCATGACGCGCAATCCCGCCGATGCGGAGGATCTCGTGCAGGAGACGTACGCGAAGGCGTACGGATCGTTTCACCAGTTCCGTGAGGGCACGAACCTCAAGGCGTGGATGTACCGGATCCTCACCAACACCTTCATCAACTCCTACCGCAAGAAGCAGCGCGAGCCCCAGCGCAGCGCGGCGGAGGAGATCGAGGACTGGCAGCTCGCGCGCGCCGAGTCGCACATGTCGACCGGGCTGCGCTCCGCGGAGTCCCAGGCCCTCGACCACCTGCCCGACTCGGACGTCAAGCAAGCCCTGCAGGCCATCCCGGAGGAGTTCCGGATCGCGGTCTATCTCGCCGATGTAGAGGGCTTTGCGTACAAGGAGATCGCGGACATCATGGGAACACCCATCGGTACGGTGATGTCCCGCCTGCACCGCGGCCGCCGCCAGCTGCGCGGCATGCTGGAGGACTACGCCCGCGAGCGCGGGCTCGTCCCGGCCGGTGCGGGGGAGTCGAACGACGCGAAAGGCTCGGGCTCATGAGCTGCGGAGAGCCGCACGAGACGGACTGCTCAGAGGTCCTGGACCATCTCTACGAGTTCCTCGACCACGAGATGCCCGACAGTGACTGCACCAAGTTCGAGGTGCACTTCGAGGAGTGCTCCCCGTGCCTGGAGAAGTACGGTCTCGAGCAGGCGGTGAAGAAGCTGGTCAAGCGGTGTTGCGGGCAGGACGACGTGCCCAGCGACCTGCGGGCCAAGGTCATGGGGCGTATCGATCTGATCCGTTCGGGCCAGGCCGTTCCCGACAAGGACGTGGCGACGGCCCAGGAGTAGGGCCTCGGCAACCGGTACGCGCATCCGGGGTGCGTCGCGACACCGCGGCGCACCTTCTGCGTTCGCCGGGTGTTTCGCCGCCGGTAGTCGGGCTGCCCGGCCTTCCGCCGCCAGTCGTCCGGCCGCCGGGCGTCCGGTCGGCGGTTCACTCGTACGTGCGAATGGGCGGCGTACTCGCCCCTCCCGCCTCTCGACTCGCTAGCGTGGCGCTGCTTCGGGCGAGTTGCGAAGGGGGTGCGAGAAGTGACGGCCATACCTGCGGCGGCACGCGGCTACATCGCCGCCGCTGTCCTGTGCGCCGCTGCCGCAGCCGCCCCTGTCACGGCCGTCCCCGTCTCCGCCGTCCCCCTCCTCGCTCCGGCCACGTCGGACATCGCTGTGCCCTGGACGAGCGTCCTGCTGCTCGCGGTCCTGTACGCCGGATGCGAGCTGCCCGCCCTGCCCCTGCGGC
This sequence comes from Streptomyces sp. NPDC048389, assembly GCF_040706335.1. Classification (NCBI taxonomy): domain Bacteria; kingdom Bacillati; phylum Actinomycetota; class Actinomycetes; order Kitasatosporales; family Streptomycetaceae; genus Streptomyces; species Streptomyces sp. NPDC048389. Next base: position 23,627 of record NZ_JBEZKP010000019.1, on the reverse strand, counting down.
CGGCGGCGCGGGAGGAGGACAGGTCCCGCCGTCCCGACGACCCGGCTCCGGTGGGGGCGGGCACGTTCTTCCCGGTGCTGCTGGCCGCCGCGTTCCTGCTGCCGCCCGCCGCTGCCGCGCTGGTGCCGGTGCCCGGCGCGCTGCTCGGACCGGTGGACCGGCCGCCGGCCGGTGCCCGGCGGGTCTGGCGCGCGGCCCGGCTGGCCCTCGGGACCTGGGCGGCCGCCCACGCGTATCTGCTGCTCGGCGGTGAACGGACCCCGGGCGCACCGGACTTCCCGTACGCGCTGGTGCCGGCGCTGGGCGGGGCGCTGGTCTTCTGCCTGCTGCTGACGGTCCTCGACGGGGGCATCCGCGCCACCGCCGAGCCGGTGCCCCGCCTGCGGGGCACGCTCCGCACGGTGCGGCGGGACTTCTCGGCCTCTCCGGCGCCGTACTGCGTGCACGGTCTGGCCGGGCTGATGATGGCGGTGCTCTGGGGGAGCCCGTACGGGCCGCTGTCCGCCCTGCTGGTGCTGCTGCCGATGTACATCTCCTGCTGGATCTTCGCCCAGTACCACCGCGAGCGGGCCGCCCACCAGGCGACGATCCGCGCGCTGGTGCAGGCCGTCGACATCAAGGACCGGTACACCCGCGGGCACAGCGAACGCGTCGGCCGGGCCTCCGCGCTGATCGCCCGGGAGCTGGGCATGGCGGAGGAGCGACTGGAGGTCGTCCGGTTCGCCGGGATCCTGCACGACGTGGGCAAGCTCGGCGTGCCGACGAGGGTGCTGCGGAAGGAGGGGCCGCTGACCCCGGCGGAGCGGCGGGTGATCGAGCTGCATCCCGAGTACGGGCACGAGATGGTGCGCGGTATCGGCTTCCTGAAAGAGGCCAGGGCCGCGATCCTGCACCACCACGAACGCATGGACGGCAGCGGCTACCCGTACGGGCTGGCGGGCGCCCAGATCCCCGAGTACGCCCGGGTGGTGGCGGTGGCGGACGCGTTCGACGCGATGACGTCCACCCGCTCCTACCGGCGGGCCCGGCCGGTGCCGGTCGCCCTGGCCGAACTGGAGCGGTGCGCGGGGGCGCAGTTCGACCCCGTCATGGTGCGAGCCCTGGTGCGCGCGCTGGAACGGCACGGTTGGCAGACATCGGTGACCTCGGACGAGACGGCGGTGCCCCCGGGCCCGCCACGGATGCCCGAGACGCCGGGGACAGGGGCCTCGCATCGGTTACGGACAGGGTGAGCGGCCCGCGTACGCGGCGTCGCACGGCCTCCGGGCACCTCGGCCCGCCGTGGTCGTCCGTGCCGTCCACGGGGCCGCCGCCGCCGTGACCGCGGCCGCACTCGCGTGGGTGGTGGCCCGTGGTGTGGCGCAGCCCGGGAACGCTCTCGCCTTCGGGGTCTTCATCGCCGTCGGCGAGCTCGCCCGGTGGGGGAACGTACGCAGGGCGGGGGAGTCTCCCCTGCTCGCGGGAGCCGGGGGGAGGGAGTCCGCGCCGCTGGGCGCCGCGGGCGCGCTGGCGTACGCGCTGCTCGGTGATTGCGCGGGGGAGCGCACCGGGCACGGGGCCTTCCAGGTGGTGGCCGTCGTCGTCGCCGGTGCGCTGGTCGGAGCCGTACCGCAGGTCGCCCGGGGCCGGGGGCCGGTACTCGACCATGTGGCGCGGCGGGTGATGACCGTCGGATTCGCCGCAGTGTGCTTCCAGCCGCTCTACGGATCCGGCGAGTTGGAGCGCCGGCTCGGCCACGGATCCGGCTACGCCCTCTTCCTGGCGCTGCTGCTGCTACTGACCGCCCTGTGCGACGCCGTGCTGGCCGCCGTCCTGATGCGCGCCCGCACCGGCCATCCCTTCGGGCCGCTGCTGCGCGACGAGCTGCGGGCGCTGCCGGGGATCGGCTCGGCGGTCTGTGCGACGGGCGCGGTCATGGCCCTCGCCGTGGCGGTCGCCGGGATGTGGGCGCTGCCGGTGTTCTGCGTACCGCTGCTGCTGACCCAGCTGTCGCTCGGGCGGTACGCGGCCGTGCGGGCCACCTACGGGCAGACCATCGCCTCGCTCGCCCGCGCGACCGAGGTCGCCGGGTACACCCGGCCCGGCCACGCCCACCGGGTCGCGGCGCTCAGCACGGCCGTCGGGCGTGAGATGGGGCTGTCCGGAGCCGAGCTGACGCTGCTGGAGCACGCGGCGCTGATGCACGACATCGGCCAGCTCTCCCTCGTCGATCCCGTGCCGGAGGGTGCCACGTCCTCGCTGCCGGCCGCCGAGCAGCGCCGGATCGCGCTGCTCGGCGGAGCGGTGGTCCGGCAGACCGGGGTACCGGCGGCCGTCGCCGCCGTCGTGGAGCAGCAGGCAGACCCGTACCGGGACCAGCCGCTCGCCGCCAGGATCGTCCGCGCCGTCAACGCATACGACGACCTGGCGGGGGGAAGCGGAGCAGGAGCGGGGGGAGCTCTGGCCGCGCTGGAACAGCTGCGGCTGGGCACGGGACGCGACTACCAGCCCGAGGTCGTCGAATCCTTGGCCAGAGTGCTCGGCAGAGTGCTTGCCTGAGGCGGTCTGACCCTTGTCCCACCGGGGTAACCCATGGGTAATGAGCGAGCCTGCGACCGGGCATGATTGGATGCGAAAGAAGGCAGTAAGCAGGCACACAGTCATGCGTCCGGGCAGTGACCCGAGCGACCGGCAGGCGGGAATCGTGAGGATCTTCGGGAAGGTACGGCATCGGCCTTCCGCCTCTTGGCGGCAGGCCACGGACCGCGCGTTCACGCTGATCGGCGACGGCCGGTACGAGGACGCGGGCGCGCTGCTGACGCGGGCGGCGGACCTGGAGCCATGGCTCTCGGAGTCCTGGTTCAATCTGGCGCTGCTGCACAAGTTCCGGCACGACTGGGAGCAGGCCCGCGCGGCGGGGCTGCGGGCGGTCGCCCTGCTGGACAAGGAGACCGGCGCTCCCGACTGGTGGAACGTCGGCATCGCCGCCACGGCCCTCCAGGACTGGCCGCTGGCCCGCCGGGCGTGGCAGGCGTACGGCCTGAAGGTCCCAGGAGCGGCCGCGGCGAACGGCGAGCCGGTCGGCATGGACCTGGGCAGCGCCGCCGTGCGGCTCTCGCCGGAGGGCGAGGCCGAGGTGGTCTGGGGCCGCAGGCTCGACCCGGCCCGGATGGAGGTGCTGTCCGTCCCGCTGCCGTCGTCCGGTCGCCGCTGGGGCGAGGTCGTGCTGCACGACGGTGTTCCGAACGGCGAGCGCACCACCAGCGCGGGGCCGGCGTTCCCGGTCTTCGACGAGATCGAGCTCTGGGCACCGTCTCCGGTGCCGACGTGGGTGGTGCTGCTGGAGGCGGCGACCGAGGTCGACCGGGACGCCCTGGAGCGGCTCGCGGCGGATGCCGGTTTCGCCGCGGAGGACTGGTCCTCCTCCGTGCGGCTGCTGTGCCGGGCCTGTTCCGAGGGGAGTATGCCCAGCGCGGAGGGCGAGGGCGAGCACCTCGACCCGCACGATCACAGCGAGCCGGGCCACCCGGGTCCGCTGGGGCACCGTACGGGCGGGGACCTCTGGTCGCCGGAGCGCGAGTGCGGCATAGCGGCCCCCGCCGGTCTGGTGCGGGGTCTGCTGGACGGCTGGGTGGCCGACAGTCCGGACTCCCGTGAGTGGCGGGATCTCGAGGAAGTCTGCTGACGCCTGCCCGTAGGCTGTACGGACGCGTAAGTGACCGGGCATCGGGCCGGGGATCGGGTACTGAGAAGGGCGCAGAAGCTGACATGGCGTCGCAGCAGCAGGAGACGGACGAGCAGGTCAACGACGGTTTTGTCGTGGACACGGAGAACTGCGAGGAGCGCGAGCGGGAGTACCGCGAGCGTGGCACCGCGCGTCCGATCACGGTCGTGGGCAACCCGGTGCTCCACAAGGAGTGCAAGGACGTCACCGAGTTCGACGACAAGCTGGCGGCCCTCATCGACGACATGTTCGCCAGCCAGAAGGCGGCGGAGGGCGTCGGCCTGGCCGCCAACCAGATCGGTGTGGACCTGAAGGTCTTCGTGTACGACTGCCCGGACGACGAGGGTGTGCGGCACACCGGTGTCGTCTGCAACCCGGTTCTGGAGGAGCTGGCGCCCGAGCAGCGCGTCCTCGACGACTCGAACGAGGGCTGCCTGTCCGTGCCGACGGCGTACGCCTCGCTGGCCCGCCCCGACTACGCGGTCGTGCGCGGCCGGGACGCGCAGGGCAATCCGATCAAGGTGCGCGGCACGGGCTACTTCGCCCGCTGCCTGCAGCACGAGACCGACCATCTGTACGGGTACCTGTACATCGACCGGCTCTCGAAGCGCGAGCGCAGGGACGCGCTGAAGCAGATGGCCGAGGGCACTCCGCGCTACGCGGTCGTCCCGAACGACTGACCTCCGCGCTCCGGCAGCCGGGCCCCGCTCGTCCGGGCGGGGCCCCTCGCTGTCGCCGTGCCGTCATTGGGCCGACAAATGACGGCCGCTCAGGGGGTGTTGACGCGCGTTGACCGCCACGACAAGCTCTGCCCTGCTATCCGATTCCGCCAGTACCGCCCTCACGGCACGGAGGTCCGATGCTGAGACGTACGGCCCGACTCCTGGTATCTATTGTCATGTTTATGGCTGCAACGACGGCCGGTGTCATGGCGACGGCCGGCACCGCGCAGGCCGACTCCTGCTACACGTGGTCCCGCACCCTCTCTCAGGGCTCCTCGGGGTCGGATGTCAGGGAACTGCAGATCCGCGTCGGCGGATACCCCGGCTACGGCGGTGTCCTCGCCGTCGACGGGCAGTACGGCCCCGCCACCGCTGCCGCGGTCAAGCGCTTCCAGGCCGCCTACGGCCTGTCCGCCGACGGAGTGGCCGGCCCGGCCACCTTCAGCAAGATCTACGCCCTGCAGGACAGCGACTGCACCCCCGCCCACTTCAGCTACGCCGAACTCAACCGGTGCAACTCCACCTGGTCCGGCGGTGCGGTCAGCGCCGCCACCGCCAAGGCCAACGCCCTGCGCGCCATGTGGAAGCTGGAGGCGATGCGGCACGCGCTGGGCGACCAGCCCATCAGGGTCACCAGCGGCTTCCGCTCCTACGCCTGCAACAGCGCGGTGGGCGGGGCCTCCGGCAGCCGTCATCTGTACGGCGACGGCGTCGACCTCGGCGCGGGATCGCACTCCCTGTGCAAGCTGGCCCAGCAGGCCCGCCACCACGGGTTCAACGGCATCCTCGGCCCCGGCTACCCGGGCCACAACGACCACACCCACCTCGACCACCGGTCCAGCCGCTACTGGTCCGCGTCCAGCTGCGGGATCTGACCGCACCACCGCGGCCCGCACCTCCCCCGTGAGAGGTGCGGGCCGCGGTGACGGGCGCCGGATCAGCGACGGGCGCCGGATCAGAAGTCCTCGTCGAGGTCCACCGATCCCTCCACGGCCACCTGGTAGGCGGACGGGCGGCGCTCGAAGAAGTTCGTCAGCTCCTGGACGCCCTGCAGCTCCATGAAGGAGAACGGGTTCTCGGATCCGTAGACCGGGGCGAAACCGAGCCGGGTGAGGCGCTGGTCGGCGACGCACTGGAGGTACTCGCGCATCGACTCCGTGTTCATGCCCGGCAGGCCGTCCCCGCACAGGTCGCGGCCGAACTGCAGCTCGGCCTCGACGGCCTCCTGGAGCATGTCGGTGACCTGCCGGTTCAGCTCGTCGTCGAAGAGGTCCGGCTCCTCCTTGCGGACGGTGTCCACGACCTCGAAGGCGAAGTTCATGTGCATCGTCTCGTCACGGAACACCCAGTTGGTGCCGGTGGCCAGACCGTGCAGCAGTCCTCGCGAGCGGAACCAGTAGACGTAGGCGAACGCCCCGTAGAAGAAGAGGCCCTCGATGCAGGCCGCGAAGCAGATCAGGTTGAGCAGGAAGCGGCGGCGGTCGGCCCTGGTCTCCAGCCGGTCGATCTTCTCCACGGAGTCCATCCAGCGGAAGCAGAACTGTGCCTTCTCGCGGATCGACGGGATGTTCTCGACGGCGGCGAACGCGGCGGCCCGGTCGTCCGGGTCGGGCAGATAGGTGTCCAGCAGCGTCAGGTAGAACTGGACGTGCACGGCCTCCTCGAACAGCTGGCGCGACAGATACAGCCGCGCCTCCGGGGAGTTGATGTGCTTGTAGAGGGTGAGCACCAGGTTGTTCGCGACGATCGAGTCGCCCGTCGCGAAGAACGCGACCAGCCGGCCGATCAGATGCTGCTCACCGGGGGTGAGTTTGGCCAGGTCGGTGACGTCGGAGTGGAGGTCGACCTCCTCCACGTGCCAGGTGTTCTTGATGGCGTCCCGGTAGCGCTCGTAGAAATCCGGGTAGCGCATGGGGCGGAGGGTGAGTTCGAAGCCCGGGTCGAGCAGGTTCTTGACGGGTGCGGCGGTGTCGGTGGAGCTCATCACTGGCATGCCTCGCAGGACTCGGGGTTCTCCAGGGAGCAGGCGACGGCCTCTTCGGGGGTCGCCTGCGCGGGGACGGGCACGGTCGCGGACGCGGCGCGGGCGATGCGGGTCGCCGGGCGCGAGCGCAGGTAGTAGGTGGTCTTCAGACCCTGCTTCCAGGCGTACGCGTACATCGAGCTGAGCTTGCCGATGGTCGGCGTCTCGAGGAACAGGTTCAGCGACTGGCTCTGGTCCAGGAACGGGGTACGGGCCGCAGCCATGTCGATCAGACCGCGCTGCGGGATCTCCCAGGCCGTGCGGTACAGGGCGCGGACGTCGGCCGGGACCCAGCCGAAGCCCTGCACCGAGCCGTTCGCCTCGCGCAGGGCCTCACGGGTCTGCGCGTCCCACACGCCGAGCTTCTTCAACTCGTCCACCAGGTAGGAGTTGACCTGGAGGAACTCGCCGCTGAGGGTCTCGCGCTTGAAGAGGTTGGACACCTGGGGCTCGATGCACTCGTACACACCGGCGATCGAGGCGATGGTGGCGGTCGGTGCGATGGCGAGCAGCAGGGAGTTGCGCATGCCGACATCTGCGATCCGGGCGCGCAGCGCCTCCCAGCGCTCGGGCCAGGTGAGCGTGGTGCCGTAGTGGTCGGGGTGCAGTACGCCGCGCGCCGTGCGGGTCTCGGCCCAGGCCGGCAGGGGGCCGTTGCGCTCGGCGAGGTCGCAGGACGCCTCGTAGGCCGCGAGCATGATCCGCTCGGCGATCCGGGTCGACAGGGCTTTCGCCTCGGGGGAGTCGAAGGGCAGCCGCAGCTTGAAGAAGACGTCCTGCAGGCCCATCGTGCCCAGGCCCACCGGGCGCCACCGGGCGTTGGACCGGCCGGCCTGCTCGGTCGGGTAGAAGTTGATGTCGACGACCCGGTCGAGGAAGGTCACCGCCGTGCGGACGGTCTCGTCCAGCCGCTCCCAGTCGATGCCGTCGCCGCCGGCTCCTTCGGTGACGAACGCCCCCAGGTTCACCGAACCCAGGTTGCAGACGGCCGTCTCGCCGTCGTTCGTGACCTCGAGGATCTCGGTGCACAGGTTGGAGGAGTGGACGACCCGGCCCGGTTCCGCGGTCTGGTTCGCGGTGCGGTTGGCGGCGTCCTTGAAGGTCATCCAGCCGTTGCCGGTCTGGGCGAGGGTCCGCATCATCCGGCCGTACAGCTCACGGGCCGGGACCGCCTTGCGGGCCAGCCCGGCGGCCTCCGCCCGGTGGTACGCGGCGTCGAACTCGTCGCCCCACAGGTCGACCAGCTCGGGCACGTCGGCGGGGGAGAACAGCGACCACTCGGTGTCCGCCTCGACGCGGCGCATGAACTCGTCGGGGACCCAGTGCGCGAGGTTCAGGTTGTGTGTACGGCGGGCGTCCTCGCCGGTGTTGTCGCGCAGCTCCAGGAACTCCTCGATGTCCGCGTGCCAGGTCTCCAGGTAGATCGCGGCGGCCCCCTTGCGGCGGCCGCCCTGGTTCACCGCGGCGACGGAGGCGTCGAGGGTCTTCAGGAACGGGACGATCCCGTTGGAGTGCCCGTTGGTTCCGCGGATGAGTGAACCGCGGGCGCGGATGCGGGAGTACGAGAGGCCGATGCCGCCGGCGTGCTTGGAGAGGCGGGCGATCTGGTGGTACCGGTCGTAGATCGAGTCCAGTTCGTCGAGCGGCGAGTCCAGCAGATAGCAGGACGACATCTGCGGGTGGCGGGTGCCGGAGTTGAAGAGGGTGGGGGAGGAGGGCAGGTAGTCGAGCCGGCTCATCAGCCGGTACAGCGCGGCCACCTCGTCCACCGAGCGGGAGCTGTCGTCCTCCGCGAGACCGGACGCGACGCGCAGGATGAAGTGCTGGGGCGTCTCGATCACCTGGCGCGTGACCGGGTGCCGCAGCAGATAGCGGCTGTAGAGCGTGCGCAGACCGAAGTAGCCGAACCGGTCGTCGCCCTCGGGGTCGATCAGCGCGTCGAGCCGGTCCGTGTGCAGGCCGACGAACGAGGCCGTGCGGTCGGCGATCAGGCCCTCGCGGTGTCCGACGGCGACCGAGGCGGAAAAGCACACCGCACCCTGCCCGGCGGCCTCCTCCGCGATCGTGCGGGTGAGCAGACGGGCGGCGAGCCGGGAGTAGGCGGGGTCCTCGGAGATGAGGCCGGCGGCGGCGTCGGTGGCGAGGGAGCGCAGTTCGGCCTCGTCGGACCCGGCGTGCCGGCCGCGCAGCGCGGCAGCGGCGACCCTGCCCGGGTCGGTGTCGGCCAGGTCGGCCGTGAGGTCCGTCAGGAGCCGCAGCAGCGCGGTCCCGGGGCCGTCCTGCCGCGTCGCTGAAACCGGATCGGCCGGCGCGATCGTCATGTGGTGCTCTCCCTCACTCGGTTCTGGGCCGGCGGGGAGGCGGGGGCCGTGGCGGCGCGTACCTGGGCAGCACGGCGCACGGCGTCCACCGGCCCATCCGCGAGGCCCGGACGTCTGGGCATCCGGATCGGTCGAACCGGATGCGCTGCCGGCAGGTCGTCGGACTCGTCACGGGTACGGCAGTGCGCACCGGATCACACCGTTGCGGGACAGTTCCGGATTCTCACCGGATTCCCCTGCGGCGACAGCGAGATGAGCATACATGTGGGGGCGGGTCTGAGCGCCCACCCCCACATGTTGTGTCTGCGGGTCGGAAGTCGATTCCCGCGCCCGGGAGTGGGAGCCCCGCTATCGTGGTCGGTGAAGGGAGGGTTCATGACCGTGACCACCGATCGCCCGCACCTGGACACCGAAGACTTCGACGAGGCTTTCCGCATACTGGCCCGCACGACCGAGGGCGTGCGCCTGGAACTGATCGACGGGAAGCTCAGGAGCAAAGCGGTGCCGGACGGGGATCACGGGCGCATCATTCAGTGGCTGACGCGCATCTGCATGCAGTCGCGTCCGGAGCTGTGGCTGCACCCCGACCAAGGGCTCAAGGTCCAGGAGTACCGGAAGGGCAGGGCCCGGCCGGACGGCTCGCTCGCCCCCAGCGGCACTTTCGTCGGGCAGGGCGAGTGGGCGGAGCCCGACCAGGTGCTCATGGTGGTGCATGTGATCTCCTACGACTCGGACACCGACGGGCGCGACCGGGTGGAGAAGCCGCGTGCCTACGCCCAGACGGGCATCCCGGTGTACCTGCTGATCGACCGGGACAGCCGCGAGGTGACGGTCTTCAGCGAGCCCGACGGCGTGCGCTACGAGAACGCCCGCACGGTCCCGTTCGGCAAGGACGTCACACTGCCCGCCCCGGTGGACATCACGCTGGCGACCGAGCAGCTCAAGGACTGGGTGCACTGAGCGGTGGACGACGGGCGGTCCTGCTCCGCGCGAGCCCGGGCGGGGCCGCCCGTCAGAGTTCCAGCGCGTACGTCAGCAGCGGGACCGCCGGGATCGGCGACCAGTCGCGTTCCGGGGTGCGGACGAAGCCGAGCCGGTCGTAGAGGCGGTGCGCCGCGTACATCATCGGCTGCGTCGACAGCACCAGCCGTACGCACCCCGGAACAGCCCGCGCCCGCTCCACGCAGGTGCGCACCAGTGCCTCTCCGGCGCCGCGGCCGCGTGCCCCCGCGTCCACGGCGAGCATCCGGAACTCGGCCTCGCCGGGGCCCGCGATGTCGGCGAACGGGCCGGCGGCCGGGACGAAGGTCACCCCGCCGAGCAGCGTGTTCCGTTCGTCGACCGCGACGTGGACCTCGGCGTGCGCGTCCCGGCTCGCGACGTCACGCAGCACCTCCAGATACGGGTCGTCCTCGCCCAGGTCCAGCAGCCCGCCGTCGAGGTACGCGTGGGCGGTCAACCGGCCGAGCGCCACGTGCTCCTCGGGTTCGATTCTCCTGATCGTGATGTCCATGTCCGGCAGTGTGCATCAGCGCACGGCGAAGGGCCGCCGCATTTCTCTTTCTCCCGGGGGAGAGGCGACGGCCCTCGGTGCGCGACCGGTCAGTGACCGCCGGGTGCGCCCGCCGTGGCCGGCGGGAGCTCGACCTTGACGCCGGGGTCGCCGGCGTCCGCGGTGTAGTCGGACGGGCTGGTCTCGTCGATGCCGTCGGGAGCCTTGGCCGCCCGCATGACGAAGGTGAGGACGACGGTCACGACGACGTTCAGCACGAACGCGGTCAGACCGATGTAGCCGATCTCGCCGATGCCCGGGATCACGGCCGACGAGCCGCCGAAGTGCTTCTGGGTCGGGCCGGCGACGTTGTAGGCGCTGATCGTGCCGTAGAGCATGCCGACCGCCCAGCCGCCGATCAGCGCCCAGCGGTGGAACCAGCGGGTGAACAGGCCGCCCACCAGCGCCGGGAAGGTCTGCAGGATCCAGATGCCGCCCAGCAGCTGGAAGTTGATCGCCACGGTCTTGTCCATGGTGAGGACGAAGACCAGGGCTCCCACCTTCACCAGCAGCGAGACCAGCTTGGAGACCTTGGTCTCCTGTGCCGGGGTCGCGTCGGGCCGGATGAAGTCCTTGTAGATGTTCCTGGTGAACAGGTTGGCCGCGGCGATCGACATGATGGCCGCGGGGACCAGTGCGCCGATGCCGATGGCGGCGAAGGCGACGCCCGCGAACCAGTCGGGGAACATGTTCTCGAACAGCTGCGGGATGGCCAGTTGGCCGTTCTTGACGTCCACCCCGGCCGCGATCGCCATGAAACCGAGCAGCGCCAGCAGCCCGAGCATCACCGAGTACAGCGGCAGGATCGTGGTGTTGCGGCGGATCACCTCGCGGCTGCGCGAGGACAGTGTCGCCGTGATGGAGTGCGGGTACATGAAGAGCGCCAGCGCGGAGCCGAACGCCAGGGTGGCGTAACCCCAGTGGGCCACGTCGCCGGGCACCAGCGATCCGGTGGGCTTCCCCGTCGCCTCGTTGACCTGTGAGAACTTCTCCTCGGCCGCGGCGAAGATCTGGTCGAAGCCGCCCAGTTTGATCGGGATGTAGATGATCGCCACCGCGATGACGACGTAGATCAGGGTGTCCTTGACGAACGCGATCAGCGCCGGTGCGCGCAGTCCGGAGGAGTACGTGTAGGCCGCGAGCACACCGAAGGCGATCAGCAGCGGCAGGTCCTTGACGAACCAGTTGGTGGTCTCGCCGCCGCCGACGCCCATCACGTCGAGCACGGCCTGGATGCCGACCAGTTGGAGCGCGATGTACGGCATCGTGGCGAGGAGGCCGGTCAGCGCGACCGCCAGGGACAGGCCCCTGGAGCCGTACCGGCCGCGGACGAAGTCGGAGGTCGTCACGTACCCGTGCTTGTGCGACACCGACCAGAGCCGCGGCAGGAAGGTGAAGATCAGGGGGTAGACGAGGATCGTGTACGGGACGGCGAAGAAGCCGGCCGCGCCCGCCGCGTAGATGGCCGCCGGTACGGCTACGAAGGTGTACGCGGTGTACAGGTCGCCGCCGAGCAGGAACCAGGTCACCCAGGTGCCGAACGAGCGGCCGCCGAGGCCCCATTCGTCGAGGGTGTTCTCGTTCGCGGCCTTGCGCCAGCGCGCGGCCAGGAAGCCCATGACCGTGACGGCCACGAAGAAGAGGATGAAGACGGCGAGTGCGACGCCGTTCACGCCGTCCTTCACTGCGACGCACCCCCCTTGCGGCCGCGCTGGTCACGCTGCCACAGCTTGTAGGCGACCATCGTCAGGGCCGTCGAGATCAGCACCCAGAGCATCTGGTACCAGTAGAAGAACGGCATGCCGATGAAGGTCGGATCGACCCTGGCATAGGAACCGACCCAGAGCATCGCCACGAAGGGTGCGAAGAGGCAGAGGGCGATGATCACGCGCACCGGTGTGACGACCGGCTGTTTCGCCTCGGGCGCTTGTGGCGCGTCGGGCGCATCGGGCACTGCTGACATGCGACTCCGTCCCCTCACTGGTCACTTGTAATGCGCACGAAATCTAGGCGAGCCGTTCTCGTGCAGTCACCCCCGGTCCGTATATCGGTACGGCAAAAACTTGCTGCTGCGGGGCGCAAAACATGACATGGCGCCGCAACACGTTGCGGCGCCATGTACGTCGGGGTGTTCTGCGGGTCAGCCGTTCGGCCGCTGGAGTCGCGCCACGAACTTGTAGCGGTCGCCCCGGTAGACCGAGCGGACCCACTCCACGGGCTCGCCGCGGGCGTCCAGCGAGTGGCGCGAGAGCATCAGCATCGGCAGGCCCACGTCCGTGCCGAGCAGGCCCGCCTCACGCGGCGTGGCGAGCGAGGTCTCGATCGTCTCCTCGGCCTCCGCGAGATGGACGTCGTACACCTCGGCCAGTGCCGTGTAGAGGGAGGCGTACTTGACCAGGCTGCGGCGCAGCGCCGGGAAGCGCTTGGCCGACAGATGCGTGGTCTCGATGGCCATCGGCTCGCCGCTGGCCAGCCGAAGCCGCTCGATGCGCAGCACCCGCCCGCCCGCCGCGATGTCCAGCAGTCCGGCCAGGGTGTCGTCGGCTGTGACGTATCCGATGTCCAGCAGTTGAGACGTGGGCTCCAGGCCCTGTGCGCGCATGTCCTCGGTGTACGAGGTGAGCTGCAGCGCCTGCGAGACCTTGGGCTTGGCGACGAACGTGCCCTTGCCCTGGATGCGTTCGAGCCGGCCCTCCACGACCAGCTCCTGGAGCGCCTGGCGGACCGTGGTGCGCGAGGTGTCGAACTCCGCGGCCAGCGTCCGCTCCGGTGGCACGGGGGTGCCGGGCGGCAGGGTCTCCGTCATGTCCAGCAAGTGGCGCTTGAGCCGGTAGTACTTGGGCACGCGCGCGGTACGCGCCTGTGCCCCGCCCTCGGCCTCGGTGCCGCCCCCGTCCGTGGTCATGGCCCGCCTTCCCGACTGCTGTGCTCCTGCCGTCACCGGCTCCTCCGTCTCCAGGCCCTGTCCGGCCGATCCTGCCGGGCTCGCGTGCCCCGGCACGCACTCCCCGCAGCCTTCGGCGCGGGAGGTGCCCCCACGCCGCGTCGGCGTCGGCTGCCGATGCTCCGCGTCGACTCGATCCTCCGCCTTGCGATCGCACGCACCAGACCCGGCGTGGGGGAACCCCCACGCCGGCCCGGCCTGATCGGCCGGACAGGATCTGGCGGCTCACATGGTGGCACGGACCGGTCACGGGACGTCGTCCTCCCTCAGGTGTCGGTCCGATAACGGACACGACAGCCCTTCTTATACACCCTTGACACCCCTAAAGGTCTAGGCCAAGCTCCCGGTACTGGTCTAAACCATTAAGGGCCAGGTCCCGGCCCCAGGGCAGAATCTCGGCGCGTGTCCGTCAAGTGCAGCGCGACTCCCGGGTGGTGGGGGGGCAACTCTTGCATCCCTTTGAGGAGGGTGGCGTGAAGCGCAAGCTCATAGCAGCGGTTGGTGCGGCGGCCATGATGGCCTCGGTCGCGGCGTGTGGATCCGACGGGGGTGACAACACCTCCGCGGACCCCAAGGACCGCAAGGAGACGCTCACCGTCTGGCTGATGGTGGACGCCCAGAGCACCTGGCCCGAGCTGGTCAAGGATGTCAACGCCCAGTTCAACAAGAAGTACCCGGGTGTGAAGGTCGACGTCCAGTACCAGCAGTGGGCGGACAAGGCGAAGAAGCTCGACACGGCTCTGGGCGGCGACAAGTTCCCGGACGTCGTCGAACTCGGCAACACCGAGACGATGCAGTACATCCTCAACGGGGCGCTCGCGGAGATCGACCCGAAGAAGTACGACAACTCCGACACCTGGATCCAGGGTCTGAAGGACACCTGCACCTTCGAGGGCAAGCAGTTCTGCGTGCCCTACTACGCCGGTGCCCGGGTCGCCATCTACAACACCGACATGCTCAAGAAGGGCGCGGGCACCGAGAAGCTGCCCGAGACAGAGGACGAGCTCCTCAAGGCGATGGACCAGGTCACGGCCGAGTACGGCAAGAAGGACAAGCGCTTCTCGTCCCTCTACCTGCCGGGCCGCTACTGGTACGCCGCCATGTCGTACGTCGCCGCCTACGACGGAAAGATCGCCGAGTACGACGAGGGCTCGAAGGAGTGGAAGGCCGCGCTGTCCTCGCCCGAGGCCCAGAAGGGCATCGAGCACTTCATCAACCTGGTCAAGAAGTACAACAAGGCCGACCTGACCAAGGACGAGCAGGACCACGCCAATGTGATGGCCAACGAGAAGGCGGCCCTCATCTACGGCAACGGCTGGGAGTCCGGCTCCGTCGTCGACGGTGAGAACAACGGCAACCCGAAGCTCGAGGGCAAGATCGCCACGGCCGGTATGCCCGGACCGAACGGCAAGGCGCTGCCCTCCTTCATCGGCGGCTCCGACCTCGCGGTGGTCAACAAGTCCAAGGTCACGGACCTCGCCCAGGAGTGGATCTCCCTCTTCACGAGCGAGAAGTCCATGGAGGTGCTCACCTCCAAGAACATCCTTCCGAACAACACCAAGCAACTGGAGCCGCTGAAGGCGAAGCCGGAGACCGCTCCGATCGCCAACGCGGTGCCGGACGCGTGGTTCACCCCGATCGCCCCGGGGTGGACCTCGATCGAGAAGGAGGAGGTCCTGGAGAACATGCTCCTGGCCATCCTCAAGGGTGACTCCGTGGAGAAGGCCACCAAGGCGGCCGACGAGAAGATCAACGAGCTGATCAACCAGGAGTCCTGAGCCCCGGGGCCCCGGGGCGCGGTGCCGCCTCGGGGCCCGCAGGCTCGGCGGTGGCGGGGCCCCGCACCACGCGGCCTCGCCCCCGCCCTTTTCGGTGCAGAAGAAGAAACGGAAGGTCAGCCACGTGACTGCCGCCGACACCCAGGCCGCCGGCCCGCCGGTACCCGTACCACGTGCCCCGGAAGGAACGGGCGCCTCGCCCGTCCTCGACAAGGGGGGTCCAGACTCCCGTCGGAAGAAGCGGAAGAAGGGCGCGCTCCTTCCGTATCTGCTGATACTCCCGGCACTGGTCGCGATCGCCGCGGTCTACGCCTTCCCGCTGGCCAAGACCGTGATCATGTCCTTCCAGGACATGGGCCGCAAGGAGCTGTGGACGGGCCAGTCGCCGCCCTGGGTCGGCTTCGAGCAGTTCACCAACATCCTCGGCGACTCCGAGTTCTGGTCGGTCACGGGCCGCACGGTCGTCTTCATGACCGTCTGCGTGACGCTCACCATGGCCGTCGGTCTGCTGCTCGCCCTGCTGATGAGCCGGCTGACCACCTGGGTGCGGCTGGTCCTGACGGCTGCGCTGGTCGCCGCGTGGTCCATGCCGCTGATGGTCGCCGCGTCGATCTTCCGCTGGCTCTCCGACTCCGACTACGGCCTCATCAACACCCTGATCGCCAAGGTCGCCGGTGAGGACTTCCTGGGCCACAACTGGTTCCTCGACCCGAAGCAGGGCTTCGCGATCATCTCCCTGCTGGTCATCTGGGGTGCCATCCCGTTCGTCGTGATCACGCTGTACGCGGCCCTCACCCAGGTGCCCAAGGAGCTGGAGGAGGCCGCCTCCCTCGACGGGGCGAACGCGCCCGCCGTGTTCCGGTTCGTCACCTGGCCGGTCATCCGCCCGGTCTTCACCATGGTCGCCACCCTCTCGGTGATCTGGGACTTCAACGTCTTCGGCCAGATCTGGCTGCTGCGCGGCAACAAGCCGGAACCGGAGTACGAGACTCTCGGCCTCTACTCCTTCTCCAAGGCGTTCGAGTCGACCTCGTTCAGCCAGGGCACCGCGATCGCCCTGATCACCGTCCTGATGCTGTCCGGTGTGGCCGTGTACTACCTGCGTCAGCTGATGAAGACAGGAGAGGTCGAATGAGCACCTCCACCGCTCCCTCCCAGGCCGGCGGCCGGCAGGACCTCGACCGGACGCCGCGTCAGGGGCCGAAGCAGGAACTGCGGCCGGACCGCAGGCGGACCCGCTGGCACTACGACATCATCGGCCTGCTGGCCGCGGTGCTGATGGCCTTTCCGGTCTACTGGCTCGTCGTCAGTTCCCTGCGCCCCAACCACGAGATCCGGTCCTACGACCAGACGCTGTGGCCCTCGTCGCTCACCTTCGACAACTTCGCCCGCGCGGTGAAGCAGGAGAACTTCGCGACCGCGGTCCAGTCGAGCCTCATCGTGTCGGTCACCGCCGTCGTCGGCGGCATGATCATCGCGACACTCGCGGCCCTCGCCATCGGCCGCTTCCGCTTCTTCGGCCGCAAGGCGCTGCTGATGGTGCTGATCCTGGTCCAGATGCTGCCGCCGACCGCGATGCTCATCCCCATCTACGCCCAGCTGAACGCGATCGGCGGGCTGGACGAGTACTGGGGCCTCATCGTCGTCTACCTGGTGTCCACCCTGCCCTTCGCGGTCGTCATGATCCGGGGCTTCGTGGTGAACATCCCGGTGGAGCTCGAGGAGTCGGCGATGGTCGACGGCTGTACCCGCATGGGGGCCTTCCGCCGGGTCATCTTCCCGCTGCTCGCCCCCGGACTGGCCGCCGCGTCGATCTTCGCGCTGGTCAACGCGTGGAACGAGTACCTCTTCGCGTACATCCTGATCAACGACAACTCCAAGTACACGCTCAACGTGTGGCTGATGACGTTCACCACCGAGCGCGGTACGGACTACGGCGCGCTGATGGCCGCCTCCACCCTCATCGCCCTGCCCGTCGTGGTCTTCTTCATGATCATCCAGAAGAAGATGGCCGCGGGCCTCACTTCCGGCGCCGTGAAGGGATAACGCCACCTCATGACGACTCTGGTACGCGGAGCGGCAGGCACCCTGACCCGCGACGCGCTCACCGTCCTGCAGCCCGGTTTCGTCGGCACCAGCCCCCCGGACTGGGTGCTGAGGCGGATCGGCGAAGGGCTCTCGTCCGTCGGCCTGTTCGGCCGCAACATCACCTCCCCCGGCCAGCTGGCCGCCCTCACCGCGCGGCTGCGCGCGGAACGGGACGACGTCCTCGTGGCCATCGACGAGGAGGGCGGTGACGTCACCCGGCTCGAGGTGGCCCACGGCTCCTCGTTCCCCGGCAACTACGCGCTGGGCCTCGTGGACGACGTGGAGCTCACCCGCGCCGTGGCGAACGAACTGGGGCGCAGACTCGCCGAGTGCGGGGTGGACCTCAACTGGGCGCCGTCCGCCGACGTCAACTCCAACCCGGACAATCCGGTCATCGGTGTGCGGTCGTTCGGTGCCGACACCGCGCTCGCCGCCCGGCACACCGTCGCCTATGTCGAGGGGCTTCAGGCCGCCGGCGTGGCGGCCTGCACCAAGCACTTCCCCGGACACGGCGACACCAACGTGGACTCGCACCACGCGCTGCCCCGGATCGATGTGGACCTGCACACACTGCACGCCCGTGAACTGGCACCTTTCCGCGCGGCCATCGCCGCGGGTTCCAAAGCGGTCATGAGTGCGCATATCCTGCTGCCCGCGCTCGATCCCGACCGTCCCGCGACGCTGAGCCCGCAGATCCTCACCGGCCTGCTGCGCGAAGAGCTGGGATACCAGGGCCTGATCGTCACGGACGGCATGGAGATGCAGGCCATCTCGTCCACGTACGGCATCGAGCGCGGCTCGGTCCTCGCGATCGCCGCCGGAGCCGACGCGATCTGCGTGGGTGGCGGCCTGGCCGACGAGGAGACCGTACTGCGGCTGCGCGACGCGCTGGTCGATGCGGTGCGCAAGGGCGACCTGCCCGAGGAGCGGCTGGCCGACGCGGCGGCGCGGGTGCGCGCCCTCGCGGACTGGACGCGCCGGGCCAGGGGGGCTGCAGCAGAGCCGGGCGCGGCTTCGGAGGAGGGGACCGCGCCCGGCTCCGACCGGGAGATCGGCCTGGTCGCGGCGCGCCGCGCGGTGCGGGTCACCGTCGGTGAGCAGCCCTACGAGCCGGTCACAGAGGCGCCGTACGTCGCCTCCTTCGCCGCGGCCGCCAACATCGCCGTCGGTGACGAGACGCCGTGGGGTGTGGCCGCGGAGCTGGCCGCCCTGCTGCCCGGCACCCGGGCCGGCACCTACACCGATGACGTCGATACGCCCAATATGGTGTCACATGTGCTGGTGGCGGCGGCGGACCGTAGGATCGTCGCCGTACTGCGCGACGTCCACCGCCATCCGTGGATGGCGGACGCCCTCGACGCGCTTCTCGCGGCCCGTCCCGACACGGTCGTCGTCGAGATGGGCCTGAACCGGGCGGCACCCGCGGGGGCCCTGCACATCGCGACCCATGGCGCCGCCCGCGTCTGCGGACGCGCCGCCGCGGAGGTCGTCACCGGCGGATGAGGCCGGGCGCGACCGACGCCGACCGTGCGGTGCCGGGCGTGTGCCGGGAAGCCCCGGCACCGGCACCCTGGAGCGCCCCCTGAAGGCAACCGGTATGTCCGCCATCACTTCGTCCGGCCGCGACGAGCACGAGGAGTACCCGGGCCGGATCATGTCCGGCGAGACGGCGCAGCAGCCGGCGGTCCTGCGGCGCATCCTCGACGAGGGTGCGCCGAGGATCCGCCAGGTCACCGCGGCGATCGCGGCGAAGGGGCCGCGGTTCGTCCTGCTGACGGCCCGCGGCACCTCCGACCACGCCGCGCTCTACGCGAAGTACCTGATCGAGATCCGGCTCGGTCTGCCCTGCGGGCTGACGTCCATGTCCACCACCACCGCCTATGGCGCGCGTCCCTCGCTGCGTGACGTCCTGGTGATCACCGTCAGCCAGTCGGGCGGTTCGCCCGACGTGGTGGCCTCCACGCGGGCGGCGCGGGAGGCGGGCGCGGTCACCCTGGCGGTCACCAACAACCCGGACGCGCCGAGGGCGCTGGCGAAGGTGACGGAGACCCGGTAGGGCCCCGTCCACGGGCCCGGGGGCGCGGAGCCGTACGGCGGGGGACCGTGATCGCGACGGGCGGGTGTGACGAGGGGCCCGCCCGTCGTGCACGCACCGGTACGGGGCGCGGCTTCATACTTCGCCGATTCATAAGTATGGTGGCGGAACTAAACTCGGCGGAGCATGGACAGCCCTGAATGGTCTAGTCCACAATGAGTTTGCACAAGCTTCCGCCCTCCCCGCACAGGAGGGTGGAACGAGGTCGCCGGCGCTCTCTGCCCTGACTGCGCCGAGACCTCCATACGGCCGACCGGGACCGCACACCCTTCGGCCGCGCAACTCCGGGCTGCGGTGCCGGACGGGTCGAGGGTCCCGTCACGGCGCCGCGGCCCGCGGGTACCCTCGCTGACGTGCCCTCCATGAACGACCTCGTCCGCCAGCACACCGCTCTGAGTGAGACCGACCTCGAGTGGCTCCATCTGCTGGTCTCGGAGTGGCAGCTGCTCTCCGACCTCTCCTTCGCCGACCTCGTCCTGTGGGTCCCCACCCGCGACGGCACGCGGTACGTCTCCGTCGCCCAGATGCGGCCCAACACGGGTCCCACCTCCTACCAGGACGACATGGTCGGCCACCTCGTCCCACGCGGCCGGCGCCCGCTGCTGGACGCCGCGCTGGACGAGGGCCGGATCGTGCGTGAGGGCGACCCCGAATGGCGGGAGGAGGTGCCGGTACGGGTCGAGTCGATCCCCGTCCGCCGGGAGGGCCGGGTCCTCGGTGTCATCGCCCGCAACACCAATCTGCTCACCGTGCGCACCCCCTCACGGCTGGAGCTCACCTACCTCCAGTCCGCCTCCGACCTTGCGCAGATGATCGCTGCCGGAACGTTTCCCTTCCCTGACGAGCAGGTCGAGATGGACTCCTCCCCGCGTGCCGGGGACGGGCTCATCCGTCTCGACGCGGACGGCATCGTCCAGTACGCCAGCCCCAACGGCCTCTCCGCCTACCACCGGCTCGGTCTCGCCTCCGACCTCGTCGGCCAGCACCTGGGCCGGCTCACCGCCGAACTCGCGCCCTCCCGCGGGCCGGTCGACGAGGCCCTGGCCAAGATCGCCAGCGGCTACGCACCGCGCGAGACGGAGGTCGAGGGCAACGGCGGCGTCATCCAGCTGCGGGCGATCCCGCTCAAGCCCAAGGGTGTGCGGATCGGCTCGCTCGTGCTGCTGCGGGACGTGACCGAACTCCGCCGCCGTGAGCGCGAGTTGATCACCAAGGACGCGACCATCCGGGAGATCCACCACCGCGTGAAGAACAACCTCCAGACGGTCGCCGCCCTGTTGCGCCTCCAGTCGCGCCGGATGGACTCCGTACGAGGCCGCGAAGCTCTCGACGAGGCGGTGCGGCGCGTCGGTTCCATCGCGATCGTGCATGAGACGCTGTCCCAGAATCTGGACGAGCGGGTGGAGTTCGACGACATCGCGGACCGGGTGATCGCGATGGTGGCGGAGATCTCACCGGGCAAGGTCGACTGCCGGCGCACCGGCCGTTTCGGCATTCTCGACGCCGAGGTCGCCACGCCCCTGTCCATGGTCCTCACCGAGGTGCTGCAGAACGCCCTCGAGCACGGCTTCGCACAGGGGGAGTCGGGCTCGGTGGAGGTCGCGGCGGTCCGTGGCGAGACGCGCGCACAGGGCTCCCGCCTGCTGATCGCGGTCCAGGACGACGGGGCCGGTCTGCCGGAGGGCTTCGACCCGCAGCGGGCCGGAAATCTGGGGCTCCAGATCGTCCGGACCCTGGTCGAGGGGGAGTTGGGCGGAACCTTCGACATGCTCCCGGTCCCGGCGCCGGGGCGCGGCACCCGGGTCGTGCTGGACGTCCCCGTGCCCGACAAGCGCTGAGCCGCCCGGCGCCGGCGCGCCTGTTCGTCGCGCTTCTTCTTCGTCGGCGGGGCAAGGCATGCACAGCGAAGAGCCCCGGACCGTGTGAAACGGTCCGAGGCTCGAAGCTCACGTTGCTCGCGTGTGCGATGCGCATCGGGGTACTGCGCGCTGCGGCTCGAAGGCGGTGAGTGCGTACTCTCTGTACGCGCCGCCGGCGGAGGCCGTCAGGTCCGCGGGGTGGCGTCAGGCGCTGGCGTTACGCGCCCGGTTGCGGGCGGCACGGCGCTTCATCGCGCGGCGCTCGTCCTCGCTGAGGCCACCCCAGACGCCGGAGTCCTGGCCGGACTCGAGCGCCCACTGCAGGCACTGCTCCATGACGGGGCAGCGACGGCAGACGGCCTTGGCTTCCTCGATCTGCAGCAGCGCAGGACCGGTGTTGCCGATGGGGAAGAAGAGCTCGGGGTCTTCCTCGCGGCAAACGGCGTTGTGACGCCAGTCCATGGCTGCTACCTCTCCTTGGTATTACGTTCAAGTTGCTTGTGAATGTGAACGCTTTCACGAATCCCTCCGCGAGGGAAGGGCTGATCGCCAGTTGCCCGGCGTTGGGTCCTGGATTCGTGGAAGGGGTTCCGGCGGTCTGTGGGGCCGATGTTGCGGGCCGTCCCGATCGCCATGTAGAGATTCGCAAACCTCGGCGGCGGATACAACCCCTTCCGGAAAGTTTTTTTTGATTCCTCGGTGTCGACTAGGTCACAGCCGTACTTCTATGGGGTGGACCGCAGCCCATACGTTCGAGATAAAGGACTTTCGGTCCTTCTGGTCACACAATCACACGCAGTGCACGGCGTACGCCTGTGAACGCCACGCTCGTACGGAGCCCGAGGTGGTCACCGTCCATCTGGAAGGGCAGCGGCACCTTTGAATGCAAGGTGAAGTCGGTCTGGTCGTGAAGTGTGAGCGCGTGCTTTCCGCGCGGTCCGCGCTCCGGGCTCGAGGTGAGCAACTGGCTCCCGTAACGGGCCACGGCGGGGGTCGACATCTTCGACAGCCCGAGCACGTCCAGAGCCGTGTCGAAGGAAGCCTTCGGGGACGCGTACACCGGGCGATTGCCCAGGTAGGTCCAGGGGGACGTGTTACAGACTATCGACAGCACCAGGCCCGCGACGGGGTCCGCCCCGGGCCGCTCCAGGGTGATCGTTCCATGCCGGCGGTGCGGGTCGTCCAGGAACTGGCGCAGCACCTGACGGACGTAGAGCGAGTGCGTCGAACGCTTGCCGCGTTCTCGGTGCTGTTCGACCCGGCCGACGACACCGGCGTCGAAGCCGAGCCCGGCGCAGAAGGTGAACCAGCGCGGCGGGACACCCTCGTCCTCGGTTCCGGGGACGCCGGCCGCGTGCCCGAGGCCGACCGTCTGCTCGGTGCGGTCGCGCAGGGCGTCCAGGATCGCGCCGGTCGCCTCGACGGCGTCGTTCGGCAGCCCGAGGGCACGGGCGAACACGTTCGTGGAGCCGCCCGGCACGACGGCGAGCCGGGGAAGGCCGTCGGGATCGGGGCCGTTGTGGAGCAGTCCGTTCACGACCTCGTTGACGGTGCCGTCGCCGCCGAGGGCGACGACGAGGTCGATGTCGCTGGACTCCGCGGCGCGGCGGCCGAGGTCGCGGGCGTGGCCGCGGTACTCCGTCGTGACCGCCTCGATTTTCATCTCGCTCGCGAGCGCGTGGATCAGCACGTCGCGTGTGCGTGCACTGGTGGTGGTTGCTGCCGGATTGACCACGAGAAGTGCGCGCATGCGATGCAGCGTACCTACTGGGGGGTACCTGGCCCAGCCCGGGTTTACGGGCCCGGCCCAGGGTGCCCGGCGGTGGGTGCCTGGCGGTGGGCCGGTCCGGCACTACGCGCGGCCGCGAATGCCCAGCGCCTCCGCCGTCGTCGGGTTCACCAGCAGCACCAGGCCCGTCACCGCGACCGCAGCCAGCACCAAACCCAGCGGGATCAGCGCGCCCGACGCGCGCAGCAGTGTCCACGCCGGGATCAGCGCGATCAGCTGGGTGATGATCGCGGGCCCGCGGCTCCAGCCGCGCAGCCGGAGCAGCCCTCGCGCGGCCGCCAGCGGGATCGCGCCGAGCGCCATCAGCGTCAGGCCGCCCATTTCCGCCTGGGAGGCGCTGTCGGACCGCCCCATCAGCCCCATCACGAGCATGTACACGCCACCTGCGATCAGCGCCAGCCCCTCGGCGGCGCACACCGCGGCCGCCGCGGTCAGGCGGGGCGGCCGCGAAGGGTGGTCGGTGCGGGTGGTCCGGTCGTCACTGCTCACCTCAGCAGGGTAGCGGCCGCAGGTGAGCGCCCCTGCCGGCGGTGGCCCGGGTCGACGGGTGGCGCCAGTCACGGGCGGGGCGGGGCGGACGCGGTCGGGGTGGTACGCCTCTGCCGGTCGGTGGCGGCTGCGGTCGGGGCGTCCGGCTCCGGGTCGGGGGCGCGCCGGCCCCGGGGGTGGTGGCTGTGTTGGTGGTGGGTGGCGGGGGGCGGGGCCTCCGGAGGGGGGTGTCCGGAATGGCTTTCCTCACCGCGCTGCGCGCGG
>NZ_JBEZKP010000018.1:0-115912 GCF_040706335.1 Streptomyces sp. NPDC048389 | reverse complement strand
GCCCCGCCGGCCGGCTGCCGCGCGGCGCACGCCGGCGGGCGCCGGGCGCGGTTCGGTGAAGGCGAAGTTCCCCGGCAGATGCCGCTGCGGCCGGCCCTACGGCAAGGGCGAGACGATCGCGAAGAACGACGACGGCTGGGGCCATCCCGCGTGCGCTGCGGCCGGCGCCTGACACCAGGCCCCCGGGGCCGTACCGCCTCGTTCACGAGCGGCGCCGTCGCCAGACTCCGGTCGTGCGCCGAAGTGGCGGCCGGCCCCGCACCCGAAGAGCGGTCGGCGGGTCGGGTCCGGGGCCGGGTCGTGCGCGGTCGGCCCCCGCGCCCGAAGAGCGGTCGGCCCCCGTCCCCTCGCCGACGGGCGGTCGGCCCCGGCCTCTGCACCGCAGAGCGGCCAGCCCCGCTCCCGCGCCGACGGGCGGTCGGCCCGCGGCTGGCGGGTCGGGCCCGTGTGCGGTCGGCCCCCGCACCCGCAGAGCGGCCGGCCCCGCAGGAACCGCCGCCGCGCGCCGAAGGTGGCGGCCGGCCTCAGGCCGTCACCAGCACGACCTCCAGGCTGCGCGGACCGTGCACCCCCTCGACGCGGTCGAGTTCGATGTCGCTGGTCGCCGAGGGCCCTGAGATCCATGTCAGCGGGCGTGCCGGGTCGAGCCGTTCCAGAGCCGGCGGGACGGACGACACGACCTGGTCGGGCACGCGTACCACGCAGATGTGGTGGTCGGGGACGAGCGTGACGCGGCGCCGGCCCTGGTCGGGCGAGGCGTCGAGCACGATCGTCCCGGTCTCCGCGATCGCGACGGCGCAGCCGGTGACCACGCTGTCCACCCGGTCCAGGTCCTCCGCCGTGCTCCCCGGCCGGTCGGCCACCCGCGTCGCGCGGGTGGCCGCCATCCAGCGCTCGTCCACTCCGGGCGGTACGAGCACGGACGACGCGCCCCGGGCGCCGAGCAGCCGGGCGATCGTCTCCGCCAGTCCGCCCGCCTCGCACCGGTGCACGACCGCCCGGTAGTCCGCGAGGTTCTCGGCGAGCAGCTCCACCGTCCGCCCGGCGTCCTTGGACGTGTGCTCACGCAGATAGCGGCGCTCGATCGCCCGCTCGTACGGCGTGTCGTCCACGGGCACGTCGGCGAGCGCGCGCCGGACCCGGCCCAGGATGCGGTCCCTGCTGCTCACTTCGTGTCCTTTCCGCCGTCGGTCCGCTGCCACCAGTCCCGGAACGGTTCCGCCGGCACCGCGGGAAGGTCCCTGGTGCCGCTCCACGCCCGGCCGGGACCGGGCAGCGTGCGCGGATGGAACCGGCGGGTGCGCGAGGCGAGCCGCTGCCCGGCGCGCAGCGCTCCCGGGTGGCTGAAGGCCCACCGGGCCGCGCGCATGGCCGCCCGCTCGGCGGCGTGCCCCTTCGCTGGCTTCAGCACCACCTTTTCGCCCCGCCGCGTCACCCGGCCGCCCTCGGCGACCCGTTCGCGCAGATGCACCAGCACCTCGGGGATGTCGATGGCGACGGGGCACACTTCGTAGCAGGCCCCGCACAGACTCGAGGCGTACGGCAGCGAGGCGTCGATCTCGCTTCCCGTGCCCCGCAGTTGAGGACTGAGGATGGCGCCGATCGGCCCCGGGTAGACCGAGCCGTACGCGTGACCGCCGGCCCGTTCGTACACCGGGCACACGTTGAGGCACGCCGAGCAGCGGATGCAGCGCAGCGCCTGCCGGCCGACCTCGTCGGCGAGGGTGTCGCTGCGGCCGTTGTCCAGCAGCACCAGGTGGAACGCCGTGGGGCCGTCCCCGTCCGCCGTGCCCGTCCACATCGAGGTGTACGGGTTCATCCGCTCCGCCGTCGAGGAGCGGGGGAGTGTCTGCAGGAAGACCTCCAGGTCCCGCCAGGTCGGAACGATCTTCTCGATGCCGACGACCGAGATCAGTGTCTCGGGGAGGGTGAGGCACATCCGCCCGTTGCCCTCGGACTCCACCACCACCAGGGTGCCCGTCTGGGCGACCATGAAGTTGGCGCCGGAGACTCCCACCTTGGCGCGCAGGAACTTCTCCCGCAGATGCAGCCGCGCCGCCTCCGCCAGCTCCGCGGGAGTGTCGGTCAGTCCCTCGGGTGCCGGACGGCCCCACCGGCCCATCCGGGCGCGGAAGATGTCCCGGATCTCACCGCGGTTGCGGTGGATCGCCGGGACGAGGATGTGCGAAGGGCGGTCCTCGCCGAGCTGCACGATCAACTCGGCGAGGTCGGTCTCGTAGGCACGGATGCCCGCTGCCTCCAGCGCCTCGTTGAGGCCGATCTCCTGTGTGGCCATCGACTTGACCTTGACGACCTCCGACTCGCCGGTGGCCCTGACCAGCCGGGTCACGATCCGGTTGGCCTCTTCGGCGTCGGCGGCCCAGTGGACGGTGCCGCCGGCGGCCGTGACGGACTCCTCCAACTGCACGAGGTAGCGGTCGAGATGGCGCAGGGTGTGGTCTTTGATCCGCCGGCCCGCCTCCCGCAGCTCTGCCCAGTCCGACAGCTCCGCCACGGCCTTCTCCCGCTTGGCGCGGATCGTGCGGGTGGCGTGACGCAGATTGCCGCGCAGCGTGCGGTCGTGGACGGCCTGCCGCGCGGCCTCCGGGAAGGCCGGCATGCCGACGAAGGTTCCGCTCATGCTCCGGTCTCCTCTGCGATGTCTTTCGTGTCCGCTCGGCTGTCCGCTCGGCTGTCCGCTTCCGTATCGGCTTCCGTGGCCGCCTCGGTGTCCGCTTCGGTGCTCGCCAGGATCTCCGCGAGGTGGACGGGCCGCATGCCCGTCCTCAGCCGGGTCATCGTCCCGCCGATGTGCATCAGACAGGAGTTGTCGGCCGCGCACAGCACCTCGGCGCCGGTCGACTCGGCGCTGCGCACCTTGTCGGCGCCCATCGCGGCCGAGACGTCGGCGTTCTTCACGGCGAACGTGCCGCCGAAGCCGCAGCACTCCTCCGCGCCCGGGAGGTCCACCAGCTCCAGCCCCCTGACGGCCGCCAGCAGCCGCCGCGGACGGTCGCCGAGACCGAGGCCGCGCAGGCCGTGGCAGGTCGGGTGGTACGTCACCCGGTGCGGGTAGTGGGCCCCGACGTCGGTCACGCCCAGCACGTCCACCAGGAACTCGGTGAGCTCGTACGTCTTGTGCACCACGGGCGCCACGGCGGCGGCGAGCCCGTCGCCCCGCCCTTCGGCCCGGGCCCGCTCGCCCATGCGCGGGTACAGCTCCCGTACCATCGCGCCGCACGACGCGGAGGGCGTGACGATCGCCTCGTAGCCGCCGAACACGTCCGCGAAGTGCCGGGCCAGCGGCTCGGCACCGTGCCGGTAGCCGGTGTTGTAGTGGGCCTGGCCGCAACAGGTCTGGCCCATCGGGAAGTCGACCTCCACACCCAGCCTGGTCAGCAGTTTGACCACGGCCCGCCCGGTGTCCGGGTAGAGCGTGTCGTTGACACAGGTCAGGAACAGGGCGACACGCATCGCTGACTCCTTGTCGTCGATCGTCGGTCGTCGGACGGGTGCGGCACCGGTTCGCCGCACGGCTGCCGGGGCCGCCGCTCAGCGCTCCGCGAGCCGGGCCTGAGCCGCGGTCCACCGGGCCGTGTCGCCCCGTGGCTCGTACCGGGTCAGCGGCTGCGTACGGGCGATCAGGTCCCGCATGTGCCACCGGTCGCCGACGATCCCGTGGGCCCGCGCCTGCACCAGGACGTTACCGAACGCGGCCGCCTCCGCCGGCCCGGCCACCACCGGCAGCCCGCAGGCGTCGGCGGTCAGCCGGCACAGCAGCGCGTTGCGGGCACCGCCGCCGACGATGTGGACGACGTCGACCGGGTGGTCCGCCAACCGCTGCGCCTCCTCGACGGCCCGCCGGTGGGCGAGGGCCAGCGAGTCGATGACGCAGCGGGTGATTTCGGCGCGGGATTCGGGCACCGGCTGCCCCGAGGCCCGGCACGCCTCCGCGATCCGCTCCGGCATCCGCCCCGGCGTGAGGAACGCCGGGTCGCCCGCGTCCACGACGGACCGCAGCCCCGGCACGCTCTCCGCGGCGGGCAGCAGTTCCCCCAGCCCGGGGTCACCCCAGGCCCTTACGCACTCCTGGAGCAGCCACAGGCCCATGATGTTCCGCAGATACCGGACCGTGCCGTCCAGCCCCAGCTCGTTGGTGAAGTTGGCGGCGCGGCTCGCCTCCGTCAACACGGGAGCGTCCAGCTCCAGGCCCGCGAGCGACCAGGTGCCGGTGCAGATGTACGCGAACCGTTCGTCCGCGGCGGGCGCGGCGGCCACCGCCGACGCGGTGTCGTGCGAGGCGACGGCCGTCACCGGCACGGGACCGGTCAGCCCGGTCTGCTCCAGCACCTCCGGACGCAGCACACCGGCCGGGTCGCCGGGCTGCCGCAGCGGCGCGAACAGGCCCGGATCGACGTCCAGCCGGCGGGCGATGCCGTGCGCCCAGTCACGCGTCACGGGGTCGATTAGCTGGGTCGTGGAGGCGTTGGTCAGCTCGGTGCCCTGCTCACCGGTGAGCCAGTAGGCGATCAGGTCGGGGACGAGCAGCAGCCGCTTCGCGAGCGCCGTCTGCGGGGAGGTACGGGCGGCCACCAGCCGGTACAGCGTGTTGAAGGGCGCGTCCTGGAGCCCCGTCGCCGCGTACAGCTCGTCGGCGGGCACTGTCGCCCGCACCGCCTCCGCGATCCCCTCGGTACGGGCGTCACGGTAGTGGACGGGGTTGCCGAGCAGCGCGCCGTCCGCGTCGAGCAGGCCGTAGTCGACGGCCCACGTGTCGATGCCGACCGAGTCGACCTGTCCGGCCGCCCGCAGCCCGTCGAGGACGCCGGTGTAGAGGCCGAGCACGTCCCAGCGCAGCCCTTCGGGCACACGGACCGGCCTGTTGGGGAAACGGTGAGCCTCGGTCAGCTCGAGGCTGCCGGGGCCGACGCGGCCGGCCATGACGCGCCCGCTGGACGCGCCGAGGTCGACCGCGGCGTACGACTTCACGGCCTCGCTCATCGCAGGAAGGCGGCGGCGACACCGGCGTCGACCGGGATGTGCAGTCCGGTGGTGTGGGTGAGGTCGCCGCCGGTGAGCGCGAAGACGGCGTTCGCCACGTGCTCGGGCAGGACCTCCTGCTTGAGGAGGGTCCGCCCGGCGTAGAACTCGCCGAGCCTGTCCTCCGGCACGCCGTACACGGCGGCCCGCTGGGCACCCCAGCCACCGGCGAAGATGCCGGAGCCGCGGACGACCCCGTCCGGGTTGACGCCGTTGACGCGGATGCCGTGCTCGCCCAGTTCGGCGGCGAGCAGCCGCACCTGGTGCGCCTGGTCGGCCTTGGTGGCCGAGTAGGCGATGTTGTTCGGGCCGGCGAAGACGGCGTTCTTCGAGACGACGTAGACGATGTCGCCGCCCAGTTGCTGCGCGGTCATGATCCGGGCCGCCTCGCGGGAGACGAGGAAGGAGCCGCGGGCCATGATGTCGTGCTGGCGGTCCCAGTCCTTCGCCGTCGTCTCGAGCAGCGGCTTGGAGACGGAGACACCGGCGTTGTTGACCACCAGGTCGACACCGCCGAAGGCGAGTACCGCAGCCTTGAACGCCTCGGCGATCTGCTCCTCGGACGTCACGTCGACGGTCACGGCGACGGCCTTGTCGGGCCCGCCGAGTTCCTCTGCCACGGCGGCCGCGTTCGCGGCGTCGAGGTCCGCGACCACGACGCACGCGCCCTCGGCGACCAGCCGGTGCGCGATCGCCCTGCCGATGCCGGAACCGGCGCCGGTGACCAGGGCGGTGCGCGTGGCCAGCGGTTTGGGCTTCGGCGTCCGCTGCAGTTTGGCCTCCTCCAGCGCCCAGTACTCGATGCGGAACTTCTCCGACTCCTCGATCGGCGCGTACGTCGAGACGGCCTCGGCCCCGCGCATCACGTTGACCGCGTTGAGGTAGAACTCGCCCGCCACCCGGGCGGTCTGCTTGTCCTTGCCGAAGCTGAACATGCCCACGCCCGGCACCAGGACGATCGCCGGGTCGGCGCCGCGCATCGCGGGGGAGTCGGGCAGGGCGTGCCGCCGGTAGTAGGCGGCGTACTCCTCGCGGTAGGCGGCGTGCAGCTCGCCGAGCCGGGCGACGGCCACGTCGGTCGGAGCCGTCGGCGGCAGGTCGAGGACCAGCGGCCGGACCTTGGTGCGCAGGAAGTGGTCCGGGCATGACGTTCCGAGGGCAGCCAGCCTCGGGTGCTCGGCACGCGCCAGGAAGTCGAGGACGGCGGCGGAGTCGTCGAAGTGACCGACCTGCGGCTTGTCCTTCGAGGCGACGGCACGGATGTGGGGTGCGAGGGCCGCGGCCCGCTCCCGCCGCTCGGTCTCGGGCAGTGCCTCGTACCCCTCGATCACCGGACCGAAGGGTTCCGGCTTGCCGCGCTCGGCGAGGAACGCCTCGGCGGTGCGGATGATGTGGAGCGAGTTGCGCTCGCACTGCTCGGAGGTGTCCCCCCAGGCGGTGATGCCGTGGCCGCCGAGGACGCAGCCGACGGCACGCGGGTTGGCCTCCTTGACCGCGGCGATGTCCAGGCCGAGCTGGAAGCCGGGCCGCCGCCACGGCACCCACACCACCGTGTCGCCGAAGCATTCGGCGGTCAGCTTCTCGCCGTCGGCCGCGCAGGCCAGCGCGATGCCGGAATCGGGATGCAGATGGTCGACATGGGCGGCCTCGACGAGCCCGTGCATGGCCGTGTCGATGGAGGGCGCGGCGCCAGCCTTTCCGTGGAGGCAGTAGTCGAACGCGGCGACCATCTCGTCCTCGCGCTCGACGCCCGGGTAGACGCCGGCGAGGGCGCGCAGCCGGTCCAGCCGC
The DNA here is from genome assembly GCF_040706335.1 of Streptomyces sp. NPDC048389. Lineage (NCBI taxonomy): Bacteria > Bacillati > Actinomycetota > Actinomycetes > Kitasatosporales > Streptomycetaceae > Streptomyces > Streptomyces sp. NPDC048389. The sequence continues at coordinate 109,081 of NZ_JBEZKP010000018.1, read as the reverse complement.
AGGGCGGCGAGTCCGCCCTCGGTGAGTGTGCCGAGGTCGCCGCCGGAGCCCTTCACCCACATCAGTTCGACGTCGCCGCCGGTGACCGGGTCGGTCGCGGTGCCCTTGGCGGAGGTGTTGCCGCCGGCGTAGTTGGTGTTACGGGGATCGGCGCCGAGCCGGTGCGAACGGGCGAGCAGCGCGGCGGCTTGGGAATGAACGTCCATGATGGGATCAGTCCTTCGGAACGATGACGAACGTGGGCACGGCATGGGCGCGGGCTCCAGCGGGGCGGCACGCGGAACAACCCGTACGCGTACGGGAACGGCCGGTGCGCGTGCGACCGGCGGCGGGGGACGGCCTGTGCGCGTACGGGAACGGCCGGTGCGCGGGAAACAACGCGTATGCGCGGGAACGGCCCGTACGCGCGGGAAGGGACCCGTACACGATGGAACAACGGGTGAGCGCGTGACGGCCCGTACACGATGGAACAACGGGTGAGCGCGTGACGGCCCGGACACGATGGGAAGGTTCGCCCCCGTCCGCCCGCAGGAAGCGGCAGGACGCGGGCAGTACCGGCGGGTTGCGGCAGGCGGGCCAGGACGCGGCAGGGTCAGGCGCCCCAGCCCGCCTGCCGTCCACCGACCCGCTCGGCGGCGATCCGCTCCTGCCAGCCGGAGGCCCGGTACGCCGCCACCGGATCCGGGTCGAGCCCCTGCTCCTCGCGGACCTGGGCCAGCAGCGGCCGCACATCCGTGCTGTACGCGTCCATGAACACGGCGTTGGCCTCCAGCACGTCTCCCGCCGCCTGCGCGGCGGCCAGTGCCTCGTGGTCCACGAGCAGCGCCTTCGCGGTGGCCTCCTGCACGTTCATCACCGAGCGGATGATCGCGGGGATCTTCGCCTCGATGTTGTGGCACTGGTCGAGCATGAAGGCGACCCCGGGCGTGAAACCGCCGCCGCGCACCACCTCGTACATGATCCGGTACAGCTGGAACGGGTCGGCGGCACCGACCATCAGGTCGTCGTCCGCGTAGAAGCGCGAGTTGAAGTCGAAGCCGCCGAGTTTCCCCTCGCGCAGCAGCACCGCGACGATGAACTCGATGTTGGTGCCCGGCGCATGGTGTCCGGTGTCGACGACGACCTGCGCCTTCTCGCCCAGTTTGAGGCAGTGCGCGTACGCCGTGCCCCAGTCCGGCACGTCGGTCGTGTAGAAGGCCGGCTCGAAGAGCTTGTACTCCAGGAGCATCCGCTGGTCGTCGCCGAGTCGGTCGTGGACGGCCGCGAGCGCCTCGGCGAGCCGGTCCTGGCGGGCCCGGATGTCCCCCTGGCCGGGGTAGTTGGTGCCGTCGGAGAACCACAGCTTCAGGTCCCTGGACCCGGTGGCGTCCATGATGTCGACGCACTCGAGGAGATGGCCGAGCGCCTTGCGCCGGACCTGCGGGTCGGGGTTCGTCACGGAGCCGAGCTTGTAGTCGTCGTCCTGGAAGACGTTGGAGTTGATCGCCCCGATCCGCAGGCCCAGCTTCTCGGCGTGGGCGGCCAGGGCGGCGTAGTCGTCGACCGTGTCCCACGGGATGTGCAGCGCGACGGACGGCGCGGCGCCGGTGTGCGCGTGCACCCGCGCGGCGTCGTCCAGCTTTTCCTCCGGGGTGCGCGGGACTCCCGGCTGGGCGAAGACCTTGAAGCGGGTCCCCGAGTTCCCGTACGCCCAGGACGGCGTCTCGATGGCCTGGGTCTTGAGCGCGGCCTTCACCGCGGCGAGATCGGTCACTGCAGGACTCCTGTGGCATCGGTCGGAAGGAAAGGAAGGATCGGAAGGAAAGGAACGGGCGAACGCCTGTATGAAACGATTCAAACGTGAAGCTAGGTGGCTTGGAGGAGGCTGTCAACCGTCGGCGGGTCGCTTGCCGGTAGTCAAGCCATCGTGGGGACGCGGGAGGGAGACCTCTTGACCCGGCCGGTTGTCCTTGCCTAACGTCCCTGGCTGGGCTGAAACCTTTCATCACCCGGGAGTGGCACCTCGTGCAGCGCGTCTGTTTCCTCCTCAAGGTCCGTGCGGACCGGATCGACGAGTACCGGGAGCGGCATGCGGCCGTGTGGCCGGACATGCTGGAAGCGCTCTCGTCCACCGGCTGGCACAACTACTCGCTCTTCCTGCGCGACGACGGGCTCCTCGTCGGCTACCTGGAGACGGAGGACTTCGCCGCGGCGCAGGCCGCCATGGAAACCACCGACGTGAACGCCCGCTGGCAGGCCGAGATGGCGCCGTTCTTCGAATCGCTCGACGGCGCCCGCCCCGACGAGGCGATGAAACCCCTCACCGAGGTGTTCCACCTCGCCTGAAGAGCCTGCCGCCGGCCTCGGCCGGGCGCCTGAGCGGGGCAGTTCCCGAGACGGCGTGACGGTAGTGTGAAACGCCACGGCCGCCCCTCGTCCTCTCGGAGGTTCCTGCCTGATGTCCCAGTCGGTGGGTATCAAGGACGTCGCTCGCGCCGCCAAGGTCTCCGTGGGCACGGTCTCCAACGTCATCAACCGACCGGACTCGGTGGCCGCGGAGACCCGGGCCCGGGTGCTGTCCGCCATCGACCGGCTGGGCTACGTCCGCAGCGAGTCCGCACGCCAGCTGCGCGCCGGTCGCAGCAGGATCATGGGGCTCCTCGTCCTCGACATGGGCAACCCCTTCTTCGTCGACGTCGCCCGTGGGGCCGAGCGGGCCGCCCGCAAGGCCGGCCTCGGCGTGATGGTCTGCAACAGCGATCAGAGTCCCGGCGAGGAGGCCGAGTACCTGTCGCTCTTCGCCGAACAGCGGGTACGGGGCGTGCTGCTGACACCGGCCGACGCCACCGGGAGCACCGTCGCCGCCTTCCGCCGTCACGGCATCCCCTTCGTCCTCGTCGACCGCGTCGCCGACGGCGTCACGGAGTGCTCGGTCTCCGTCGACGATGTCACGGGCGGAGCCCTGGCCGTTCGGCACCTTCTCGACGCAGGGCACCGCTCCATCGCGTACGTCAGCGGCCCGCCGAACCTGAACCAGGTCGGGGACCGCCGCGTCGGCGCCCTGCATGCCCTTGCCGAGGCCGGTCTCGGTCCGGACGCCCTGCGCGAACTGCCGACCGAGCGGCTCGACGTCGGCGCGGGACGGGACGCGGGCGCCCGGATCCTCGGCCTCGTCGACCGCCCGACCGCTGTCTTCTGCGCCAACGACCTGCTTGCCCTCGGTGTCCTCCAGGCCCTGTACGCAGCCGGTGTCGCGGTCCCCGACGACCTCGCCATCGTCGGCTACGACGACATCGAGTTCGCGGCCGCCGCGGCCGTCCCGCTGACGTCGGTGCGGCAACCGGCCGTCACGATGGGCACGATGGCCGCGGAGCTGCTGCTGGAGGAGACCGAGGCGCAGGGCGGCGGGCGTACGCACGAGCACCGGCGGGTGGTGCTCCAGCCCGAACTGGTCGTCCGGCGCTCCAGCCTCTCCGTCCGCTGATCCGGCTGCCCGGGACCTCCGCGGGCGGGCAGGGGGACGACAATGGCAGCGTGCCGAAACGTAATGTGCCCAACGGGGACGCGCCCGAAAACCACGCGCCGTACGACGAGAAGGCGCCGGTCGGTGACGCGCCGTACGACGAGAAGGCGCCGGCCGGTGTCGGCCCGGCCGGCGGCAGGAAGAAGAGCGTGAGCCCCTCGCCCGAGCGCCGCCGCGAACTGCTCGGCGTCGCCGCCGACGTCTTCGCCGAGCAGGGCTACAACGCCACCACGGTCCGCAAGATCGCCGACGCGGCCGGCATGCTGGCGGGGAGCCTCTACTACCACTTCGACTCCAAGGAGTCGATGCTCGACGAGATCCTCTCCACCTTCCTCGACGAACTGTGGGCCGGATACGACGCCGTACTGGCCGCGCGTCTCGGCCCCAGGGAGACCATCGAGGCGCTCGTCGTGGAGTCCTTCCGTGAGATCGACCGCCACCGCGCGGCCGTGGCGATCTACCAGAAGGAGTCGAGGTACCTGTCGGCCCAGCCCCGCTTCTCGTATCTCACCGACTCGCAGCAGAAGTTCGAGAAGGCATGGCTGGGCACTCTGGAGCGCGGGGTCGCCGACGGGGTCTTCCGTGCCGACCTGGACGTCCGGCTCACCTACCGCTTCGTGCGCGACACGGTGTGGGTCGCCGCGTCCTGGTACCGGCCGGGCGGTCTGCACAGCCCCGACGAGATCGCCCGCCAGTACCTGTCGATGGTCCTCGACGGCATCGCCCTCGGGTGCGGACACCCGTAGCGGCCCCCGGCCGCGGCCCGGTGGCGTCCCCCGCCCGCGCCGGCTCGCCGCAGGGCTGCCGGAGCCGGCGCCGCCGTGCCCTCGCGTGCCCCGCACCGTGCCGCGGCGGGCGTCAGCCCCGGGCCTGCGTCGCGCCGGCCTTCTCCCGGTCGTAGTCCTCGCGTGCGGCCTGCACCCGGGGCACCCGCGCCTCCGCCCAGCGGGCCAGGGCCCACACCTGGTGGGCGGCCTCTTCGCCGAGCGGCGTGAGGGAGTACTCGACGCGCGGGGGGATGACCGGATGCGCCTTCCGGCGGACGAAGCCGTCCCGTTCCAGAGTCTGGAGCGTCTGGGCGAGCATCTTCTCGCTCACCCCGCCGACGGTGCGGCGCAATTCGCTGAACCGGTGCGTGCCGTCGAGCAGTGTGGCGAGCAGGAGCACCGCCCAGCGGCTGGTGACGTGCTCCAGCACCAGCCGTGAGGGGCAGTTCGCCGCATTGACGTCGGGCGCCCGGAGCCCGGCGGCGGCGGTTTCGTTTCTCACGCTCATGCCCCCAGCTTACCCAGAAGTGCGTACTTCCGAATAGTTAGTACCTCTCCTACGGTTAGTGACGTCATCGCCGCAGGCGTTCACGTACGCAGCACGGGAGCAGTCGAAACATGAGCATCGTCGTCACCGGAGCCACCGGGCAGCTGGGCCGTCTCGTCATCGACGAGCTGTTGGCCAGGATCCCCGCCGAGCAGATCGCAGCCGTCGTGCGGGATGAGGCGAAGGCCGCCCCCCTGGCCCTGCGCGGCGTGGAGCTGCGCGTCGCCGACTACGGCAGCCCGAAGGCCCTCGCGGACGCCTTCAAGGCCGGTGACACGGTCCTGCTGATCTCCGGAAGCGAGGTCGGACAGCGCATCCCGCAGCACACCGCGGTCATCGATGCCGCGAAGGCGGCAGGCGTCGCCCGGCTCGTGTACACGAGCGTTCTCGGCGGTCCCGCGGCCGCCTTCGAACTCGCCGACGAGCACCGGGCAACCGAGCAGGCCGTCCTCGGCTCCGGCCCTGACCCACACCTTCCTCCGCAACGGCTGGTACAGCGAGAACTACACGGACCAGATCCCGGTCCAGCTCCGGCACGGGGTCGTCGGCAGCGCCGGCGAGGGCCGCGTCGGCTCCGCCTCCCGCGCCGACTACGCGGCCGCCGCGGCCGCCGTCCTCACCACCGACGGCCACGACGGCAAGGCGTACGAACTCAGCGGCGACCACGCCTGGACCCTGGCGGAGTACGCCGCCCTGCTGTCCGACCGGTCCGGCCGGGAGGTGCTGTACCACGACGTTCCGGCCGAGGCGTACCGCTCGGTCCTCACCGGCGCCGGAGTTCCGGAGCCGCTGGCCGGCATCCTCGTGGACGTCGATGTCAGCGCCGTCCGGCGCGGTCTGCTCGAGGGCGGCAGCGGCGACCTGCGCCGTCTGATCGGCCGCCCGACGACGCCGATCGCCGACAGCATCGCCACCGCACTGGGTGCCGGGGCGTCAAGTACCGGTCATTGAGGCCCCCGTTACGCATCCGGGCGCGCCCGGATGGTCCGGCAGGATCCCGAGCGTGCCGCCCGGGGCCCTGTTCGGCGCGGATCGCGCCCGCCGGCCTGCGCGGTTCCGACGCGCCCTGCACGCCCTAGACTCGGCGGATGGCGAAGTACTTCGATGTGCACCCCGAGAATCCTCAGCGACGCACCATCAGCAGCGTGGCCGAAAGCATCAGGGCCGGCGCGCTCGTGGCCTATCCGACGGACTCCTGCTTCGCGCTGGGATGCCGGCTGGGCAGCCGTGACGGCATCGGCCGGATCAGGTCGATCCGCAATCTGGACGAACGTCACCACTTCACACTGGTGTGTCAGAACTTCGCGCAGCTGGGGCAGTTCGTGCAGGTCGACAACGACGTGTTCCGTCTGATCAAGGCGGCGACGCCGGGCAGATACACCTTCATCCTGCCCGCGACGAAGGAGGTGCCGCGCCAGCTGCTGCACCCGAAGAAGAAGACCGTCGGCGTCCGGATCCCCGACCACGTCGTCGCTCAGGCCCTGGTCGCCGAACTGGGCGAGCCGCTGCTGTCCAGCACGCTTCTCATGCCGGACGAGGAGGAGCCGATGACCCAGGGCTGGGAGATCAAGGAACGGCTCGACCATGTGGTGGACGCCGTGGTGGACTCCGGCGACTGCGGCACCGAGCCGACCACGGTCATCGACTTCTCCGGCGGCGAACCGGAGATCGTGCGCCGCGGGGCGGGTGACACCTCGCGGTTCGAGTGAGGCCGGCCGCCCCCGTGCGGGCCGCACCGTCGTGGGGGGGGCGGGGGGGGGGGCGGGGGCGGGGGCGGGGGGGGCGCCCGGGGCGGGGCCGCGGGTGTTTCGGCGGGGCTGGGGGGCGGGGCCGTGGGGGGCGCGGGGGGGGGGGGCGCCCCCCCGCGGGGGTCGGGGGGCCCCCCCCCCCCCGGGGGGGCCCCCCCCCCCCCCCCGGGGGGGGCCCCCCCCCCCCCCCCCCACGGCGGATGCCTCCGCCAGGAGGGCCCTCGTTGTGACACCGGGCATAGGAGCCACGTCACGTCCTAAGCCCGGTAGTGGACACCGGAACCCAGTCGAACTGGAATATGCGCCCCATCTGTGGATGATTCGGTCATGCCTCTGCAGTGGGGTAGTAGGTCACATTCTTGCGCCGCGCTCCGGCTGCCCCTGACCATGGCTGACGTCCCCGGAGGGTCATCTCCCTCCGCCGCCGAACCTCATCTGGTCGGCCCCACGACGTCCCCCTGGGAGTACCTCCGTATGACCGCCTTCGCCCGTACCGCCCGTTTCCGCAAGCTCTCGCTCACCGGCATGGCCACCGCGGGTGCCGCGGCAGTGGCGCTCACCCTGGCCCCTTCGCCCGCTCACGCCGCCCCGGCGGCGACCTCGGCGGCGGCCGGCGCCTCGGCGGAGAAGACGGCGGACAAGCCGGAGAAGGGCAAGAAGGTCTACGCCGACAACCTCGACGGCTGGATCAAGGAGGCGCTCGCCATCATGAAGGCCGAGGGCATCCCCGGCAGCTACGAGAGCCTGCACCGCAACATCATGCGCGAGTCCAGCGGCAACCCGGACGCCCAGAACAACTGGGACGCCAACGCCCAGAACGGCACCCCGTCCAAGGGGCTCCTGCAAGTCATCCAGCCGACCTTCGACGCCTACCACGTCAAGGGCACACCGCGCGACCTGACCGACCCGGTCGCCAACATCACCGCGGCCGCGAACTACGCCGCCGACAAGTACGGCTCCATCGACAACGTCGACTCCGCGTACTGATTCCTCGCCGGCGGCACCGGCAACCGCTCGGGCGCGGCGCCGCCTCAGCCCTCCGGGTGCAGCAGTCCGCGCTCGTAGGCTCGCACCAGCCGCTGCGGAACCATGACGGTCGATCCGTCGACCGTCACCGGCACGAGCTGGGCCGTCGCGGCCTTCCACTGGGAGCGGCGGTGCCGGGTGTTGCTGCGGGACATCTTCCGTTTGGGAACGGCCATGGTCGTCCTCCTCGTCGACGGTGGGCGAGGGTGACGCTACATGGAAATGAATCCCATGAACAATTCCGGAAAGGCCCCGTTACCTCTCCAGGCCCTTCCCGCCCTCCTTCGGTGGCCACAGGTGCGCCGTCTCACCCGGTGCGAGCTGGTCCACGACCTCGGCGAGCGCCGTGCAGGCCAGCTCGATCTTGCGGCGGACGGCGATCTGCTCGGTGACGATCGCCGCCAGCAGCAGCCCGGTCAGCGCCGCACATCCGTTGAGTGCCTGGAGGACGACCATGACCTCCAGTATGCTGCGGCCGCCGAACACGCCCGTACCGCCCGTCGCCGCCGAGATCGCCATGACCGAGATCAGCAGCGCACACGGCGCGGAGCCGGGCAGCTGGAACCGCAGAGCAGCCCAGATCAGCACCGGGAACACCAGGAACAGCAGTGACAGGTCGGCCCGCGTGGCCACCAGCGTCACGGCCACCGAGGTCACGCAGAGCGCCACGACCTCGGTCCACCACCACGCCCGTGTGTCGCGCGGCAGCCGAGCGCGGCGCAGTACCAGCAGCAGCGGCGTGATCACCAGAACGCCCATCGCGTCCCCGGCCCACCACGCGGACCACACGGCCCAGAACTCGCCGAGCGGCAGCGATCCGGCCAGCACCAGGGTCCCCGCACCGAGCGTCGCGCTCACCAGCATTCCGGTCAGGGCTCCCAGGAACACCAGCGCCAGTCCGTCCCTGAGCCGGTCGAGGCCGGTACGGAAGCCGATCCGCCGCAGCATCAGATAGGCGGACAGCGGGGCCAGCGTGTTGCCGGCCAGGATGCCGACGGCGGCCGGGTCGACACTGTCGATCGTGGCGATGGTGAGAAGCGCCCCCAGGCAGATCCCGGGCCACACCCCTGCCCCGGCCCACAGCAGACAGCTCAGCGCGATGCCCGTGGGCGGCCACAGCGGTGTGACGACCGCCCCCTCGACGACCACCTGCTGGAGGAGGCCGATCCGCGCGCCCGCCCAGTAGGCACCGGCGACGGCGAGGATGCGCAGCAGTGCTGCGGCAGGGCGTCGGACTCGTTCGCTGCGGACCACGCATGTCATCTCACAGCGTCTCCGTCGCCCCGTCCTCGTGACACGCGCGGCCGGAAGCCGCGAAGTTGCCGTGCAACCGCCCCGCCCGCCCCGCAGTCGGCGACTACGCCGCGTCCTGGAGCAGGACCAGGACCGCCGCGTCGTCCGTGTGATCGGTGAGCGCCGCCGTGCCCATCACCTGAGCCGCCAGCTTCTCCGCCGCGGTGCCGTGGAGGGCCGCGAACCGGACGACGTCGGCCACCGCTTCGAGCCCCACCTCGATCGGAAACGACGGACCCTCCACGACACCGTCCGTCAGCAGGACGAACGCGCCGCCCGCGGGCAGCTGTCGGCTCGCCACCGGATACACCTCGCCCGGCAGGATGCCGAGCGGTATGCCCGTCTCGTCCTCGACGATCCCGCCGTGCCCTCCGGCCGTCGCCCATACGGCAGGCACATGACCGGCACGGGCACTCCGCAGCTCGCGCAGCGCCGGGTCGTAGCGCAGGAAGCTGCACGTCGCGAAGAGCCCGTGGTCGACGGAGAGCAGCAGTTCGTTGGCGCGGCGCAGTACCTCGCCCGGGTCGGTGGTCGCCATGGCGACGGCGCGCAGCCCGATGCGCACCTGCCCCATGAAGGCGGCGGCCTCCACGTCGTGGCCCTGCACGTCACCGATCGAGAGGCCCAGCGAGCCGTCGGGAAGCACGAAGGCGTCGTACCAGTCGCCGCCGATGTCCAGGCCGTGCCGGGCCGGGGCGTACCGTGCGGCGACCCGCAGGCCCGGCACGGTGGGCAGGCCGGCCGGCAGCATCGAGCGCTGCAGTGCCTCCGCCAGTTCCACGCGGGCCTTGTGCCGCTCCGCACCCTGCCGTGCCCGGTCGGTGAGCCGTCCGAGCGTGGCCAGCATCTCCTCCGCGGTCGCCGAACGTGCGGGACGATGCCGGCTCATGGACGTCTCCGAAACCGAGTCCGAAGGTCGACCGGCCCGGTGTCCGTGCGGCGCACGGCGAACGGCCCGGCTGGGCCCTGCAGCCCGCGTTCATTGTATTTCCGCCGAACGGGGCCTGCCCGGGCTGACCGCCCGCCGCCGTCAGGGCTGTCCGGAGGGCGGGGGAGGGGGGACCATGGCCCACCGGATGGCGCCGGTCAGCGCCGCACCGGTCGGGTGTACACAGCGCCGCTCGAGTACCGGCGCGTACGGCAGTCCGAGCGGCTTCCTGGCCCACGGCGGCAGCAGCGCGACGGCGTTCGCGGCCAGGACCGCGTACGGCGCTCTGGCCGCCCAGGGCAGAGGCGGGTGGCGCAGCATGAAGCGGGCGGCCTCCCGGGCCTCCTGCGTGGCGCCGAGTTCGGGGCGGTACGCGGCGAGCCGCTCCGCCAGCCCGGCACGGTCGCGTGGCGGGTCACTCACCCCGAGAGCCTCTGCCACCCGCGCCGCGTCCGCGACGTACCCGTCGCAGCCCGCCGTGTCCAGCGGGTGCTTTCCGTAGCGCTGATGCGCGGACAGGAAGCTGTACACCTCCGCGACGTGCACCCAGCCGAGGAGATGCGGGTCAGAGGCGCGGTACGGCTCTCCCGACCGGGTCGTGCCCGCCACGCGCGCGTGGACGGCCCGCACCGACTCCACCGCGTCCCGGGCGTCGTCGGCAGTCCCGTACGTCGTCACCGCGAGGAACGTGCTGGTGCGCTGCAGCCGCCCCCACGGGTCGCCCCGGTAGCCGGAGTGTGCCGCGACGGCGGCCATGGCCAGCGGATGGAGCGACTGCAGCAGCAGCGCGCTCAGCCCGCCGATGAACATGGAGGCGTCACCGTGGACGGTGCGGATCGGCCGGTCGGGTCCGAACCAGCGCGGTCCCGGTGTCTCATGGATACGGGCACGGGTCTCGGCCCCCGAGGGGCCCGCGACACGGGCGAAGAGGCTGCTGCCCAGCTGCCGCCGCACACTCGGGATCCGGTGCACAGACTGGTCCACTCCTCAAGTATCGCGCCCGTCGCTGCGAACCCCGCCGCCCTTGCGACCGGCGTCAGCGGTGTGCGGCCAGCAGCCCCGCCAGCGCGCACAGGGCCGTCGCGCCGATCAGCGCCGCGACGCTCGCGCACAGCAGCCGGCGCCTGAGCTCCTCGTAGCGCGCGGTGTACTCCTCCCGCAGTTCGTGTGCCCGGGAGACCAGCGCCTTGAGGACACGCCGCGACAGCGCGATGCGGTCCTGGGTGTAGATGCGGACGACCTCCTCGCGCTGCGCACCCGTCAGCCACGGCATCCGGCCGGCGAACTCCTCCGCCTCCCGCTCCGCCTCCCGTACCCGGCTCTGCGCGAGCAGATAGCCCTCCAGCCTGGCGATCCCCGCGGCGGCCTCCGCGTCCGGCTGCCGCACCCGGCCCCTCACCTGCCGTCCCTGTCCTCGCCGAGCGGCGGGGCGACTCCCTGCCCCGGCTCGTAGACGTCGCGCCGTCCCGCGTCCGTGACCTCGTCGAGGGTGGCCATGGCCGGGTGGTGCAGGTCGAACGCCGGCGATTCGCTGCGGATACGCGGCAGGGTGAGGAAGTTGTGCCGCGGCGGCGGGCAGGAGGTGGCCCACTCGAGCGAACGGCCGTAGCCCCACGGGTCGTCGACCTCGATCTTCCTGCCGTACTTCGCCGTCTTCCAGACGTTGTACATGAAGGGCAGGATCGACGCTCCGAGCAGGAACGAGGCGATCGTGGAGATCGTGTTCAGCGCGGTGAAGCCGTCGGCGGCGAGGTAGTCCGCGTAACGCCGCGGCATGCCTTCCGCGCCGAGCCAGTGCTGCACCAGGAAGGTGCCGTGGAAGCCGATGAACAGCGTCCAGAAGGTGATCTTGCCGAGCCGCTCGTCCAGCATCTTGCCGGTGAACTTCGGCCACCAGAAGTGGAATCCGGCGAACATCGCGAAGACCACGGTGCCGAAGACGACGTAGTGGAAGTGCGCGACGACGAAGTACGAGTCCGAGACGTGGAAGTCCAGCGGCGGCGACGCCAGGATGATGCCGGTCAGACCGCCGAACAGGAACGTCACGAGAAAGCCGATCGCCCACAGCATCGGTGTCTCGAAGGACAAGGAGCCCTTCCACATCGTGCCGATCCAGTTGAAGAACTTCACGCCCGTCGGTACGGCGATGAGGAACGTCATGAAGGAGAAGAACGGCAGCAGCACGGCTCCCGTGACGAACATGTGGTGCGCCCACACCGTCACGGACAGGCCGGCGATCGCGATCGTCGCACCGATCAGACCGATGTAACCGAACAGCGGCTTGCGGGAGAAGACCGGGATGATCTCCGAGACGATGCCGAAGAACGGCAGCGCGATGATGTACACCTCCGGGTGGCCGAAGAACCAGAAGAGGTGCTGCCACAGGATCGCGCCGCCGTTGGCCGGGTCGAAGACATGGGCACCGAACTTGCGGTCCGCCTCCAGGGCGAACAGTGCGGCCGCCAGGACCGGGAAGGCCAGCAGGACCAGCACACCGGTCAGCAGCACGGTCCAGGTGAACATCGGCATCCGGAACATCGTCATGCCCGGAGCGCGCATGCAGATGATCGTGGTGATGAAGTTGACCGAGCCGAGGATCGTGCCGAAGCCGGAGAAGGCCAGACCCATGATCCAAAGGTCGCCGCCGACGCCCGGCGAGTGGACGGCGTCATTCAGTGGTGAGTAGGCGAACCAGCCGAAGTCGGCGGCGCCCTGCGGGGTGAGGAAGCCGGCCACCGCGATCAGCGAGCCGAAAAGGTACAGCCAGTACGCGAACATGTTCAGCCGCGGGAACGCCACGTCCGGCGCGCCGATCTGCAGCGGCATGATCCAGTTCGCGAATCCGGCGAACAGCGGCGTCGCGAACATCAGCAGCATGACCGTGCCGTGCATCGTGAACGCCTGGTTGAACTGCTCGTTCGACATGATCTGCGTGCCCGGCCGGGCCAGTTCGGCGCGCATGAAGAGCGCCATGAGGCCGCCGAGCATGAAGAAGCCGAACGCCGTCGACATGTACAGCGTGCCGATCGTCTTGTGGTCGGTGGTCGTCAGCCACTTGATCACGACGTTGCCGGGCTGCCTGCGCTGCACCGGCAGCTCGTTCTCGTATGCGTCCTCCGACTGGACGTCGAGGCGAGGACCTGACTCAGATGCCACACGAACTCCCGTACGTTCGGGTGCCTTCTGCTCTGGTTCAGGTGCGGATGCACCCACAGGCGGCGACCCCTATGACCTATACCGGTGCAATGTATATGTGTGCGCCCTTACGGGCTGTCCACGACATCCGCCATCAGGGTGACGGGCCCCGCGGCGCCCGGCGTTACGAGTTCCGGATGCCGGGTACGTCTGTGCGGTCGGTGCGCCCCCGTACGGGCCGCACGAATCGGGAGGTGCGAGGTGGACGCTTCGGCGGACCGGATCGCCCGGCGCCGGAGAGGCCGTACCCCGTATGCGCGGCACGGGACGTGGCGCGCTCGGGCGGACACCCGTCCGGTCGGCGGGGTGGCGGCGGGCGACGTGGAACGGTGGGTCCGGGCGGCTCGATTCTTCACTCGGACGGGGACGCCATGGACGTCGCAGGACAATTCCGAGGGGCATGTGATGTCTGTGCTGCCGGCGGTGCCCGACTCGCCGGACGGGTCGACGCGGGGACGGAGAGCTCCGGTGGTACTGATCACCGGCGCCTCCTCGGGTATCGGCGCGGCCGTCGCCGACCGCTTCGCCGGCGCGCCGGGCTGGCGCCTGCTGCTGCACGGACGCGACAAGGTGCGCCTCGACGAGGTGGCGAGCCGCACCCGAGGCGCCGTGCTGCGGGCCGACCTCGCCGATCCCGCCGGGGCCGCGCACCTGGCCCGTACGGCCCTGGAGTCCGCCGGACACGTGGACGTCCTGGTGGCGGCGGCGGGGATCGGCTGGGCCGGGCCGTTCACCGCCATACCGCCCGCGGCGATCGACGAGGTGCTCGCCGTCGACCTGGCGTCCGTGGTGCATCTGGTGCGCCGGCTGCTGCCGCAGATGGTGGCCCGGGGAAGGGGGCGGGTCGTGCTGCTGGGCTCCATCGCCGGAAGCGTGGGCGTCGAGGAGGAAGCGGTGTACTCGGCGGCCAAGGGGGCGCTGGCCGCCTTCGCCGACAGCCTCCGCTACGAACTGAAGGGCAGCGGCGTGGAGATCTGCGTCGTAGTGCCGGGTGTGGTCGACACGCCCTTCTTCGAGCGGCGCGGCACCCCGTACCACCGGTCCCGTCCGAAGCCGCTCCCGGCCGACCGGGTGGCAGAAGCCGTCTGGCGTGCGGTGGTGCGGCGCAACAGGGACGAGGTCTTCGTCCCGCCGTGGCTGAGGCTGCCGGCACGTGTCCACGGCGCGGTGCCGGTGGTCTTCCGGCGTCTTGCCGAGCGCTTCGGCTGAGTACCGGCACGCGCAGGACCGCCCGCCTGGTGGCGGTCGCGCGCAGACCGCCTGCGGCGGGTTCGTCCCCCACCCCGCCCCGGCGAACCGGGCCGGTCCTCGATGAGCACGGCGGGCGGCGGGGACACGTCCAAAAGCCGGCTCCGGCCCCGCCGCCCGTCGGCTGCCCGACCGCCGGTCCCGCCCTTGCGAGGGGGAGTGCGTGAACTCCCGCCCGGCGGCGGGGTCATGATGCGCAGGGACACGCCGAACCGAGAAACGGGGCGACGAGTGCGGTGCCCATGGGGGACGAGGACCAGGAACTCGCCCCGCGCTGCGGGGAACTGGCCGTCGCCTCCTGCCGCGCGGCTCCGGCCGGCAGCGGCTCCGGACGACTCTCCGGGGTGGGCACCCCGGCCGCTCCGCAATCGGCTCTCGCGCTGCGCGACGCACTGCTGAGTGTGGTGCTGGGAGTGGTGACGGTCGAGGAGCGGGTGCGGCCGGGCCGGTGTGCCCTTCGAAGCGGCGGCACTCGGCCTGCCGGTATCGGGTTGCCAGGGGCCGGTCGCCCGGGGCCGGTGAGGTCGCCGCTGCCGGCCGAGAACTCCGGGAGTGATGACGCGCTCCGGGGCGGGACCGGCCGCTGACCCCGCCGTGACGGGGACGGGGCGCGCCCTTCCGCGGGCCGGCTGTGCGATCAGGGTGTGCCCGCCCTGCCGACCGACCTGCATCCGCCCGGAGGCGCCGCGCCTGTTTCTGCCTGTTTTCCTGCCCGGATCTGTTTACTTCTCCGTGGTGCGGGCGTAGCATCCTGGAAAACCACAGACTCGGTCATGGAAACGGATGTAAAACCACATGTTCGCAGCGGAGCGTCAGCAGGAGATCATGCGCCTGGCCCGCGACAGCGGTCGGGTGGATGTGCTGTCCCTCGCCGAGGAGTTCCAGGTCACCGCGGAAACCGTGCGGCGCGACCTCAAGGCCCTCGACCGCGCGGGCCTGGTGCGCCGTGTGCACGGCGGCGCCATCCCGGTCGGCCACCTCGACTTCGAGCCCGACCTCGCGGAGCGGGACGCGGTCGCCGCCGACGAGAAGGAGCGCATCGCGCTCGCCGCGCTCGCCGAGCTCCCGGCCGACGGCAGCGTCATCCTGGACGCCGGCACCACGGCCGCCCGGCTGGCCGCGGCCCTCCCGGTGGATTCCGCGCTGACGGTCGTGACCCATGCGCTGCCCGTCGCCGCCCGGCTCGCCGACCACCCGGGCATCGCCCTCCACCTCGTCGGAGGCCGAGTGAGGCACCGTACCCGTGCCGCCGTCGACGCCTGGGCGCTGCGGGCGTACGCGGAGATCAAGGCCGACGTCGTCTTCCTCGCCACCAACGGATTCGGCCCCGACAGCGGCCTGACCACCCCCGACCTGGCGGAGGCGGCGGTCAAACGGGCCGTCATCGGCGCCGCCCGCAGAGTCGTCCTGCTGGCCGACTCCGCCAAGTTCGGGCAGCAGCACTTCGCCCGCTTCGGCGACCTCGCGGACGTGGACCTGCTGATCACCGACACGGGCCTCGCGCCCGACGACACCCGCGCCATCGAGGCGCAGGGCACGGAGGTCGTCCGCGCATGATCCTCACCATCACCCCGAACCCGAGCCTGGACCGCACCTACGAACTGCCGTTCCTGGACCGCGGAGCCGTGCTGCGCGCCGCCAGGGACCGCGTCGACCCCGGCGGCAAAGGTGTCAACGTGTCCCGCGCGGTCGCCGCCGCCGGCCACCGCACCGTGGCCGTCGTGCCGCTCGGCGGCCCCGAGGGCGCGCTGCTCGACCGGCTGCTCGGGGAACACGGCATCGAGGCCGCCGGCGTCCCCGTGGCCGGCTCCACCCGCGTCAACATCACGCTCGTCGAACCCGACGGCACCCTCACCAAAGTGAACGCGGCCGGCCCCGACCTCGCCGCCGGGGAGGCCGAGGCGCTGCTGGAGGCGGTACGGACCCGCTCCGCCGACGCGGACTGGATCGCCTGCTGCGGCAGCCTGCCGCGCGGCCTGGGCCCCGAGTGGTACGCCGAGCTGGTGGCGCGCCTCCACCGGGCCGGCGCCCGGGTCGCCCTCGACACCTCGGGCGCGGCCCTGACGGCCGCGCTGCGGGAACGGCCCGACGTGGTCAAACCCAACGCGGAGGAGCTCGCCGAAGCCGTCGGGCGCCCCCTGGCCACCGTCGGCGACGCTGTCAAGGCGGCGGACGAACTGTGCGAACGGGGAGCCCGGGCGGTCCTGGCCAGCCTGGGAGCCGACGGTCAGCTGCTCGTCGACGACACCGGTACCTGGTTCGGCCACGCGCCCGCCGAGGCGGTCCGCAGCAACGTCGGCGCCGGGGACGCCTCCCTGGCGGGCTTCCTCACCGCCGGCGGCAGCGGCCCCGCCGCCCTCGCCGCCGCCGTCGCCCATGGAACCGCCGCCGTCCAGCTGCCGGGGAGCGTGATGCCGTCACCTGCCCATCTGGACCCGGCGGCGGTGACGGTCACCCGGTCCGTCCCTCTGGACCGGGTCCTCGGGGAGCCGGCGCCATGACCGTCCTTCCGGGCCGGGCCCACCGCCCCCCTCGTACCGGAGCGCGGTACCACGGCACCGGCTCCGGCAGGGCCTGCCCGACGGATGCCGCACCACCATGTCCCACCACCGCCCCCGCGGCGGTTCGCGAGCAAGGAGCCGCGTGATGAGTGAGTTGATCACCGCAGGACTGGTCGACGTCGACCTGTCCGCCGAGACCAAGCAAGCCGCAGCGCGGTCCCTCGCCGAGCGGATGGTGGCCGCAGGGCGCGTCACCGACATCGACGGCTTCCTCGCCGACGTGGCGGCACGCGAGGCCCAGATGCCCACCGGACTCGACGGCGGCATCGGCATTCCGCACTGCCGCAGCGAGCACGTCACCGCCCCGACCCTCGCCTTCGGTCGCAGCGCCTCCGGCATCGACTTCGGTGCCCCGGACGGGCCGGCCGACCTGATCTTCCTGATCGCCGCGCCGGCCGGCGCGGACGACGACCACCTGACGATCCTGTCGTCGCTGGCCCGGCGGCTCATGGACCCCGACTTCACCGCCGCGCTCCGCGCGGAGCGGGACCCGGCGGCGGTCGCGGCCCTGGTCCGCGGGGACGAGGCTCCGGCAACGCCCGCAGACGACCCGGCGGCCCGCGAGGCCGCGGCGGGCACCCCTGCGCCCCCGGCCGCGCCCTTCCGGATCGTGGCCGTCACCTCCTGCCCCACCGGGATCGCCCACACCTACATGGCCGCCGAGTCCCTCCAGAAGGCCGGCGAGGCGGCGGGAGTCGAACTCGTCGTCGAGACTCAGGGCTCGGGCGGATTCACCCGCCTCGACCCCGGTGTGATCGCGGCCGCCGACGGCGTGATCCTCGCCCATGACGTCGAGGTCAGGGAGAAGGACCGGTTCGCCGGCAAGCCCACCGTCGACGTCGGGGTCAAGGCGGCGATCAACCGGCCCGCCGAACTCATCGCCGACGTACGCGGCAGAGCCGAACGCGGCGAGACCACCGCCGCGGCGGCAGGCCCCGCACCCATGGACACCGGCGCCCCCGGCGACCACTTCGGCACCCGGCTGCGCAAGTGGCTGATGACCGGCGTCAGTTACATGGTCCCGTTCGTCGCCGCGGGCGGCCTGCTCATCGCCCTCGCCTTCGCCGTCGGCGGCTATGAGATCAACAGCGCCCCGTCCGTCGCCGAGCACTTCGTGTGGACGGAGGCCGCGAGCTGGGCCGCGCTGATGTTCCAGATCGGGGGCGCCGCGTTCGGCTTCCTGGTCCCCGTACTCGCCGGATACATCGCCTACGGCATGGCCGACCGGCCCGGTCTCGTGCCGGGCTTCGTCGGCGGCGCGCTCGCGGTCACCATCGAGGCCGGCTTCCTCGGCGGACTCGCCGCCGGTCTCATCGCGGGCGCTGTGGTGAAGGCCATTCAGCGCGTCGACGTCCCGCCCGTGCTGCGCGGTGTCATGCCCGTCGTCGTGATCCCGCTGATCTCGTCCGCGATCGTCGGCTTCCTGATGTTCGTCGTCGTCGGCAAGCCCATCGCCTCCCTGCAGAAGGCCATGACCGACTGGCTGAGCGGCCTGTCCGGCGGCAACGCCGTCCTGCTCGGGGTCCTGCTCGGTCTCATGATGTGCTTCGACCTCGGCGGCCCGGTCAACAAGGTGGCCTACGCCTTCGCCGTCGGTGGCCTCGCCGATCCCACCGACGGCAGCCTCAAGGTCATGGCCGCCGTCATGGCGGCGGGTATGGTGCCGCCGCTGGGCATGGCGCTGGCGACGACCGTGCGCGGGAAGCTGTTCACGAAGACGGAGCGGGACAACGGCAAGGCGGCCTGGGTCCTCGGCGCCTCCTTCATCAGCGAGGGCGCCATCCCGTTCGCCGCGGCGGACCCGCTGCGCGTGATCCCGTCCGCGATGGCCGGCGGAGCCGTCACCGGTGCCCTGGCGATGGCGTTCGACACCACGCTGCGCGCTCCGCACGGCGGCATCTTCGTCGTCCCGCTGATCGGTCAGCCGCTGCTCTTCCTGCTGGCCATCGCGGCCGGCACGACGGTCACCGCCGCCCTGGTGGTGCTGCTCAAGAGCCGCCGCAAGCCGGAGACCTCGGCCGGGACCACCACCTCGGCCACCACCGACGCGGCCGCGGACACCAAGGTCCCCGCCGCCGCATGACCGGACCGGACCGGCCCGGGGCAGCGGCCCCGGGCCGGGCCCGCCCCGAGCACCGCCCGGGACCGCGCCCGGCAGACCGGTCACGTACCGCCCACCGGCCCGCCGCCGTGCCGTCCACGGCGGACACACACCCCACCGGCAGCCTCGCCCCGTCCCCGTAGGAGTGTCATCCCCATGCCCCAGCGCACTGTCGTCATCGGTTCACGTTCCGGACTGCACGCCCGGCCCGCCGCCGTCTTCGTCCAGGCCGCGGCCCGCCAGCCGGTCAGGGTGACCGTGGCCCGTGACGGAGGGACCCCGGTCGACGCCCGGAGCCTGCTGTCCGTGCTCGCTCTCGGCGCCAAGCACGGTGACCCGCTGGTGCTGTCCGCGGAGGGCGACGGCGCGGAGGCCGCCCTCGAGGAGCTGGCCACGCTGGCCGCCGCCGACCTCGACGCCCAGGAGCAGCGGTGACGACCGGCACGACCACGACGGCCAGGAGTACTCCCGTGCTGCACGGCATCGGCACCGGGGGCGGCAGCGCCGCCGGGCCCGTCGCCCGCATGGCGCCCCCGGCCGCCCTCCCGCCGTCGCGCACCGTGGCACCGGCCGATAAGCCCGCGGAGGCCGCGGCGGCGCGCGGGGCGCTGGCAGGGGTGGCTGCCGACCTGGAGGAACGGGCGGTTGCCGTAGGCGGTGAAGCGGCCGCAGTCCTGTCCGCACAGGCCATGATGGCCGCCGACCCGACCCTCGCCGACCAGGTCGGCGAGCTCGTGCTCGGCGGGGCCGACGCGCCCCACGCCCTGGACAGGGCGTTCCGCGCCTTCCGCTCGTCCCTCACGGCGGCGGGCGGCTACTTCGCCGAGCGCGTCGCCGACCTCGACGACCTTCGCGACCGCGCCGTGGCGCGTGTCCTCGGACTCCCGATGCCCGGCCTGCCCGACCCCGGCCGTCCGTACGTCCTCGTCGCGGACGACCTCGCGCCCGCGGACACCGCACTCCTCGACCCGGCCAAGGTCCTCGCCCTGGTCACCGAGCGCGGCGGACCCACCAGCCACACCGCGATCCTCGCGAAGATCCTCGGTCTGCCCGCCGTCGTCGGCTGTGCCGGCGCGGCCGCGCTCACGGACGGCACGCCGGTGCTCGTCGACGGCATCACGGGTACGGTCGTTCCCGATCCCGAGCCCGACACCGTCGCGGTGGCCGCCGCACGCGACGAACAGCGGCGCCGGCTCTCGGCGCAGGCCGTCGGCCCCGGGCGGACGGCCGACGGCCATCCGGTCAAACTGCTGGTCAACCTCGGCGCGTTGCAGGAGCTGCCCGCCGCGGCGGCGGCCGACAGCGAGGGCGTCGGGCTGTTCCGCACGGAGTTTCTCTACCTCGACCGCGAGCAGGCGCCCACCGGCGAGGAGCAGACGGCCGCCTACCGCGAGGTGTTCGCCGCCTTCGCGGGCCGCCGGGTCGTCGTACGCACCCTGGACGCGGGGGCCGACAAGCCACTGCCGTTCGCCACCGCTGCCGACGAGCAGAACCCCGCACTCGGTGTGCGCGGCCTGCGCACGGCGCGCCGGGACCCGCAGCTCCTCGAGACGCAGCTGGCCGCGATCGCCGCGGCGGCGCGGGGCGCTGACGCCGACGTATGGGTCATGGCGCCGATGGTCTCGGTGCCCGCCGAGGCAGCCGGCTTCGCCGACCGGGCGAAGGCCCACGGGCTGCGGACCGCGGGCGCCATGGTGGAGGTGCCCGCCGCGGCACTGCGCGCCGGCGAGCTCGCGCGGCGGTGCGACTTCCTCAGCGTCGGGACCAACGACCTGGCCCAGTACGCGTTCGCGGCCGACCGCACTCTGGGAGTTCTGGCCGAATTCCTCGACCCGTGGCAGCCTGCCCTCCTCGAACTCGTGCGAACGGCCGCGGAGGCGGGAGCCGGCCAGGGCAGGCCGGTCGGCGTGTGCGGCGAGGCCGCGGCGGACCCGCTGCTCGCCCTGGTCCTCGTCGGCCTGGGCGTCACCAGCCTGTCGGCCGCGCCGGGCTGCCTCGGCGACGTCCGGGCGTCGCTGGCGTCGCTGGCTCTGGACGACTGCCGCCGGCTCGCCGGCCTGGCACTCGCCGCCCCGGACGCGGCGGCGGCCCGCGAGGCTGTCCGGGAGGCCGCACGGGAGGCGTCGGCCTGACCCCGTGCCGTGCCGGTGCGGGGGTCGCGGGAGGCGTCGGCCCGATTCTGTGCCGGGCATGCGTGGCTGTCGCGGTAGGCGTGTCGGCCCGACCCCGTGACCGGCCGGGACGGCGAGGTCCCCTCGAGGTGTTCACGCCGTCCCGGCCGCAGGCCCCCACTCCCGCGGCGTCCCGGCCGTAGGGCCCCCCACCCGCGCGGCCCCCCACCCGCGCGCCGTCCCCGCCGCAGGCCCCCCACCCGCGCGGCCCCCCACTCCCGCGGCGTCCCCGGCCACGTGGCGTCCACGGCTGCTCGGCGTCCACCGCTGTGCCTGGAGCAGCACATCGCGGCCAGGGGTGCGAGCATGACGAGAGGGCCGTCGAGCACGGGCCTCTCGTCATGGACCAGGACCAACGGGCGGCCCGGGGATGGTGGAGCCGTTGAACGCCGCTCACCGGCAGCGGGAGCAGGACTTCCTGCGTGCCGTGTTCGAAAGCCTGGGCGCCGGCCTCTTCGTCACCGACCTCTCCGGACGGGTGACGGCCTCCAACCCGTGGGCCCGGCAGCTGGTGGGACGGGCCGAGGAACAGATGCTCGGCCAGGACGCGCACGACCTGCTGCACCGACAGGCGGACGGCAGGCCGATCCCCCGGGAGGAGTGCCACGTCCTCGGGGTGATCGGCACCGGGCGTCCGGCCGAGGGCAGCGACGAGTTCTACCTCCGGGCCGACGGCACCACCGTCCCGATCATCTGGGCCGCGACCCCCCTGATGCGGCAGGGGCAGGTGGACGGTGCCGTGATCGTTTTCCACGACTTCAGCCTTCACCGGGAGGCCGCGGAGCAGCGGGCGACGCACCTCGCGGCACTGGAGGAGCTCACCGAGCGGCTGACCATGGTCGCCGAGATCTCCGCGGTGCTCAGTTCCACCCTGGACGTCCCCAAGATGCTGCACCGGCTGGTCCGCCTGCTCGTGCCGGACCTCGCCGACTGGGCGGCCGTCGATCTGCACGACCAGGACCAGGAGCGGGACATGCGGCGGATCGCCGTACGGACCACGGGCGACGAGAACCGGGCGGACGATCTCCTCGGCCCCCTGCCCCCGCTGGCCCGCACCCCGTCGACATCGGCACTGGCACGGGTGATGCGGGGAAGCCGGCCGCTGCGGGTGGACGCCGACGCCCCCTCCCGCGCCGCCCAGCCGCCGCTCGCGCCCGCGCACCGGGAACTCTTCGACCGGCTCGGCGGGCACTCGGCCGTCGTCGTGCCGCTGAGCACCCGCCGGCAGGTGTTCGGCGCACTGACCCTCGGCCGCACCGGGGAACGCCGACCGTGGACGGAGGCCGAAATCCTGGTCCTGGCCGACATCGGCCGCCGTGCCGGACTGGTACTGGACAACGCCCGGCTGTTCGACCGGCAGCGGCATGTGGCGGAGACGATGCAGCGTCAGCTGCTCACCCCGCTGCCCCAGGTCGACCATCTGCAGATGGCCGCCCGCTACCAGCCCGCGCAGAGTGCCGCGGAGGTCGGCGGCGACTGGTACGACGCGTTTCTCCTGGCCGACGGCGTCACCACGATGGTCATCGGCGACGTCGTGGGCCACGACCTCCAGGCCGCGGCCCATATGGCCGAGGTACGCAACATGCTCCGCGCGCTGGCCTGGGACCGTCAGGAGCCCCCCAGCCTCATCATGCGCCGCCTGGACGAGGCCATGACCAACACCAGTGACGCCCCCATGGCCACCGCCGTGTTCGCCCGGATCGAGGGACCGGAAGGAGGTCCGTGGGAGCTGCACTGGGTCAACGCCGGCCACCCGCCGCCGCTGCTGGTGACGCCGGACGGGCACGCCCGCTTCCTCGCCGAGGGCCACGGCCCGCTGCTCGGCATGAACTCGGCCCTGCATCTGGGCCTCGGATGGCCGGACGCCCGTGAGGCGCTGCCCGCGCGGTCCACCCTGCTGCTCTACACCGACGGCCTGGTCGAGAGCCGCCACCGTTCCATCGACGTGGGCCTCGCCCAGTTGCGGCGCCACGCCGCCGCGCTCGCCGGCCGGGATGTGGAGGAGTTCTGCGACGAACTGCTCGCGCGCATCAGCCCCAGCGGCGACGACGTGGCCATGCTCGCCCTCCGCGTCCCGGCGTGGGGAGAGGGAGCGGACGGCGAGTCGCCGCCGCTGCATGCGCAGAGCCCGGCCGCCGCCACCCGTGGCGCCCCCGGATCGCAGGTGGAGGGCAGCCCGGTACGGGACACATCGTGAAGCCCGTCCGGCGCACCCGCAGGCCGTGTGCCCGGCCCGCCGGTCAGTCGTGCGGGACGACCGCGACGGGGCACGGCGCGTGGTGGAGCGCCGCATGCGCTACCGAGCCGATGCGTGCGCCGATGGTGGAGCGGCGGACCCGCCGGCCCACCACCAGCAGATCGGCATCGGACGACGCCGACAGCAGCACCGGCCCGGCGCTCCCGACCTCCACATGCTCGACCACCGGCACGCCGGGGTACCGCTCCCGCCACGGCTCCAGAGCCTCGGCCAGGGCCTGCTTCTCGTACGGTTGCAGTCCGCCGGTCCCGTCGGTGAGCCGTATCGTGCCCGAGCCGTAGGTGTACGCCGGCGGTACCTCCCAGGCCCGGACGGCCCGGACGGTCGCGCCCCGGGCGGCCGCCGCCCCGAAGGCGAAGCCGAGAACCGCCCCGCTCTCGTCCGCGCTGCCCTGCTGGCCCACCACCACCTCCCCGGTGCCGCGGCCCCGGTCGTCCTGAGCCGGCTCCCGGACCGCGACCACCGGACGGGTCGCGGAGGCGATGACCTGTTGCCCGTAGGAGCCGAGCAGGAATCCGACGAGGCGTCCGTGACCCCGTGAGCCGATCACCAGCATCTCGGCCTCGGCAGCGGCGTCGAGCAGCGCGGGCACGGGAGTGTCCGCCACGATCTGCGACGTGACCGCCAGCTCAGGGTGACGCCGGGTGACCATGGTCGCCGCCTCGCGCAGCACGGCCTCGGCAGAGCGGGCCTGCGTCTCCCTGTCCTGTACCAGCGGCACGTCGACCGGCTGCCAGAGCCAGGCGTGCAGCAGACGCAGCGGCAGCCCGCGCCGTTCCGCCTCAACGCCGGCCCAGTTCGCCGCGGCCAGGCTCTCCGCCGAGCCGTCCACTCCTGTCACGATCGCGCGACTCATGGGACCGCCTCCCTGGTTCCGGGCCTCGGATGCCGCCGGGCCGGGTCCGGACGAGCCGGTCGCCGGCGCTGCCACCTTCATGGTGCCGGACACACCGGGCAGGGCGGATCCTGGAGGCAGGACCTCCTACAGGGCGGGAGAGCGCGCCATGAAGACAACGCAGGAGTGGAAGGTCGGACTGTTCCTCTCGGAGGAGGACGGCACGACGAAGGCCCGGGCGGTGCTGGACACCGGTACCGCGACCCTTACCGGACACGGGACCGCGCACTGCAACCCCCAGGACCTGGACGTTCCGGAGATCGGTGACGACCTTGCCGCCGGCCGGGCGATGCACAGTCTCGCCCGGCAGTTGATGAAGACCGCCGACCGCGAACTGGAAGCGATGGGCGCGGGCCCCGCCGAGCCGCCCGCCCCGGGGTCCGTCAGGCCGTACACGACCCCCTGACACGGGCCCGCAGGCCCTCCCCCGACGCTTCGGCGCGCAGAGTGCGGGGTACGCGGCCATCCTGAACGCGTGACCCGATCGCCGGGCTCCGAATCGCCGACCGCCGGGCGCCACCGCCGCGGTGCCGTGCCGGTCGCACGCAGGGCCCGGCCGGCGAGCACCGCCGGCCGGGACCACCGCCGACGAGGGAGGACCGACATGACCGCGAGCGCGCCCGCACCGCCGCACCGCGGCGTCGACCCCGCCACGCGCCGGTGAGCCCGCCCGGCTGGCGCGGTGTGCAAGCCGTCGTACTCGACACCGACGGCGTCATCACCGACTCCGCCCGGGTCCACGCCGCCGCGTGGAAAACGGCCTTCGACGCCTGTCTTCGCGCCAACCCGCCGGACGACCCCGCCGCCCGCCGCCCGTTCGACATCCAGGACGACTACCTCCGGCATGTCGACGGCCGGTCCCGCCTGGACGGCGCCGCCGCGTTCCTCGCCTCACGCGGTCTGCGGCTGCCGCAGGGCAGCCCGGACGACGCGCCGGGCACGGACACCGTCGCCGCCGTCGCGGCGTACAAGGAAAAGCTGTTCACCGCGCGGCTGCGCGAGCACGGGATCAAGCCCTACCCGGGGACCGTTCGGCTGCTGAAGCTGCTGCGGGCCCGTTCCGTCCCGCTGGCGGCCGTGTCCGCGTCCCGCCACGCGCGCGAACTGCTCACCGGCGCCGGGGTCCTGCCCTGGCTGGACGCACTGGTCGACGGCGCGGAGGCGGCCCGGCTGCGGCTCCCCGGCAAGCCGGAGCCCGCGCTGTTCCTGGAGGCCACCCGTCGGCTCGGGGTCGCCGCGGGCCGTGCCGCGGTCGTCGAGGACGCCCTGGCGGGTGTCGAGGCGGGCAGACGCGGCGGCTTCGCCCTGGTGATCGGCGTCGACCGCACGGCGGGCCCGGGGTCGGGGGCCGCCCTGCTCGAGCACGGCGCCGACCTCGTCGTACGGGACCTCGCCGAACTGCTGCCTGACGGCCCCGACGCCCCACCCGCCGTACGCGACACCGAGGACTGAGGATGCACGAGTGGATCTGGACGTACGAGGGCTACGACCCCGCCCGTGAACGGCTGCGCGAGGCGCTCTGCACGCTCGGCAACGGCTACTTCGCCACCCGCGGGGCCGCCCCCGAGTGCGCCGCCGACGACACGCACTACCCGGGCACGTACGCGGCGGGCTGCTACGACCGCCTCACGTCGACCGTCGCGGGCCGCCAGGTCGAGAACGAGGACATGGTCAACCTCCCCAACTGGCTCCCGCTGCGCTTCCGGATGCACACCGGCGTCGGCGACGCACCCTGGTTCACCCCGGACGGTACCGCCCTGACCGAACACCGCCAGAGCCTCGACCTGCGCGCCGGCACCCTGGAGCGCACGATGCGCTACGTGGCCGACGACGGCCGCGCCCTCCACGTCCGCCAGCTCCGCCTGGTCCACATGGCGGATCCCCATCTCGCCGTGCTCCGCACCCAGTTCACGGCGGAGGGCTGGTCGGGGGACCTCGATGTGGAGACCGCGCTCGACGGCTCCGTCACCAACAGCGGTGTGGCCCGCTACCGGGACCTCAACGGCAGCCACCTGGTCCACGTCAACGCCGGAGACGGCGAGTCCGACACGATGTGGCTGCGCTGCCGCACCACGACCTCCGACATCCGGATCGGCATGGCCGCCCGAACGGTCGCCGACGACCCGGCCGGGGAGGAACACGCCCGCACCGCCCACGAACCCCTGCGCGCCGTACAGATCCTGCGGCTCGCGCTGCCCGCCGGCACGACCCGTACCGTCGACAAGACCGTGGCCCTGCACACCTCGCGGGATGCCGCCATCAGCGACCCGCTGCACGCGGCCGTCGACCGGGTCGGCCGGGCACCCGGCTTCGAGGCGCTGCTGGAGAGCCACCGCACGGCGTGGCGTCAACTGTGGCGCAGGGGCGAGCTGGACGTGCCGGGTGAGGCGGGGAGCATCCTGCGGCTGCACCTGTTCCATGTCCTGCAGACCCTGTCGCCGCACACCGCCGACCTCGACGTGGGTGTGCCGGCCAGGGGGCTGCACGGCGAGGCGTACCGCGGCCACATCTTCTGGGACGAGCTCTTCGTCCTGCCGTATCTGAACCTGCACTTCCCCGAGGTGTCCCGCGCGCTGCTGATGTACCGCTACCGCCGGCTGGAAAGGGCGCGCGCCCTGGCCCGCGACGCCGGGCACAGCGGCGCCATGTATCCGTGGCAGAGCGGCAGCGACGGCCGTGAGGAGACACAGGTCCTGCACCTCAACCCGCGGTCGGGCCGCTGGCTGCCGGACCACTCGCGGCTCCAGCACCACGTCGGCTCAGCGATCGCCTACAACGTGTGGCAGTACTGCGAGGCGACCGGCGACGCGGAGTTCCTGCACACCAAAGGCGCGGAGATGCTGACGCAGATCGCCCGCTTCTGGGCGGGCTTCGCCTCGTTCGACGAGGAGTTCGGGCGCTACCGCATCCGGGGCGTGGTCGGCCCCGACGAGTACCACGAGGCATATCCGGACTCCGGGCTGCCGGGCCTCGACGACAACGCGTACACCAACGTCACCGCGGCCTGGGTGCTGGCGCGGGCTCTGGAGGTGGTGCGCGAACTGCCCGAACCGCGGCGCCGCGAGCTCTCCGAGCGCACCGGGCTGGACCGGAGCGAGCTCGCCCGCTGGGAGGACGTCTCACGCCGGCTGTACGTGCCCTTCCACGCCGGCGTCATCAGCCAGTTCCACGGCTACGAGGACCTGGAGGAGCTCGACTGGGACGGCTTGCGCGCCCGGCACGGCGACATCCGCCGCCTCGACCGCGTGCTGGAGGCGGAGGACGACACCGTCAACCGCTACCAGGCTTCGAAACAGGCCGACGTGCTGATGCTCGGCTATCTCTTCTCGCCGACCGAACTGAGTGGCCTCTTCAGGCGGTTGGGCTACGCCTTCGATGACGAGATGTGGCACCGGACCGTGGACTACTACCTGAGACGCACCAGCCACGGCTCGACCCTGAGCGGCCTCGTCCACGGCTGGGTGCTGGCGCGGGTACGGCGCGAGGACGCGTGGACATACGTCCGTGAAGCCCTGGAGAGCGACATCGCCGACCTCCAGGGCGGCACCACGGAGGAGGGGGTGCACCTCGGCGCGATGGCCGGCACCCTGGACCTGGTCCAGCGGGGCCTGACCGGGATGGAGACCCGGAGCGGGGCACTCTGGTTCGACCCGGTGCACTCACCGCACCTGGCCGAGTACGGCTTCTCGATCCGCTACCACGGCCACTGGGGCGTACGGGTGCGGATGCGGCCCGGAGAACTCCACATCGGCGTGCCCGCGTCCGAGGAGGCGCCCATCGAGGTGCGCCTCGGTGACCGGACGGTGTCGGTGGAGCCCGGCGGTTCGCGGCTGCTGATGCTGCCCGACCACGGGCATCAGCCGCTGCCCTGACGAGGCGCGGTCGCGGCCCCTGAGGCGGGCCGGCCCCGAGACGGGCCGGCCCGCGGCTCGGAGCCTCAGGCGGCTCGGAGCCTCAGGCGGCCGAGCCGGCCGCGTGCGTTCCGCCCGGGGTGTCGTCCACGGTGCCGCCCGCGCCGCCGTGACCGGTGTCGTCGTGCTCGAAGGACAGCCGGTCCACCACCGCCACGGTGCCGTCCACGCTCTCGCAGAGCCGCACGACCACCGGCACGAGGCTGCGGCGGGGCAGCGTCCCGCTGAGCGTGACCCTGCCGTCCGACACCTCGACGGTG
This sequence comes from Streptomyces sp. NPDC048389, assembly GCF_040706335.1. Taxonomy (NCBI): domain Bacteria; kingdom Bacillati; phylum Actinomycetota; class Actinomycetes; order Kitasatosporales; family Streptomycetaceae; genus Streptomyces; species Streptomyces sp. NPDC048389. The sequence goes on along the minus strand of NZ_JBEZKP010000018.1, from coordinate 80,671 downwards.
ACGGCGGCCGGGGAGACGCCGAGCGTGCCGGCAAGCACGTCCTCGACGATCTCCTCCTGGATGGCCCGGTCCCGCCGCAGGAACAGCTGCAGCAGGTCGCTGCGGCTGATCACGCCGATGAGGACGCCGAAGCGGTCGACGACCGGCAGCCGCTTGACGCGCTGCTCCTCCATGACCCTTGCCGCCCGGACGGCGCTCCACTCGGGTCCCGCCACCACGGCGGGGCTCGTCATCAGCTCGCAGGCCGTCTCACCACCGTCACCGGAGGTGTGCCTGCGCAGCAGGTCGGCCTCCGACACGACACCGATCGGGTGCTGCCGGTCGTCGACGACGGGCACGGCCGTGATGCCGTACTCGTCGAGCAGCCGGGCGATCTCCTTGAAGGTGGTGCCGCGCTGGACGGCGACGGCCTGCGGAGTCATGAGGTCGGCCACGCTGCGGTGTCTCATCGGCCATCGGGTCCCTTCACGGCACGGCTCTGCGGGTTGGTCTGCTGCTGCGCAAGTCTGGCGCGCCCCGGCACGGGCCGCCGCACCGCGTTGTCGGCCCGGGCGCGGCCGGAGCCTCGGATCACCCGGACGGCGTGGCGGGAGTGGCGTCGAGGGCGCGGGGCCGGTGCCGGTTCGTGCGGGAGCTTCGCGAGCACCCGGGCAGGAGTGGTGGCCCAGCTCGCTGCGGCGCCGCGCGCCCTGGTCAGGGCCGGATGCGCCGCCATCGCCACAGGTCTGCAGCACAGCCACACCGATCCGGGCTCGGCCGGGAGCGAGGACCGTGAGGAGATGCGGGCCCGGCTCGAGAGGCTGTTCCCGTCCCTGGCGTGGCGCTGCCGGGTGCGGCGCGCCCCGTTGCGCGGCGCATTCGGATCCAGGTGGGGGCCCGGACCGGGAGACGGCCGTCGTGCGGTCCCGGACGCCGCTGGCTACCGTGAACGTGCGCGGCGAGACCGCGCCTCGCCGCAGCCGGCGGACCGACACGGGAAAGGTGCCCGCCATGTCCGAACAACCCCAGACCGGACACGGTTTCCTCGGTTCCGGGCACCCCAAGGGCGATATCGGCCGACGGGTGGCCGCCCGCCGGCAGCAGCTCGGGCTCTCCCGTGAGGACGTAGCGCTGCGCGCCGGTTCCGCACCCGGATACATCGAGTACCTCGAGGAGAAGACCGCCACGCCCGGCATGGGTTTCCTGCTGCGGCTGGCGGACGCCCTGGAGACGACCGTCACCGCCCTGACCGGCGGCGGCGCGGAGCTGGCGCCCGGTATCGGCGTGGCCGGCGAGCGCGCGGAACTGGCGGAGCTCGGCACGGACCAGTGCTGGGCCCTGCTGGGTACGCACGGCGTGGGCCGGGTCGCCGTCGTCACCGCCCAGGGCCCCGCCATCCTTCCGGTCAACTACCTGGTCTCCGAGGATCGCATCGCCTTCCGCACGTCACCGGACGCCGTGCCCGCCGAGGCGGCCGGCACGGAGACCGCTTTCGAGGTGGACCACATCGACGACGCCTTCAGCCAGGGCTGGAGCGTGCTGGCGGTCGGCGGCGCCCGCGCGGTCACCGACGAGGAAGCCGTCGCCAGGCTGGAGGGCCAGGCGTACAGCGCGCCGTGGGCGGGCGGAGACCGGAATCTGTGGATCGTGCTGACTCCCGAGCGGCTGACGGGACGCCGGATCCTCGTACGCGGAGCACCGGGGCAGGACCTGCCGCACTGAGTGCCTCGCAAGGCGTCCCGTCCGGGGCACGGAGCGACGTGGTGCCGCTGGTCGGCGGCCGGTCGCGGACCGCCGGTCAGGCGGGGCGGTGCTGTGGCGGGAGGGGGACCCCGGCCCACACGGTCTTGCCCCGAGAAGGTGACGGGCGCCAGGACCACGTGTCGCTCAACGCGCTGACCAGGAGCAGCCCGCGCCCGCCCGTCGTGTCGGAGCCGGGTTCGGTCAGGCACGGCGGGGCCGGACTGGGGTCGGTGACGGCGCAGACGAGGCGGCGGGTGTAGCGCAGGAGGGTGAGCCGGACCGGCTGCTCGGCCGTGCCCGGCGCGGCGGGCCCTACGGCGTGCCGCACGGCGTTGCCCACCAGTTCGCTGACGATCAGTTCGACATCGTCCGTGAGTGACCGCAACGCCCACTCGCGCAGCGTGTCTGCGGCGAACCGCCGTGCCCGCGCCGCACTTCGGGGATCGCCGTCCAGCATGCACACGGAGAGGCCGCGGCGGGGTCCTGCGCCTCGCCGGTCCGGCTGACCGGGGACGAGCGCGGCGGGCGGAGATTTCACGCCAGACCGGCACGGCCGTTCCCGCCCCCTGTGTGCGGCATCGCTGCTCGAGGGGGGCGGCAGGTGCGTCGTCACTGGTCATGTCTCCCTGCGGGCAGTGCCGTTCGACAGCAGAGGCAGGGCGAGTATTGTCGAGCGCAACCGATGATGCAATTGCATCTGGGATTGCAGTGGCGAAATCACTGTGAACGCGTGTGCGAGCTATGAGGAGTTGAGCAGAGTGGAGTTCGTCAACGGAATGCAGGCCAGTGCTCTGGAGCCGGTCGCCTGGATCAAGAGCAGCCACAGCAACGCCACCGGCAACTGCGTGGAGATGGCGACGCTTCCGGGCGACCGGATCGCGATCCGCAACTCCCGGGACCCGCAGGGTCCGGCACTCGTCTGCACGCGCGACGAGTTCGCGGAGTTCGTGGCCGGTGTCCGCGCGGGGGGCTTCGACTCGGTAATCGGCTGAATCTCACCGTCGTACCGACGACTCTCCCATGGCTTCGGCGGGGGAGTGCTGGATACTGTCGTGGTCCCTATCCCTCCGCAGGAGCACCCGATGGTTGCAGCCGAACCGAGTCCGTCGTTGTTCCGGCCGCTCGGGGCGGTCGAGAACAACCCGACCGCCCTGAGGCTCATCCTCGGCGGCAAACTGCGCGAACTGCGGGTGAGCGCCGGACTCGACCCGGCGGACGTCGACACTCGGCTGGGCTTCTCCCGGTCCAAGACCAGCCGGATCGAGCTCGGCCGCCACGGCTGCAAGCCGGCCGACGCCATGGCCCTGCTGGACCTCTACGGTGTCCAGGCTCCCGAACAGATCGCCGAATTCATGCGGCTGGTCTCCCAGTCCCGGCAGTCGGACTGGTGGCGCTCGTTCGGCGACGTCCTCTCCGACTTCTTCGAGCCGCTGGTGGCTCTCGAGGGCGCGGCGGCGACCATCCGCACCTACGAACCGTTCTACGTGCCGGGCCTGCTGCAGACACCGGCGTACACCGATGCGGTCGTCCGGTCCGGTCCCGGGCAGCTCCTGATGCACGACGTGCAGCGCAGGGTCGAACTCCGCCAGGAGCGACAGCGACAGCTGGACCAGCCGGACGCCCCGCGTCTGTGGGCCGTGATCGACGAGTCCGTCCTGATGCGCTCCGTCGGCGGGACTCAGGTGATGCGTGAACAACTGCTGCATCTCGTCGCGATGATGCAGCGTCCCCGGGTGACACTGCAGGTGGCACCGCTGGAGGTGACGGCCTCCGTGGGCGTGGGCACGGGCGTGACCTATCTGCGCTTCGCCCTGGGCGACCTGAAGGACGTCGTCTACATCGAGCACCTGACGGGCAGCACCTTCAGCCAGAAGCCGCAGGCCGTCGAGCAGTACCGCGACATGCTGGACCGGCTCGGCGCGTGCGCCCTCACGCCGAAGCAGTCGGTGGAACTGATCGAGCAGCGCCTCAAGACCCTCTGACCCCCTGAAGACCCCCTGAACCGCCAGGCCGCCCCGGATCAGCGCCGGCTCGTCACCCACTGCGACGGCCGAGGCCGGTGGGGCGCCCCGCGGGCATCCCACCGGCCTCGGCCGTCGTTACGCGCGACGCGTCGCCCGCCCTTACGGCAGGCGCGCGACACCACCCCACTCGATCCACTCGTCGGTCTGCTGCACCGGGGCCAGATCGGTGTCGGGACGCCAGGTGGAGACCTCCACCAGCCCCGGCTCCAGGATCTCCAGGCCGTCCAGGTACGCCGCGACCTCGTGCTCCTCGCGCACCCGGCCCCAGTGGTTGTCGGTGGCCTGCGCCATGAAGTCGGTGACGAACGTGCGGATCTCGGGCCGGTCGCTCACCAGCTGGCACACGACCAGGAAGCTTCCGGGCGCCAGCCGGGCCGCGACCCGCCGTACCAGTGCTGCCGGGTCGTCCTCGTCCGGGATGCAGTGCATCACCGACACGAACAAGGCCGCGACGGGCTTGCTGAAGTCGATCAGCCGGCGGGTCTCCTCGTGGTCGAAGATGCCGTCGGTGTCGCGCATGTCGGCCTGGATGACCGTGGTGCGGTCGTTCTCATCGAGCAGGGCCCGCCCGTGCGCGAGCACGATCGGATCGTTGTCGACGTAGACGACCCTCGACTCGGGATCGACCTCCTGCGCGACCTGATGGACGTTGTCCTGCGTCGGCAGACCGGATCCGTGGTCGATGAACTGGCGGATTCCGTACTCGGCCGCCAGCGTCCGTACGACACGCCGCAGGAACCTGCGGTTGTTGACGGCGAGCGTCTTGGTGCTGGGAACCTGCTTCAGCAACTCCTCGCAAGCGTCGCGGTCCGACTGGTAGTTGTCGTCGCCCCCCAGGAAGTAGTCGTACATGCGCGCCACGCTGGGCACCTTGGTGTCGATGGCGTCGGGGCGCCACGAGCTCTGCATCCAGGTCCTCACCCGTGTCGATGGAGATCCGGTCGTATGGGATTCACATGCTAGGGAGCACCCGGAGGGCGGTACAGGTGAACGTCGGGCGGGACCGGGCCCGCGCGTCGGCTTTCGGCCACGGCGCGGCCGTACCGAGTGCCCCCTTTTCCCACCATGGGTCACGGCTACTCACAGCGCGCCCCAGGAGTGGGCGCGGCTGCGCAGGTGGTCGTGGACGAGGGCCAGCGGCGGATGGGTGAGTGCACCCCTCCGGGTGGCCAGGTAGAGCGTGTTGAGCGGCGGGGCGGCGGGCTCGTGGAGCAGTTCCACGGAGCCCGCGGAGAGCGCCGGCTCGGCGAGGTAGCGGGGGAGCGCACTCACCCCCGCGCCCGCGACGACCGCGGCCAGAACGCCACGCAGATCCGGGACGATCACGGCGATGCGGTTCGGCGGCCGGCGGTTGAACTCACTGAGCCAGTAGCGGCGCACGATCGGCAGATCCTCCGCGTAACCCACCAGCGGGAGATGCGCCAGAGCGTCCACCGGGTCGCCGGCCAGCCGTGCGCTGTCGATACTGCGGGCCAGGGACGGCGGGCCGACCAGGACGAACTCCTCGTCGACGAGCGGTGTGGCCGCGATGTCCTGCTGCGTCGGCCTGACGGAGGACACCACCAGGTCCACCCGACCGGCCGCCAACGCCGCCAGCAGGTCCCCGGCGAGGCCCGACGTGACATGGATCCGCATCCCCCGGGTGGTCAGCGGTGCGAGCGTGGGCAGCACGCGCATGGCCATCAGCTCGCCGGGCCCCGCGATCCGTACGGTCCCGACGTGGGCAGCACCCGCCGCCGTCGGCTCCAGCGCCGCGCGCAGCTCGTCGAGACGCGTGCCGATGCGCGCGGCGAGGTCGGCCGCGTGCGCGGTGGGCGTGACGCCCTTGCGGGAGCGGACGAACAACTGCTCACCGAGCTGCTCCTCCAGCCTGGCCAGCTGACCGGTCACCGCCGGCTGGGTGAGGCCCAGCCGCTCGGCCGCCGCGGACAGCGACCCGCAACGGTAGATCTCCACGAAGGTAGACAGCAGATCCAGACCCGGCACGCAACACCCGCTCCATAAGAAGGCTTATGGCGCTCATGATGCCCCGGGACGGTGCCGGGGCAAAGCTGGTGTTGTCCCCTCGACGCCGCGATGGCCGGCCGATCGCCGGCCATCGCGGCGTCGAGCACAGTCGAGCACGGTCCCGAGTGAAAGAAGTAAGGACTCTCCATGTCGAAGATCCTCATGGTCGTTTCCGGCGCCGACAGCCTGAAGCTGTCCGACGGCACCGGCCACCCCACCGGCTACTGGGCCGAGGAGCTGGCCGCGTCGCACGAGGTACTCCGGGCCGCGGGCCACGAAGTGGACATCGCGACCCCGGGCGGCGTCCGGCCGACCGTGGACGCCATCAGCCTCGACGAGCGCGGCGGCGTCGAGGAGGCGGACGCCGAGCGGTTCCGCGCCTACCTGGAGGCGATCGACGCCGAACTGGCACGCCCCACCGACCTCTCCGGTGTGTCGGTGGCCGACTACGACGCCGTGTACATCCCGGGCGGGCACGCGCCGATGGCCGACCTCGCCGTCAGCACGGACCTCGGCCGGCTGCTGAACGACGCCGACGGCAGCGGGAAAATCGTCGCGGCGCTCTGCCACGGCCCCGCGGCGCTGCTCAGCGCGGTGCGGGAGGACGGCTCCTTCGCCTTCGCGGGTCGTGAGCTGACGGTGTTCAGCAACGAGGAGGAGCAGCAGGGCGGTCTGGGTGACAAGTCCCCCTACCTGGTCGAGTCGCGGCTGCGTGAGCTCGGGGCGGTGGTCCTGCCGGGTGACGCGTGGTCGAGCAGGGTGGTCGTGGACGGCAACCTGATCACCGGACAGAATCCGCAGTCGAGCGCCGACACCGCTCAGCGGGTGGTGGAGGCGCTGGCAGGCCGCTGACGCTCCGGGCCGCCGACGGCCCGCCGTCCGGACACGCTACCCGGCGGGGGCCGGGGACACCGCCAGGGAGAAGGAGTGACCCGACGGGTCGGAATAGAGCCGTTCCTCGTGGTGCCCGCGTCGGTTGTTGGTGTCCAACGGCATGGCCCCGAGGCCGACCACCTCCCGCTCCGCCGCGTCCAGGTCGCCCCGGCCGACCAGGATGCGCAGATGGGACTGCTGCGAGTTCTCCGGCCGCGGCCAGCTGGGCGGCGCGTAGCCGTGGTCGCGGCGCATCGCGAGATGCACGCCGCCGTGACCGATTATCTCGATGAAGTCGGGATCGCTGCCGACGCGTATCTCCGCGTCGAACAGGGCCGCGTAGAACTCCGCCAGTTGCATCGGCTCGGCGGCGTCGAGGACAAGGACACTGGTCTTCTCAACGGTCATGCGCTGCGGCTACCCACTGCCACGCCCGGCATACGGAGCGCTTGGGGGCGGGCCGGGCGTGCGGCCGCCGGTGCGTTGCGTACGCCGCCGGTGTGTTACGCACGCCGCCGCCGGGGCACCCGCGGCACAGGGAAACAGACCTCGGAGCGCACACAAACGGCTTCGCCTCGACACGCACAGTGACCGCCGCGTTCGCCGGTCGGCTTCCGAAGGAGGAACATGGGACCGGCCACCGCACGATTCGTCCCCGACCGCCGGACATGGTGATGAACGAGAACTCGACCCCGACAGCGACCCGCGCGGCCGCGTCCGCCGCGGTGTTCGGCGCCCCCTGCTGGGTCAGCCTCATGGCCCGCGACCTGCAGGCGGCCCAGGACTTCTACGGGGCGGTGCTCGGCTGGAAGTTCCGCAGAGGGCGGCTGGGCGACCAGTTCAGGGTCGCCGTCGTCGACGGCATGCCGGTCGCCGGGATCGGGGCGCTGTCCCCGGCCCTGACGGTGGCCATCGCCTGGACGCCCTACTTCGCCGTCGAGGACGCCGACCGGACCGCCGCACGTATCCGGGAACGCAGCGGCACCGTCGCGGTCGGGCCGCTCGCCCTGTCGCTGGGGCGCGGTGTGCTGGCGGCCGACCGGGACGGCGCCGTCTTCGGGCTGTGGGAGGGCGAACTCATGCGGGACTGGCCGGCCTGGCGCGACAAGGCGCCCGCGTGGATCCGGCTGCTGGCCAAGGACGCCTTCGAGTCGGCGATCTTCTACGGAGAGGTGTTCGACTGGGCCTCCGGGCGCGAGGGCTGCTGCGATGTCAGCTACCTGGAGGACGCGGTCGTACTGCACCGGGAAGGACGGGTTCTCGCCCGGCTCACCTCGGGCGCGGACGGCACGGCGGCCAGCCCGCTGCTCCATCCGCGCTGGCATGTGCACTTCGCGGTGAACGACCTCGAGGAGACGGTGCGTGCCGCCGGCCGCCACGGCGGCAGCGTCCTCGGCGAGCGGTCCACCCCGCACGGCGCAGAGGCAACCCTGCGCGATCCCGACGGCGCCATCTTCACCGTGACCGCCACGGACGACGCCGTCCCCGAGTAGCCGCCGGAATCCACCGGAAGGACCTGCAGACATGGCACGCGCCGCTGTGTTCGACGTCGACGGGACCCTGGTCGACACCAACCACCTCCACGTCGTGGCCTGGTGGGAGGCGTTCCGCCAGGCGGGCCACCATGTGGCGATGCACGACATCCACCGCTCCGTCGGGCTGCCCGGCCAGGACCTGATCGAGCACCTGCTCGGCGATGACCGGGACACCGGCCAGGACGACACCGTCAAGGCCGCGCACAAAACCCTCTACGCGACGTACTTCGACCGACTGCCGGCGTTCGACCGGGCGGGGGAACTGCTGCGCGCGCTCGCCGGTGACGGCTGGCAGGTGGTGCTCGCCAGCTCGGCGGGCGGATCCGAGCTCGCCGCGCTCCGGCGGGCCATCGACGCGGACGACGCCATCACCGCGACCTCGAGCGCCGACGACGTGGACGAGGGGAAGCCGGCGCCGGACCCGGTCGAGCAGGCGCTGGCACTGGCCGGGGTCGCGGCGTCGGACGCCGTGTTCGTCGGCGACACCGTGTGGGACATGCGGGCTGCCTCCCGGGCCGGAGTGCGGGCCGTGGGGCTGCTCTGCGGTGGCATCCCGCGTACCGCTCTGGAGGCCGCGGGAGCGGTGGCGGTCTTCGATCACCCGGCGGACCTGCTCGCCCAGATCGACGGCAGTCCTTTCGCCGCCGCGTCACGCGAAGGCGCCCGGTGACTCAAGGCGACTCAAGGCGCCGACTTGATCTTGATGCAGGACGTCGGGCAAGGCGCCGGGGCTTGATGCAGGACGTCGCGGCTTGATGCAGGACGCCGGCTCAGTGCGCCCGCGCTCCGGGGCCCGCGCTCCGGTCGGTCTCAGTGCGCCCGTGCCCCGGCCAGTGGGGCCGTCTGCTCGCCGGAGCCCTTGCGGACCCCGCGCAGAAACTCCTGGATCGCCTCCGTCGAGCTGTGCCGGGGCTCCCACTCCAGCTCCTCCACGGCCCGTGCGGTGCTCATCACCGGCATCCGCAGCAGGGCGTCGAACAGATGCGGCGAGGCCGGGACGGCACGCAGGTTCCAGGCGGCCGACAGCGCGGCGTGCACCGCCCGTTGCGGCACCCGGATCACCTTGGCGTCCAGCAGCTCGGCCAGTACCGTCGCGTCGATCACCGGCTCCGCGGCCAGGTTGAACGCCCCGCGCGCGTCGAGCAGGACCGCCATGACGTACGCCCGGGCGGTGTCGTCGGTGTGCAGCACCTGGAAGCGCAGTCCCTCCAGGTCGGGCACGAACGGGAGCAGGGCCGGGTTGAGCAGCGGGCCGGGCAGGAACCGGCCTGCGAAGATCCGGCGCTGCTCGCTCGCCGACGTCTCCTTGAACATGAAGGCGGGGCGGATACGCGCCACCCGTATCTCGGGGTGCCGCAGTTCATAGGTGTCGAGCACCCGCTCCACGTACGCCTTCTCCCGGCAGTACGCCGCGTCCGGCCAGCCGTTCGTCGGCCACGACTCGTCGACGCCCGCACCCGTCTTGGGGCCCGGCGAGTAGGCGCCGACCGAGGAGGCGTGCACCAGGACCGGCACCCGGGCCTCGGCGACCGCCTCGAAGAGCCGCATCGACCCCAGGACGTTCGTCTGCCAGGTGGTGACGGGGGAGTGCGTCGGCTGGAACTGCCAGGCGAGGTGGATCACGGCGTCAGCGCCGTCCAGCTGCCGGACGAGCGTCTCGCCGGCGTCCTCTCGCGACAGGTCCACGGATGCCCAGGCCGTGCGCGAGATGGCCAGATCGGGGACCCGGCGTGCCAGTCCGAGGACCGACGCGATCCGCGAGTCGGCGGCGAGTGCCCCGACGACGCTGGTACCGACGTTTCCGGTGGCTCCCGTGACCACCACTCGCAGTCCTGTCTTCGCGCTCATCAGCGACTCCGTGGGTTCTGAGGATGGGTCGGCCGCATTCCGGGTCCCCGGGCGGGCGGGACCGAAACGGATGAAATCGGCGACACGGGGCACCCGGGGATCAAGAAGCCGCCGGGTGGCCTCGGAGGCCGCCCGCACATCAAGCCGAGGGAGCTGCGGATGACCGGTGTGCTGGGAGTGGATCGGAGCGCCGACGCGCTCGTGCTCGCCCCGGGGGTCTACGCCCCGCAGAGCGACACGCGTCTGTTGGCGGACGCGCTCGCACGCGAACCGCTGAGACCCGGCGCAGAGGTGCTCGACGTCGGAACCGGCACCGGAGCCCTGGCGCTGGCCGCCGCCCGCCGCGGCGCCCGTGTCACGGCCGTCGACAGGTCCCGGCGCGCCGTCGCGGCCACCAGGCTCAACGCGGCACTGGCTCGTCAGCGGGTGCGTGTGCTGCGCGGTGATCTGCTGGCCCCGGCGGCGGGAAGGCGCTTCGACCTGATCGTGTGCAACCCGCCCTATGTGCCCGCGCCAAGCCCCGGAGTGCCGCGACGCGGTGCGGCGGTCGCCTGGGACGCGGGGCACGACGGAAGGGCGGTGCTGGACCGGCTCTGCGACGGTGCGGCCGGACTGCTGCACCCGTCGGGCGCCCTGCTCCTCGTGCACTCGGCGCTCAGCGGGGTGCGGGCCACCCTGGACCGGCTGCACGCCGGCGGACTCGACGCCGACGTCGTGGAGCGCCACGTCGTTCCCTTCGGGCCCGTGCTGCGCTCGCGTGCCGACTGGTTGGAGCGCCGGGGGCTGGTCGTGCCCGGTGAGGAGAAGGAAGAGCTGGTGATCATCCGTGCCGAACGACTCTGAGGAACGAACCGTCCGGGCGCCCTGCCGGGTGACCGTGACCCGGGAGGGCCCGATGCTCGTGGAGGGGCCCGTGGAGGTCGTGCTCGAGGACGGGACCACCGTGCGGTCCGACCGGTTCGCCGTGGCGCTGTGCACCTGCCGGCGGAGCCGGACGTACCCCTGGTGCGACACCAGTCACCGCCGGCGCGGCAGGAGGTGAACGATGGCGGACCATGCCCCCGAACCGAGGACCGGCCCGGAGGGTGAACTGCCCGGCGCACGCGGTGAACTGTCGCAAGGCGTGCTGACCGCCCTGAGCGGCCCCGCAGGCAGCCCCGTGCCCGGTTCCCACGGCGCTCGGAGTGCCGACCCCTTCGGCGACGATCTGCACCTCGCTCTCTACCTCTGCTACGAGTTGCACTACCGGGGCTTCTGCGGGGTCGACCCGGCCTGGGAGTGGGAGCCCGGCCTGCTCGGCCTGCGCGCGGCGATGGAACGACGCTTCCTCGCGGCACTCCGGGAACAGACCGCGGGCCTTCCTGACGTCCACGACGCCCTGGACGGACTACTCGTGGAACCCGTCGACGGCACAGGCGTGTCGTACTTCCTCAAGGACGAGGGAGAGCTGTGGCAGCTGCGCGAGTACGCGGCCCAGCGATCCCTCTACCACCTCAAGGAGGCCGATCCGCACGCCTGGGTCATCCCGCGGCTGCGCGGGAGGGCCAAGGCGGCCTTCGTGGCGGTGGAGTTCGACGAGTTCGGCGGCGGACGCGCCGAGCGGGTGCACGCCCGGCTGTTCGCCGACCTGATGGCCGACCTCGGGCTCGACACCGCCTACGGCCGCTACCTCGACGTCGCCCCGGCCGAGATGCTCGCAACCGTCAACCTGATGTCGCTCCTCGGGCTGCACCGGGCCCATCGAGGCGCCCTGGTGGGGCACTTCGCCGCCGTGGAGGTGACCTCGTCGCCCGGGTCCCGGCGGCTCGCGGAGGCGATGCGCCGCACCGGAGCCGGGCCGGCCGCCGAGCACTTCTACGCGGAACACGTGACGGCGGACGCCGTGCACGAGCAGATCGTACGCCGGGACGTCATCGGCGGGCTGCTGGCCGACGAGCCGTCGCTCGCCCCCGACATGGCCTTCGGGATCGCCGCCACGAGCCGGCTGGAGGACCGGCTCTCCGACCGGCTCCTGGCAGCCTGGCGAAACGGTTCGACCAGCCTGCGGGCACCGCTGTGAACCATGCGGCACACCCTGGAAGCGGGGCTTCCGGCGCGCCGCGGCGCTTCCCCGCACCGACGACTACCTACAGTAGCCAGCTGTGTGGCGGACTGGACCGCTCCGGTTCACAATGAGGCACCGGACGGACCTCGCTCCGCCGTGTCAGGGGGCCGCATAAACCGGGAGACCACGATGCTGATGCCCGACACGAGTGTGATCACCAGGCTGATTGCCCGCTACCGGGCGCAGGAACATTGCGTACTCGCCGCTCCCCATGACGAGTCCGCCCGGAGACGGTTCGAGGACACGGCCTACACACTGTGCGTGCTCATGTGCGAGCGCACGGCCCGTGAAGCACTGCTCGCGGCGGAGAGGTACGTGGGCCGCCGGATCCGGCAGGGCACCCAGACCGTGGGGGAGGGGGCGGCATCCGGCGGGCGCTGAGGGGGGCCTGGCGCTACGGCGCAGGGCGTCCGGGCGAGGAAGCGGGGAAGGACCGAGGTGTCTGAGGTTGGCTCGAGGCTTCGCGCACCGGTGGCCGGCATCGTCAGCCGGCGCAAGGAGCCGGCCGTCGTGCAGACGCTGCGGTCGGCCGCGGCGGCGACCATCTCCTACGTGGTCGCCCTGCATGTGGTGAACAGTCAGGTTCCCCCGCTCACCGCCCCGCTGACCGCGCTCCTCGTCGTCCAGGTCACCCTCTATGCCACGCTCACCACGGGGGTGCGCCGGGTGAACTCCGTCGTCGTCGGAGTGCTCATCGCCATCGGCTTCAGCGCGCTGGTCGGACTCTCGTGGTGGAGCCTCGGGCTGATCATCCTGGCCTCCCTGGTCGTCGGCAGATTCGTTCGCGTCGACGAGTTCGTCCCCGAGGTCGCGATCAGCGCCATGCTCGTGCTCGGCGTGACACAGGTGGGCGACGCCGCCTGGGACCGGGTGCTGGAGACACTCATCGGTGCCGTCGTGGGCCTGCTGTTCAACGTCCTGCTGGTGCCGCCGGTCTGGGTCGAGGCCGCCGGGGACTCGATCGAGGACCTCGGGCGGCGCATGCGGCAGCTGCTGCTGCACATCGGTGAGGAGCTGACGACCCACACCCCGGTCGAGCGGGCCGCCGCACGGCTCCACGAGGCGCGCAGGATCGACAACGACATCGCCGACGTGGACGCCGCGCTGAGGCAGGCCGAGGACAGTCTCCGCTTCAACCCGCGCGTCAAGGAAGGGCTGTTGCACCGCATCGTGCTGCGTACCGGCCTCGACACGCTGGAAATCTGCGCCGTCGTGCTGCGGGTGCTGGCCCGAACCATCACCGACCTGGCCAAGGAACGCAGGGAGGAGGACCTGTTCGGCCACGAGGTCGGCGTCGCCCTCGAGGAACTCCTCGCCCATGTCGCCGACACACTCGTCAGCTTCGCCGTCCTGGTCACCACCCAGACCAGTGAGAGCGCCGACGCCGCCGAGGAGCGGCTCACCGGTGAGCTGGCCGCCGCCCGCAGCAGCCGCGACAACGCCGCGGAACTGCTGCTCCAGGGTGTCCAGCGGCTGCCGCGACAATGGCAGCTGCACGGCGCGCTGCTCACGGAGATCGACCGCATCCTCGACGAGCTGGACATGGACCACCGCTCCCGCCGCCTCATGGAGGAGCTCGACCGCCACACCCGGGAACGCCGGGAGAAGCGGCCGCGGCTGTCCGGGCTCCGTGACTGGCTGTGGGGCAGGACCCCGCTCGGAAACTCCGCCCGCTGACCTGGGGCGCGACGGCACACGGTCCGGCCGGGCCCCCGCTGCGCCAGCCGGGGGCCGGCGACCGCGGCGCGAGCAGGACCCGTCCGCCGGACGGGCGGGACCCGGCTCAGCCGGAGGGCCAGGTCCTGCGGCGGCACCCCGTGGTCCAGCCGGGCGAGCCGCGGCGACAACACCTTCAGGGGAGCGGCGGTGACGTCCTCCCCGGAACAGCGGTGTCCGGTGGACGCGTCGCCGCCGCCCTGCGGGATGGGCAGCTCGCTCCCCGCGTGCCCGCCGCCGCCGAAGCGCCGGGTCGAAGACGTACGGGTCGGGCCACGCGCACCCACCACGGCTTCGGAAGGCGCCGATTCATCCCCGTACGGTCACTCCGTGCGCTGCTGATCCCGCAAGCCGCGGCCCCTGTTGCGGACGATCTCCTCGGCCACGGCGCTCAGCTTGCGGTTGGTCCGCTGCGAGAACCGCCGCAGGACGTCGAACGCGTCCGCGGGCCCGCAGCCGAGGGCGTGCATCAGGATGCCGCTGGCCTGGTCGATCACGGCACGCGAGTCCAGCGCCGTCTCGAGCTGGTTCACCTGGGCGAGGGCCGTCCGGTAGTGGTGGTCGCGCACCAGTTGCTGGGCGAACTGCTCGCCCAGCACCACGACCGGGTGGAGGGCCGGTTGCGCGAACGCTCCCGGCCGGAAGCTGTAGAGACTCAGCGTCAGCTCGACCTCACTTCGGCGGAACGGCACCGTGACACTGGACCTGATGCCGGAATCCAGGGCCGCGGCCCGGTATGCGGGCCAGCGCTCCTCGCCGAGCAGGTCGGCGGCGGCGACGGGCTCACCGGCGTCCAAAGCGCTCGAGGTCGGCCCCTGGCCCGAGGCGAACTCGACCGAGAGCAGCATGGTCAGATCGGGGTGCGTGGCCGCGGCGCGGCGATCGGACGCGCCGTCGGCGACCGTGGCGGCAGCGCCGCAGCAGCTGTCCACGCACCGCATCACCGCCTCACTGAAGTCCGAAAGGTCGCGGGCGGTAGCCGAGGGATCCACGACGGGTTCCGGCGGGGTCACCATGTTCATCCTCCTTCCCGCCGGTGCGGCTGCCCGCCTCGTTTCCGGACAAACCCCTGGCCGGGGACGTGCGGGCGGTGCGGGTCGGTTAGATTCCTCGCATGGCGGAGATCGATGAGTTCGGTGACGACCTTGAGGACTTCGTCCGCCGGGTGGGTGAGCTGCGGGCCGCACGCGGCCTGCCCCCTGAGGAGCAGCAGACGTTGCTGGACGCGACTCTCTTCGAGCTCCAGCACGTCGCCGAGACCCTGTGGCCCAAGTACGAGCAGCTCGCCGGCCAGGGCCCCGCGCGGGCCGCTGCGGACCGAACCGAGCTCCAACTGCTGCGCGCGCTTTTCCAGCGGCTTCCTCTGCCCGTAGCGCTCATGGGCGGTGACACGGTGGTCAGGCGGATGAACCTCGCTGCCACGGATCTCACCGGGGTACGCGCCGGATTCGCCGCCGGCCGGCCGCTGTCCGGGCTGCTCAGGCCCGGCGACCGGGGCGCGCTGCGGTCGCAGGCGGCCGCCGTCGCCCGCGGCGAGGGACCGCGCAGCCTGCGGGTGCGCCTGCAGCACCGGCCCGACGAGACGCTGCACGCCACGCTCACCGCCCTGCGCCCGCCGAACGAGCCGCAGCCGGCCGTGCTGATGGTCCTCCAGTCCGACACGGCCCCCGCCCCGGCGTCGGCACCGGCGCCGGCCGGGGCGGGCGAGCCCGCCCCCGGAGCAGCAGCCCCCGGGACCCGGCTGCGCCGCGCCGACGCCCCCGACCTCGCGGAGGCGGCCGGCCACGCAGCGCGGATGGACCTCCTCGACGCGATGACCACCGTCCTGCTGCGGGCACCCTCCGGCGACGCGGAGGCGGTCCTCGCAGCGGCGGCGGAAGTCCTCGCCGCCCACGGCGCCGACTGGGTCGTCGCCGACCTCGCGACCGGCGGCGCACTGCGCCGAACGGCCGTGCTGGGACCGGAGGGGCACGAGGCCGCCGCACTCGCGGCGCGGATCGCGGCCCAGGACCCCGCCGGCTGTCCGATCGTCGTCGAGAGCGCGGGCGAGGGTTCCCCCGTGCTCCAGGTACGGCCGGACGACCTCGACTCGTTCGGCCGGGACCGGGGCGGTGACTCGGTGCTCGTACAGGCCGACGTCACCTCGCTGATGTGCGTGCCGCTCAGGGAGCCCGGCGAGGGCGGCGTACCGGGGCCCGTTCTCGGCGTGCTGTCGATGTTCCGCAGTGGCAGCACCCCGGCCTTCTCGATGGCGCAGGCACGGGCCTTCGACGTCGTCTCACGGCATGTGGCGCTCGCTATGCGGCGTTCCGCATGAAGCGCTCCTGCGGGGCCTCGTCGCGCATGACCTCGTTCCGCAGCTGATCGCAGCTCCGGCTGATCAGCCGGGAGACGTGCATCTGGGAGATCCCCAGCGTGTGGGCGATGCTGCTCTGGGTCATGTCGCGGAAGAAGCGCATGTAGAGGATGTCCTGCTCCCGCTCGGGCAGCTTGCGCAGACCGGGCTTCACCGCCTCCCGGTCGACGAGCACGTCGAGGGCGGGATCTGCCGAGCCGAGGGTGTCGCTCAGTGAGTAGCCGTCATCGGCACCGGGCAGCTCCGCGTCGAGGGACAGCGCGGTGAAGCTCTCCAGCGCCTCCAGGCCGGCCAGCGCGTCCTCCTCGGAGATTCCGGCACGCTCGGCGATCTCCGCCACCGTCGGGGCGCGCCCCGAGATCGTCTGGACGAGGTCTCGACGGGCGAACCGGACGCGGTTGCGCAGATCCTGCACACGCCGGGGCACATGAAGCGCCCACATGTGGTCGCGGAAATGCCGCTTGACCTCGCCGACGACGGTGGGCACCGCGAAACTCTCGAACGCGCCGCGTGAGGGGTCGTACCGGTCGACGGCCTTGACGAGGCCCAGAGCGGCGACCTGCTGGAGGTCCTCGATGGGCTCGCCCCGGTTGCGGAACCGTCCGGCGATCCGCCGGGCCATCGGCAGCCAGGCCGACACGATCTCCTGGCGCAGTTCCTGCCGCTCCGGGCCGTCGTCCAGTTCGGCCAGCCTGCGGAAGGCTTCCGCGGTGTCGGGAGCGTCGGAATGAGAGTGCTTGGTGTGTGCGAACGTGGGCATGATGTCGCGACTCCCTGGGATCTGGGGGGTTGCCGTGCCGGAATCACTCACCCGGGGAAGACGGACAGGGGCCTGACGCGCCCGGAGTATCCGCTCCCACGGGGCGTGCCTCCTGTCCGAAGCACAATCCGCACCTGCCCGGGCGGCTGGGGCCGAAACCTCTCAGCCGATGGCCGGTACGTCGATGCGTGCCTTCACCGGCAGGTGGTATATCGCGAACGCGTGTCCGATGACGGGCTGGGCGACATTGCGCACCCTCACACCCCCGGCGGTCATCCCGTGCTCGGTGCCCAGGTGTGCGTGGCCGTGCACGGCCAGGTCCGCCTCCGCCTCGTCGATCGCCTCCGCGAGCAGATAGCTGCCCAGGAACGGGTAGATCTCGGGAGGCTCCCCGGCGAGTGTGTCGGGTACCGGCGAGAAGTGCGTGAGGGCGATACGCACATCGCACTCCTGGTCCTGGAGCTCCAGCAGGGAACGCGCCAGAGCGGCCGCGCATCGGCGGCTGTAACGGACGAAGCTCTTCATCTCCGGCTCGCCGAACTCGCCGGCGCTGCGGCCCGCGAAGCCGCCTCCGAACCCCTTCGTACCGGCGATGCCGACCTTGGCGCCGTCGACGCCGAGCACCGTCCCCCCGCCTTCGAGGACCGTTGCACCGGCGCGCTCCAGCACGTCCGTCACGTCGTCCTGGAGGTCGCTGTGGTAGTCGTGGTTGCCCAGCACGGCGACGACCGGCACGGGCAGCCCCTTGATCTCGGCGGCCACCACCTCCGCCTCCTCGACCGTGCCGTGCCGGGTCAGGTCCCCGGCCAGCAACAGCACGTCGGCGCAGTCGCCGAGCGTTTCCCACGCGGGGCGCAGCAGGCCCCGGCTGTCGGGTCCCAGGTGGATGTCTCCCACGGCGGCAACACGGATCACTCGAGCTCCTCGGGCCGTTCGGGGGCCGTCGCACAGGCGACCGTGAGGTCGGCCCGCACCGGCAGCCCGCCGAGTTCGGTCTCTGCGATGCGCAGGATCTCGGTCCTGCACGCGGCGGTGGAGACGGTGCCCCACAGGTGCACGTATCCACCGCGCATGTCGATCCGGACCCCCAGTTCGGAGATGTCGTCGCCGGTGAGACGGTCGCGCAACCGCTCGATCCGGTACTCGGATGCCTCAGGGTCCTTCATGGGGCGCCTCCTCCGGGGTCCTGCGCTCCCGGGCCGGTGCCGCCGTTGCCCCGGTCTCCCGCGGGGGGACGACGTCCAGGCGCTCCAGCAGGTAGAGGAACGCGTCCGGCATGGGCGAGGCCGAGTGGTCACGGCGCAGCCGGTCCCAGTCGACACGTTCGCGCAGCGCTCTGGCGACCGGGAGCAGCGCGCCGAAGTCGCAGTGGTGCTCGGACAGTGCCGTGAGCCGGCTCTCCAGCAGGTCGGTGGGGGCGAGCACCGGCATGTGCACGGAGTCGACAGGGAGGATCTCGGCCCGGTCGAGCATGTCCTTGGTGACCGGACGGTGGGCCAGCTCGAAGATCAGGTCGATCTCCTCGCCGCCGGCCCTCGCCTTCATCAGCCAGTCCTCGGGCGGGGAGACGACCTGTATACCGCCCGCGACGAGCGTCTGCACCACGCTTTCCGCGTCCTGCCGGCGCAGACAGAAGTCGGAGTCGTGCTGCAGCCGGGTCGGGACACCGTGTGCGTAGGCGGCGACGCTGCCCACCAGCGCGAACGGGTATCCCGACGCCTTGAGCAGCGCGCCGACCTGTTTCGTCGCCTGCAGGATGGCCTGGGTGTGGTCCTGTGGCAGCTCGTCCGGGGCGCTCGCGCCCACCGGTTCCGCCGCATCGAGGCCCTCGTACGGCCCGGAGGCCGGAAGCAGAGTCTCCGGCCGGGCCGTGTCCCGGGTGTGGTTCATCGCCGGTGCTCCGTCCTCGATCCGTCGGAGATTTTCGGGACTTCCCCTCCCACGCACGGCGTGAGCACATTGCCGTGAGGACACGACAGGTACCCCGTTGACGGCAATTGATCCGTGTTCGGGGGCCGCGGTCCGCCGGGCGGCAAAGGCCACGTCGGGCCCGCACGGCGCAGACCGGTGTGGCATGGCATGGCGTGTCGCGGGGCGGTGCGGCGGGCCGGTGTGGCATGGCGTGGCATGTCGTGGGGCGGTGTGGCGGGCCGGTGTGGCATGGCATGGCGTGTCGCGGGGCGGTGTGGCGCCGGGTGGGGCGGGTACCCGACCCCCCGGGCAGTCGCGGTTTGCAGCAGTCGGGTCGGCAGCCGTGGTGCCCGTTGGGCACCGGAGCCCAACCAGCGTCGAGGAGGCGGAGGCCATGCTCTCGGGAGCGACCAGGCAGTCGGGGGATGAGCCGGCCGCAGGCGGCGAGCACTTCGGCGTCGTGACCAGGCAGCGGGGCGGCACGGTCGTCCTCTCCCTCAGCGGGGAGTTGGACCACGACACCGCCGAGCCGCTGCGGAGAGCCCTCGCGCAGCAGGTGCGGGCGGGCGCCAAGCGGATCCTCGTCGACTGCGGCGGTCTGCACTTCTGCGACTCCACGGGGCTGAACGTTCTGCTGCACGCGCGGTTGGACGCCCAGGAGACGGACGGACGGGTGGACCTGGCCGCGCTGCGGCCACCCGTCGCCCGCATGTTCGAGATCACCGGGGCGCACGCGGTGTTCCAGGTGTACGCCGGCGTGGAGGAAGCGCTGGCCGACGAGCGGTCCCTCTGACCAGGGGAGGGTTGATGAGCACGGGCCACGCCCAGACTCGCCGCCTCGCCCTTTTCGGCACGAAAGGCGTGGTGAGCCGGTGCCGTGACTTCACCGAGCAGGCACTGGCCGACTGGGGGTGGCATGCGGCAGGACCGGAGGCGGAGGACGACGTCGTCGAGGATGTCCTGCTGCTCGTCTCCGAGCTGGTGACCAACGCGTGCCTGCACGCAGGAGGGCCCAGGGAGCTGACGCTCAGCCACTCGGGCGGGCGGCTGCGCGTCGAGGTGGCCGACGGCAACCCGCGGCCGCCCGCCCGCAGGACGCAGAGCGACCTCACGCAGCCGGGCGGCCACGGCCTGATCATCCTGGAGCGGCTGGCGCAGCACTGGGGCTCCGCTGCCCGTGGCAGCGGCAAGGTGGTCTGGCTCGAGGTGCGGCTCAGTCCTGGTCCGCGGCCGGGGCGTCGTCCATGATACCGGCGCGCAGCTCCTGGAGGATGCGCGCGAGAAGACGTGACACGTGCATCTGAGAGATGCCGAGCCGCTCGCCGATCTCGGACTGGGTCAACTCTTCGCGGAAGCGCAGTGACAGGATCAGCCGGTCACGCTCGTCCAGGTCGGCGATCAGTGGTTTGAGCGCTTCCAGGGAGTCGATGAGGTCGAAGGCGGGGTCCTCCCTGCCGAGGCGCCGGGTGACGGCGTTCGTCGCCTCTTCCTCGTTCACCGTGGCGTCGAGGGACTGAGCCGTGTAGCCGTTGGACGCGCACTCGCCCTCGAGCACCTCCTCCTCGCTGACGTTCAGGTACTCGGACAGCTCCGCGGTCGTCGGCCTGCGTCCCAGTTGCTGTTCCAGCAGGTCGAGCGCCTTGGCGAGGTCGATCCGTAGCTCCTGGAGCCGGCGCGGCACCCGGACCGACCAGCTCGAGTCCCGGAAGAAGCGCTTGACCTCGCCGACCACGGTCGGCAGTGCGAAGGAGGCGAACTCGACCTCACGTTCGATGTCGAACCGGTTGATCGCCTTGATCAACCCGATGGTGCCGACCTGGATGATGTCCTCCATCGGCTCGGCCCGGCCCGCGAACCGGAGCGCCGCGAACTTGACGAGGCTCAGATTCAGCTCGACGAGCGTATTGCGGACGTAGGAGTGCTCCGAAGTGCCCTCTTCGAGGGTTGCCAGCCGCTCGAACAACGCCGTCGACAGTGTGCGGGCGTCCATCGGGCTGACGGAGCGCGGGTCGAGGATCTCCGGCAGGCCGGCCGGTACGCCGCGCCGGGGCGTTCCGAGGCGCGCAGGGACGACGGTGGTGGCCGCCGGGGCCGCTGTGCGGTCCCGGGCATGCGCGCGGCCCGGGGCTTCTTCTGTCCCCGGTGCCGTACGGGCGGATGGGCGGGTGTGTGCGGAGCTGGACATCGAGGCTCCTTCGACGGGGCGGAGGCCGGCGCTGTCGGCTGCAGCGGGACCGTCGGTCGAGCGCTTATGTACCAATAATTCCCATTGGAGGGGCTTTGAAGCAATTCCACGGGGGCACCGGTCCGGCATGGGGCAGGCACCCACCGCTGTCACGGCTCTCCCGCCGCTTCGCGCTGGACGGTGGACAGGGCGTGGTGGGGCGGCGCCGTGACCTGACCCGCCAGGGGCTGGACGAGCGGTTTCGTCCCCTCCGGAGCCGCCGTGCGCGTCCTGGTCGAGGGCGTGCTGCTGCATGTCTCCGCAGTGGTCACCGATGCGTGCACGCATCGGTGGCGCTCCGTACGAGCAGAGGATCGACCGGGGCCCGGCCGAATCCGGGCCCATGGGAGCGATACCAGCCCCGTCCGGCCGCGCCCGCACGGCCCGCACCGGCCGGACCGGGCCTTCGGGCACGGCCTTCCTCTGGCGGAACGCCTCTCCGACGAGTGGGGATGGGCCTCTCGCGGGACCGGGAAGGCCGTCCGGTTCGCCGTCGCGGTCCGCGTGACGCGCTCCCGCGGCCCCGCCGGACGGACGGGACCGCCGGGGTGTCGTGACGGAGCCCGCGTGCCACAGTGGAGAGGGCCGCGGGCGACGCCGCTCCGGCGGGCAGGCCGCGGCGCCGTACGTCACGACAGCGCGAGGTCTGCGATGGACGCGTCCAGCAGTACCCCCGAGCCCGCACGGGCCCGCCCTCCCGCCGAGCTGAGCGAGGAGGGGCTCAGGAAACTGCTGACCGGGCTCACGGCCGTACGCGACGGGGATCTTTCGGTCCGGCTGCCCTACGACTCCGGGCTGCTCGGCGAGATCGCCGCGATCTACAACGGCATGGTCGACGAACTCTCCCTCGCCACGTCCGAGGTCACCCGGGTGGCCCGGGAGGTCGGCGGGCAGGGCCTGCTCGGTGGTCAGGCCAGGGACCCGCATGCCGGCGGGGTGTGGCGGGAGCTCACCTCCGGCGTCAACACCATGGCGGACAATCTCACGTCCCAGGTCCGCTCCATCACGCAGGTCGCGACCGCCGTGGCCCGGGGCGACCTCACGCAGAAGATCCGGGTCGACGCGCGGGGCGAGATCCTGGAGCTGAAGGAGACCATCAACACGATGGTGGACCGGCTGTCGTCGTTCGCGGAAGAGGTCTCCCGGGTCGCCCGCGAGGTCGGCACCGACGGCAACCTCGGCGGCCAGGCCGATGTCCGAGGGGTCTCCGGCACCTGGAAGGACCTCACCGGCAACGTCAACTCCATGGCGGACAACCTCACCAACCAGGTCCGCAACATCGCCCAGGTCACCACGGCGGTCGCCCGCGGCGACCTGACCCGCAGGATCGACGTCGACGCGCGGGGCGAGATCCTGGAGCTGAAGACCACCATCAACACGATGGTCGACCAGCTCTCCTCGTTCGCCGCCGAGGTGACCCGGGTGGCCCGGGAGGTCGGCAGCGAGGGACGGCTCGGCGGTCAGGCGGCGGTGGAGGGTGTGTCCGGCACCTGGAAGCGACTCACGGAGAACGTCAACGAGCTCGCCGGCAACCTCACCCGCCAGGTGCGTGCCATCGCAGAGGTGACCAGTGCCGTGGCTGAGGGCGACCTCACCCGCTCCATCACCGTCGAGGCCCCCGGCGAGGTCGGCGACCTCAAGGACAACATCAACGCCATGGTCGAGTCCCTGCGGGCGACGATCCGCGCCAACGAGGAGCAGGACTGGCTCAAGACCAGTCTGGCCCGGGTCTCCGGCCTGATGCAGGGCACCAGGAACCTCACCGCGGTCGCCGAGCTGATCATGGACGAGGTGCCGCCCCTGGTCCGCGCCCAGTACGGCGGCTTCTTCCTGGCGGAGCAGAGCGAACAGGACACCGAACTCGTCATGATCGCCTCTTACGGTGCGCAGGACGAACGGAGCGGACAGGGCCGCCGGATACGGCTCGGCCAGTCCCTGGTGGGGCATGCCGCGCGCAGCCGGCGCACCGTCGAGGTCCACGACCTGCCGCCGGGATACGCGACCGTCTTCTCCGGCACCGGCCGGATGGACCCGAGCCATCTGATCGTGCTGCCCGTCGTGGTGGAGGAACAGCTCCTCGGCGTCGTCGAACTCGCCTCCGTGCAGCCCCTCACCGTCCTCCACCGCGACTTCCTCGACCAGCTCATCGAGTCGGTCGGCGTGAACGTCAGCTCGCTGATCGCCAACACCCGCACCGACGAACTGCTCGACCGGTCCCAGCGACTGACCGCGGAACTCAGCACCCGTTCCAGGGAACTCCAGGCCCGCCAGGAGGAGTTGCAGCGCTCGAACGCGGAACTGAAGGAGAAGGCGGCCCTCCTCGCCGACCGCAACCGCGACATCGAGCGCAAGAACCTCGAGATCGAACAGGCCCGGCAGGAACTGGAAGCCCGCGCCCAGCAGCTCTCCCGCACCTCGATGTACAAGTCCGAGTTCCTGGCCAACATGAGCCACGAACTGCGCACCCCGCTCAACAGCCTGCTCATCCTGGCGCAGTTGCTCGCCCAGAACCTCGAGGGGAACCTCACCGAGAAGCAGGTCGACTACGCCGAGGTCATCCACTCCGCCGGCTCCGACCTGCTCCAGCTGATCAACGACATCCTCGACCTGTCCAAGGCCGAGGCCGGCAAGATGCCCGTCCATCCGGCGGCCTTCCCGCTCAGCGGGCTGATGGAGCACGTCGAGGCCACCTTCCGGCCCGTGGCGACCGAGCGGGAGCTCACCTTCGAAATCGTCGCTGAACCGGACGCGCCGCAGTGGCTGACCACCGACGAGGCCCGGCTGCGGCAGGTGCTGCGCAACCTGCTCTCCAACGCCCTGAAGTTCACCGATCAGGGGCGGGTGGAGCTGCGGGTCGGCGTCGCGGGAGAGGAGGAGCTGCCCCCGGCCCTGCGGGGCTCCGGGCCCGTCGTCGCCTTCCGTGTCGTCGACACCGGCATCGGTATCCCCGCAGACCGTCTGGAGAGCATGTTCGGAGCCTTCCAGCAGGGTGACGGGACGACGTCCCGCCACTACGGCGGCACCGGCCTCGGACTGTCCATCAGCCGGGAGGTCGCCCTGCTGCTCGGCGGAGCGGTGGAGGCGCAGAGCACCCCCGGCCGCGGCAGTTGCTTCACCCTGTACCTGCCGGTCCGCCGGCGCGGCTCCACCGAGGCGCAGCCCGCCGACATGGTCCAGGGCGGGGACGACCGCGGCCGGCGGGCCGGAGCGCCGGTGACGGACCGTACGGTCCTGGTGGTCGACGACGACACCCGGAACGTCTTCGCGCTCACCGAACTGCTGGAGAACGAAGGCGTGCGCGTCCTCCGGGCGGACAACGGCAGGGCCGGGATCGAGCTGGTGCGCACCCACCACGAGATCGATCTCGTCGTGATGGACGTGATGATGGCAGGCATGGACGGGTACGCCGCCATGGAGGCCATCAGAAAGGTGCCGCACGCGGCCGGCGTTCCGGTCATCGTGGTGACCGCGAAGGCGATGCCCGAACACCGCGCGGAGGCCCTGGCCGCCGGAGCCGACGACTACGTGTCCAAGCCGGTGGACGCGGACGCACTCGTCGCGAAGATCAGAAAACGGCTCGGACAGGGCGGCTGACCACCGCGTTTCGTCATCGTAGCGGCCGCAGCCCGGGAAGTGGGACGGCCCGCACGGCCCCGGCCCGCGCGGCATCGTCCGGCGCGGCATCGTCCGGTACGGGCGGCGCCTCGGTCGGTACGGGCGGTTTCGCAGTCGACACGGGCCGCGCTTCAGTCGATACGGACGGCGATGAGGCTCGTGTCGTCGTCCGTGTCCCCGGTGGCCGTGCTCAACAGCCGGTCCAGTTGTTCCTCGACCTCGCAGTCCGGGAGCCGCTCCGCCATCTGCCGCAGCGCCGCGAGCCCCTCGTCGAGGCCGTCGTGGCGCCGCTCGATCAGCCCGTCCGTGTAGAGCAGGAGCGTGTCACCGGGGTCCAGTGGCGTCGTCGCCTCCTGATAGACCGGCGCGTGCACGGCGCCGAGCAGAATGTCCTGCGGGGGGTCCAGCAGCGTCGCCGTGCCGCCGCGCAGCAGCAGGATCGGCAGGTGGCCCGCGCTCGCCCAGCGCAGGACGCGGTCCTCCGGGTCGTACAGCGCGCACAGCGCCGTGGCGGTGGGATGCCCGGCCGTGTACAGGGTCACCTCGTTGAGCAACCCCATCAGACGTCCGGGGGACTGGCCGGTGAAGGCGAGACCGCGCAGCGCGTTGCGCAGGGCGATCATGCCGGTGGCCGAGTCGATGCCGTGGCCGGCGATGTCACCGACCGCCATCAGTACCCTCCCGTCGGGCAGCGGCAGGATGTCGTACCAGTCGCCGCCCACCCGGTACTCCCGGGCCGCCGGACGGTAGCGGGCCGCCGCGCTGAGGCCGGGCAGACGGGCCGGCGCCGGCATCTCCGGCACGATCGCCTGCTGGAGCTGGAGCACCAGCCGGTGCCGCAGTGTCGCCTGCGCCCGGACGGCCGTGAGCTGGTCGAATGTCGCCGTGAGCGCCACCTCGGCGTGGTATTCGGCCGAGATGTCCTGGTAGACGCCGGTGATCCCGGAGAGGACCTCCCCGCGCAGCAGCGGCTCCGCGGCGATCCGGACATGACGCAGACCGCCGTCCTCCCGGGCCACCCGTACGACGGCGGTGGTGCCCTTGCGCCGTTCGAGCAGGTCCTTGAGGAGTTCGGCCAGTTCACCCGCGTCGTCGGGGTGCACGCGCGGTCCCAGCTCGGTGAGCGGGAACGGCGCCGTGCCACGGTCCATGCCGAAGATCGCGTACGTCTGCTCCGTCCAGGTCGAGCCTCCCGTGCCCAGGTCGTCCTCGAACAGCGCCAGACCCTGCAGCCTCCCGACGGCGCGCCCCACCGCCGTACGGCGGTCGCTGGACGTGTGCCAGAGCACGACGCTGCGGTCCGTGCCCGCGGGCAGTACCCGCAGGTCCAGCAACTGCCCGCCGGAGCCGGCCCCGTGCTCGGCGGGCAGCCGCGCCGCCCGCTGTGGGGCGGCGGCGTAGTGCGCCCGGCGGGCCATGGCGTCGAGATCGTCGTGGATCAGGGGGAACGCCGCCTCGACCGGCCGCCCCACCGCCTGCCGGGAGGCACCCAGCGCCTCGGCCGCCGGTCCGTTGACATGCTCGACCAGCAGGGCCGCGGTGCGCGGATCGCGCTTCAGCGTCATCGCGGGGTGGACGAGGGCGTCGAGGAGGTCGTCGAGGGCGGGCTCCTCGGAGACCGGTGACGATTCGGCGCCGAGCACCCTCGCCGCGACCTCCACGAGGCCCGTGAGCGCGGCCCGGAGCCGTTCGTCCAGGTCGGCGCTGTCCGGCCAGGCGGCCAGGGCGAGCCCCATGGTCCGCCCCCGCAGCCGCAGCGGGAAGAGGGCACGGGCCGCCCGGTCGGACGGGCCCGGCAGCCTCTCCCCGGCCGGCGTCCCCGTCGGCAGCCACACCGGTGCGCCGTCCGCGAAGGCCGCCCGGATCGGCGCGGGAGCCGCCGGGGGGATCCAGCGCCACTGCGACGCCTCCGACGCGCTCACGCCGGCGCGCCCCGCGAGTTGTAGACAGCCGGACCCGGTCAGCCGCCACAGCCACAATGACTCCACGCCGAGAGGCTCCAGTCCGCCTTCGAGCAGAGTCGTGGCGCCGCTGGACACGGTGTCGGCGGCCTCGGCGGCGGTGACCACCCGCCGCAGCCGGCGCTCCTCGGCGTGCGGCGCAAGCCCGTCCCCGTGCGCCTCCTCCGCCGGGCTTCGCGGGGCCGCGGGCGCGGCGACGGTGACGGCGCCGCCGACACCGTTGACGATGTCGGCGGCGATGTCCTCGAGACCGGCGGCGGCCGACTCGGCGAGACGGGCGAGATAATCACCGGCCTCTGACGGGGAGGTGCGCAGCTGCGCCGCGAGGATCCCGGTGGCCAGATCGGTCAGATGGCGCCGGGCGAGTTCCTCGCGGAGCGCGGCGTTCTCCTCGCTGAGCCGGACCACGAGCGCTCTGGGCTCGCGCTGTCCGCCGTCGGAGGGGGCGGGGCCCTGGGAAGGCGTGATCAGGACCACCCCCATCTCGAGCAGTCGGGCGAACGGACCGGTGGGTGATCGCGCCCGTCAGATTTTACGCGTGCGGCCACCGCCCGGCAGAAGCACGCACGGGCCAGGCACCACACCGGCACCCGGTTCCGGCCATTGACCGGCACCTCACCGGCACCTGCTTGGCCCCCGAACGGCCCGTTCTCGCGCCACGGCGGCGCCACAGCGGTCCCTCGGCCCGTTCACGCGCCACGGCGGACGCCACGGCGGTTCCTCGGTCCGCGCGCGCTCCCACGAGCCCCGGAATCAGGCCGCCGTGCGGTCCTTCGCCGACTCCGCGACGTCCTTGTCCAGCGCGGCCCGCACCAATCCGGCCGCCAGGTGCGCCGGATCCGAGTCGTCCGCGAGCTTCAGCAGTGTGCCCTGGTCGTCTGCGACGCCCAGCCGACGCGCGCCCTGCAGAGCCTTCTCGTCCAGCAGCGGCCCGGCCTCCGGCCACACCGACTGCGCCTCCCGCAGGAAGATGTCCGCCCCGGCGGGACCGATTCCCGGCACCTCCCGCAGGAGCCCGCGCAACTCGCCGACGTCGCCGCCCGCCTTCTCCCGCATGCGGCGCAGATCACCCCCGTACCTCTCGAGGAGGAGCCGCGCCCCGTCGCCGAGCTGCGTGGCCGTGCGTTCGTCGTAACGGCGGTAGCCGCCGCGGCCGAGGGCGTCGACACGGTCCTGCCACGAGGCGTCCAGCATCGCACGAGGGCTGCGCATCCCGGCGTCGCTCAGCTCACGGGCGGCGGCGACCGCCACGGAGGCGCGGATACGGGCGCTGAGCAGGTGGGCGAGCACCAGCAGCCGGTACAGCGGCTGAGGGGTGTCGCGGAGCGTGATCCCGGCCTCCTCCGCGTAGGTACGGCCGTGCTCGTCGAGGAGCGCGTGGAGCACCGCCCGTTGCTGCTCGTCCCGCGGCTGCCGGGGGCTCATGGACGTTCCATCTCGCTGTACGGCCAGCGCAGCAGCGCGCCGAGGCCGCCGACCGGGACGTCGTCGCCGCCGTCGGCCGGTGGCAGGCTCTGCGCCTCCGCACCGGTCACCACGGCGGAGCGCAGCAGCGCGTCGTCCGCGCGGGCCGAGGCGGGCTGCGTGTCGCCCAGGTACTGCGTCTCGGCACGGCGTACGGCCAGCTGGTCGGGCTCGTGGCCGACCCAGACCTCACGGTGGGTTTCCGGCCCGTCGGGCCGTACGAGCAGCTCGGCGATCCGGTGCTCACGCGCCGCCTCCACCAGTGCGGGCACGCCCTCGGCCTTCGCGTCGTGGGCGGAGCGGAACCGGTCCAGCTCCTCTTCGGCCCTGTGGCGCACGTGCTCGTGCCGGGCGTTCTCGAGTTCCTCGTCGAGCAGCCGGGTCGTGGCGCCCTCGGCCCGCCCGCCGTGTTCGGACTCCACCGCGCGGCCCCGCAGAGGACGGGGGAGCTTGTCGTGCACGGCCCGGCGCATCCGCGGGTCGCCCACCAGCACGACCAGATCGGCGCCGACATCCTCGTTGCAGGCGGCGATCGCGGCCGCGACCTCACCGGCGTTCTCCTCCCAGGTGTTCTCGACGCTCTGCTGGAAGTGCCGCTCGGACCAGTCGTCACGCCCGGTGCGGTGTATCGGCCAGTCCTTGCCGTGGGCCTCGCCGGCGGCACGGCTGCCCAGAGGCGTACGCACCTCCAGATCCGCGCCCGTCCGGTCGATGTAGGCGACCAGGCACACCGGTTCGCGGGCGGCGAGGTCGAGCAGCGGCGACACATGCGGCAGCGCGGACCACTTGACGTCGACGGGTGCCGGAGGCCGGGTGGCCAGCGGTGGATCGAGGACCACCTGACCGGCGGTGGCGAACACGGCCCGTCCCGCCCCGCGGGTGGGCCCGGGCCGTGACATCAATGCCTCGTAAACGGCGCGCCCGGTCGCGTCGTCCGCTCCCTGACGGGCGAGGGATTCACACACGTCGCGGGCTTGCAGCTCGCGCCGTGCGGTCGTGGACTCGTTCTCCCAGCCGGTGTCGAGATGAACACTGCCCCATGGGCCGGGACGCTCGTAGAGCGGTGTGAGAAACGAGAGCTGCATGACTTCCTCCCTCGGAGGCCGGATATCGCGTCACGAGCGGGTACCCGTAAGGCCGACCACCACACGCCATGACCAGCACCACTCGGAAGGGGACGGTCGCCGTGAACGAGCACGAGCACGAGCACGGGCAGCGGCACACGGGCGTCGACCCGGCGGAACTCGGCGAACAGGACCTGCTGCGGGAACTCGAGACCATCCACCGCAGCAGGCACGACACACTGCTCTACGGTTCGGCCGCAGCCCTGGAGGCGCACAACGTGCGGATGGCGGACCTGGAGGCGGAGTATCTGCGGCGCCACCCCGAGCGACCCGTCGCGTCCGGCCGCACCCGAGCCGGTGCCCGGTCGCGGCAGCCGTGAGGTCCCGGGTGCCGTGAGGCCCCGGGTGCGGGCGTTTCGGTCGCGGCAGCCGTGAGGCCCCGGCAGCCGTGAGGTCCCGGGTGTGGGCGTTTCGGTCGCGGCAGCCGTGAGCGCGGACGCGGGCGGGGAGGCCCTGGGCCGGGTGAACGCGGGCCGGGGCGGGCGCGCAGCGCCCGCCCCGGCGTCCCGCCGCGATGCCTTTATGCCCGACGCCGTCGGCGGGACCGTTCAGCGGCCCGCGCTCGCCCCCGCACCGGCGAACCTGGCGAACTCCGCGGTGAAGGTCTCGCAGAACGCCTCGAGATCGCCCGGCTTGCGGCTGGTGATCAGCGTGCCGGGCGCGGCGTCGCAGACCTTGACCCGTTCGTCCACCCAGTCGGCGCCCGCGTTGAGCAGATCCGTGCGCAGACTCGGCCAGGAGGTCATGGTGCGTCCGCGCACCACGTCCGCCTCGATCAGCGTCCACGGCGCGTGGCAGATCGCCGCGACCGGCCTGCCCGCGTCGAAGAACGCCTTCACGAACGCGACGGCGTCCTTGTCCATCCGCAGCGCGTCGGGATTGGCGACACCGCCGGGCAGCACCAGGGCGCCGAAGTCGTCCACCGAGGCGTCGGCGGCCACCTGGTCGACGGGGAAGGTGTCCGCCTTGTCGAGGTGATTGAACGCCTGCACCCTGCCGGAACGCGTCGACACCAGCCGCGGCTCGTCACCGGCGTCGGACACCGCCTTCCACGGCTCCGTCAGTTCGACCTGCTCGACCCCTTCCGGGGCCGTCAGAAACGCGATCCGCATGATCAGCTCCTCTCGTTGTTGCCGTCGGCCAGACTGATCTCCGCCAGCGCCGAGCCGGGATCCCGGTCGACGGCCAGATCACCGATGCTCACCACGCCGAGCGGGCGGCCGTCCTCCACCACGGGCAGCCGGCGCACCGCATGGGTGCGCATCAGCCGCACGGCCGACGCCACCGAGTCCTCAGGGGTGACGCACACGGGATCGGGGGTGCACGCGGATCCGGCACTGACACCGACCGGATCGGCTCCCTCGGCCACCGCGCGGAGGGTGATGTCCCGGTCGGTGAGCATGCCGACCACGCGGTCGCCGTCGGCGACCAGTACGTCGCCGATGTCCAGGTCCCGCATCAGCCGTGCCGCCTCGACCAGTGAGGCGTCCGGCCGGACCGCCGCCACACCGGCCGTCATGACTTCTCTCACGATCTCTGCCATCGCTGCTCGCCTTCCAGTGGTGGGGTCCCTGCCGGCCCGTTCCGGGCGGCTGCCGCGGGCCGGGTACCCCGCTCGTCCGGCCGTGACACGGACGGACGGCCGTACGGCGCGGCGATCGGGCGAGGCGATGTTTGGGGCCGCGGGAGACGGGGACCCGGAGATCGGCCGAGCGGCCATGGGATGGGAGAACGGGCCGGGCACGGAGGATCGGCGGACCTCCGTGCCCGGCCCTCCCCGCGGCCTCGCGCTCTATGGCCTCCCGAAGGCGTCGAGGATGCGCTCGGCCGCGAGGGTGGCGGTCAACTCCCCGTTCCGCACCCGCTGTTCGAGACCGGGTGCCAGCTCCCGTACCCCGGGATGCCGGCGCAGCCGGTCCAGCAGGGTGTCGTGGACCATGGCCCATGTCCACTCGATCTGCTGCTCGCGCCGCTTGGCGTCGAGAGCGCCTGCCGCCGACAGCACCGCTCGGTGCTGCTCCAGCCGCTCCCAGACGGTGTCGAGGCCCGCGCCCTCACGGGCGCTGCACGACAGCACCGGCGGGGTCCAAGCGGCGTCCGCCGGGTTCATCAGCCGCAGGGCCCCCGCCAGTTCACGGGCGGCCGAGCGGGCGTCCCGCTCGTGCGGACCGTCGGCCTTGTTGACCGCGATGACGTCGGCCAGCTCCAGCACGCCCTTCTTGATGCCCTGCAGCTGGTCGCCGGTGCGGGCGAGGCTGAGCAGCAGGAACGAGTCGACCATGCCCGCCACGGCGGTCTCCGACTGGCCGACGCCGACCGTCTCCACGAGCACGACGTCGTAGCCGGCGGCCTCCATGACGACCATCGTCTCCCTGGTCGCCCGGGCGACGCCGCCCAGCGTCCCCGAGCTGGGGGAGGGGCGTACGAACGCCGCCGGGTCCACCGCCAGGCGCTCCATCCGGGTCTTGTCACCCAGGATCGAGCCGCCGGTGCGGCTGGACGACGGGTCGACGGCGAGGACCGCCACCCGGTGGCCGAGCCCGGTGAGCATCGAGCCGAGCGCGTCGATGAACGTGGACTTGCCGACGCCGGGCACCCCGCTGATCCCGACCCTCCTCGCGTCCCCCGCGAACGGCAGCAGCTCGGTCAGCAACCGCTGGGCGAGCACCCGGTGGTCGGGGCGGGCCGACTCCACCAGCGTGACGGCGCGGGCGATGTACGCCCGCGAACCGTCACGCACGCCCTTCACATACGCGTCGATGTCGATCGTCGGCGGCATGGGCCTATGACTCGTGGCCGAGCGAGGCGGCCAGCGTCCGCACCAGATCCCTGGCGGCGTCCGGGATGACCGTGCCCGGCGGGAAGACGGCCGCCGCACCGGCCTCGCGCAGCGCGGGGACGTCCTGCGGCGGGATCACCCCGCCCACGACGATCATGATGTCGTCGCGTCCCTCCGCCGCCAGCCGCTCGCGCAGCGCGGGCACCAGCGTCAGATGCCCGGCGGCGAGCGACGAGACGCCGACGATGTGCACGTCCGCCTCGACCGCCTGCCGCGCCACCTCGGCCGGCGTCTGGAACAGCGGGCCGACGTCCACGTCGAAACCGAGGTCGGCGAACGCGGTCGCGATCACCTTCTGGCCGCGGTCGTGACCGTCCTGCCCCATCTTGGCGACCAGGATCCGCGGCCGGCGGCCCTCGTCCTGCTCGAAGGCGTCGACCAGGGCACGGGTCTCGTCCACCGCGGGCGACATACCCGCCTCGTTCCTGTACACGCCCGAGATCGTACGGATCTGGCCGGAGTGCCTGCCGTACACCTTCTCCAGGGCGTCGGAGATCTCACCGACGGTGGCCATGGCACGGGCCGCGTCCACGGCCAGCGCCAGCAGGTTGCCCTCCAGGCCGCCGCCCCGCGCGGGCCCGGCCTCGGCCGCCGCGGTCAGGGCGCGCAGCGCGTCCTGGCAGGCGGTCTCGTCGCGTTCCGCGCGCAACCGCCGCAGCTTCTCGATCTGCTGGGTGCGCACCTGGGAGTTGTCGACCTTGAGCACCTCGATCTGCTCGTCGGTCTCCACCCGGTACTTGTTCACCCCGATCACCGGCTGCCGGCCCGAGTCGATACGGGCCTGGGTGCGGGCCGCGGCCTCCTCGACCCGCAGCTTGGGGATACCGGCGTCGATGGCCTTCGCCATGCCGCCCGCTGCCTCGACCTCCTCGATGTGCTGCCAGGCACGCCGGGCGAGGTCGTACGTCAGCTTCTCGACGTAGGCGCTGCCGCCCCACGGGTCGATGACCCGACAGGTGCCCGACTCCTGCTGGAGCAGCAGCTGGGTGTTGCGTGCGATGCGGGCGGAGAAGTCGGTCGGCAGCGCCAGCGCCTCGTCGAGGGCGTTGGTGTGCAGCGACTGGGTGTGGCCCTGTGTCGCGGCCATCGCCTCGACACAGGTGCGGGTGACGTTGTTGAAGACGTCCTGCGCCGTCAGCGACCAACCGGAGGTCTGCGAATGGGTGCGCAGTGACAGCGACTTGGGGTTCTTCGGGTCGAACCGCTTCACCAGCTTCGCCCACAGCAGCCGCGCCGCCCGCAGCTTGGCGATCTCCATGAAGAAGTTCATGCCGATCGCCCAGAAGAACGACAGCCGGGGTGCGAACGCGTCCACGTCCATACCCGCCGCGACACCCGCCCGCAGATACTCCATGCCGTCGGCCAGCGTGTACGCCAGCTCCAGGTCGGCCGTGGCCCCGGCCTCCTGGATGTGGTAGCCCGAGATGGAGATCGAGTTGTAGCGCGGCATCCTCTGCGAGGTGAACGCGAAGATGTCCGAGATGATCCGCATCGAGGGGCCCGGCGGATAGATGTAGGTGTTGCGGACCATGAACTCCTTGAGGATGTCGTTCTGGATGGTCCCCGCCAGCTTCTCGGCCGGTACGCCCTGCTCCTCCGCGGCCACGATGTACAGCGCGAGCACCGGGAGGACCGCGCCGTTCATCGTCATCGACACGCTCATGCGGTCCAGCGGGATGCCGTCGAACAGCTGCCGCATGTCGTAGATCGAGTCGATCGCCACACCGGCCATTCCGACGTCGCCGGTCACCCGCGGGTGGTCGCTGTCGTATCCGCGGTGCGTCGGCAGGTCGAAGGCGACCGACAGACCCTTCTGGCCGGCCGCGAGATTGCGCCGGTAAAAAGCGTTCGACTCCTCGGCCGTGGAGAATCCGGCGTACTGGCGGATCGTCCAGGGCTGGTTGGCGTACATCGTCGGGTACGGACCGCGCAGATACGGCGCCACGCCCGGATACGTCGAGAGGAAGTCGACGCCCGCCAGATCCCCGTCCGTGTACAGCGGTTTGACCCCGATGCCCTCCGGTGTCTCCCACACCAGCTCACCGGGCTCCTTGCCGGTGGCCGCCTCGACGGCCGCCTGCCACTGCTCCCGATCGGCCGTCCCCGCGGCGGCGGGCCCCAGCTCGATCCCCGTGAAGTCCGGGATGCCCATCACACCACTCCGATCCGGTCGAGGGCCCCGGTGAGCACGGCGACCGCGTCGCCGCCCGCGACGACGAACTCGTCGACCCCGGCCCTCTCGTACGTCTCACGCTGCTCGCCGGGCCGCCCGGCGAGGTACACCCGGCGCGCGCCGGCCGCCTTCAGGGCCCCGGCCACCTCGGCGGCCTGCTCCGCGTAGAGCGCGTCGCTGGAGCAGATGCAGGCGACGGCGGCGCCGCTCGCGGCGAACGCCGCGGCGGCCGAGGCCGCGTCCACGGTCACCGGTTCGTGCACCGGCTCGATACCGCCCGCCTGGAAGAGGTTGGCCGCGAAGCCCGCACGCGCGGTGTGCACAGCGGCCGGGCCGAGCGCCGCGAGGAACACCGCGGGCCGGGCGCCCGTCGCCGCCAGGTGCGCGTCGGAGCGGGCCCGCAGTGCCTCGAACGCCTCGTCGCGGCGGACCACGGGAAGTCCGCCCGCGGGCCTGCGCGGAGCCGGGTCGCGCTCCACCGCCGCCTGCCCCAGCAGCGGGAACTCGCTCACGCCGGTGACTGGTTCGCGGCGGGTGGCCAGCTTCCGGCGGCGGGCCTCCCACGTGGCGCCGATCCGCTCCTCGAGCAGACCGCCGCGCAGCGCTGCGGCCAGGCCGCCCGCACGCTCGATCTCCTGGAACCAGGCCCAGGCCGCCTGCGCGAGCCGGTCCGTGAGCCGTTCCACGTACCAGGAGCCGCCCGCCGGGTCCACGACCCGGCCCAGATGCGACTCCTCGACGAGGATCGTCGACGTGTTGCGGGCGATGCGGCGCGCGAACGCGTCCGGCAGGCCCAGCGCGTGGTCGAACGGAAGCACGGTCACCGCGTCGGCTCCGCCGACACCTGCGGCCAGGGAGGCGACCGTCGTGCGCAGCATGTTCACCCACGGGTCGCGCCGCGCCATCATCACCGTCGACGTCACCGCGTGCTGGCGCTGCGCCCCGGCCGGGCCGGTCGCACCGCACACCTCGGCCACCCGGGACCACAGCCGGCGTGCCGCCCGCAGCTTGGCGATCGTCAGGAACTGGTCGGCGGTGGCCGCGTACCGGAACTCCAGCTGCCCGCAGGCCGCGTCCACGTCCAGCCCCGCGCCGGTCAGCTCACGCAGCCACAGGACGCCGGTCGCCAGCGAGCAGCCCAGCTCCTGGGCGGCGCTCGCCCCGGCCTCGTGGTACGGGAGCGCGTCGACGCTCACCGCGCGCAGATTCGGGTACGACCGGTGGCACAGGGCGGCGAGTTCGGACGCCGCGGCGGTCCCCTCCTCGATGTCCCCGTGGCGGCCGGTGCGCGCGGCGTGGCCCGGCGGATCCGCGCCGAGACGGCCGAGCGCCGCCTCGGGCGCCACACCCCGCTTCTCGAACAGGCCGAGCAGTTCGCGTGCCGCCGCGTCGAAGGCGCCGCCCGCGTCGAGCACCACGGGGGCCAGATCCAGATGGACTCCGTCCAGCGCCGTGGCCAGGTCCTCTACGGGTACGCCGGTCTCACCGGCGGCCAGCCACACGGAGGCGGCGCCGTTCTCCAGGTCGGCCAGCACCGCCTCGTTGGTACGGGCCGCGTCCGGCCGCTCGTGGCGCTGGCGCACGTCCCAGCCCGCCACGGCAGCACCGTGCGGTGTGCCGCCGCGGGTGAACGGCGCGAACCCCGGGAAGCCCGCGGAGCCGGCAGGGTGCGCGTCGTCGCCGGCCGTGTAGAGCGGACGGGTGGTGATCCCGTCCTCCAGGGCCGTGGACAGCGCGTCTTCGGCCGCCGGCCCCGCCGCGTCCTTGCCTGCCTTGCGCAGCACGCCTTCGACCAGGCGCTGCCACTGCTCGTGGTCCGCATCCGGGAATTCGGCGGCCAGTGAGAACCCGTCATCGGGAAGGACCGTCATGCCACGGATCGTAGGTCAGCCACCCAGAGTCACAGCAGGGTGGACGGCTGTGACTTTGCCCTCTCCGGGTTCTCTTGATCCATTGGCCGCCGTGCCCTACCCGCGGCCCGCCGCCGGCGGGCCGCGATGCATGGGCCCTACCTCGGTCGGGTACCCGCAACCGGACCATCCGACCTACGGAGACAGGTGAGACACATGGGTCTTGGTGGATGCATCATCCTGATAGCCGCCGGCGCGATCCTCACGTTCGCCACCGACTGGGAGTTGGAGGGCGCCAACCTCGACGTCATCGGACTGATCCTCATGGCCGTCGGCATCATCGGCGTCGCCACCTTCACCAGCATCGCCCGGCGCAGGCGCGTGGTCGTGCCACCCGCCACGCCGGTGGTCGAGGATCCCCACCGCCGCGCCTACGAGTGACGCGGCAGGCGCCCGACCCGTGGTTTGACGACCGGGGCCACGGGCACCCGGGACCCGCGCCCGACGTGCGCATTCCGTATCCATCCCCGTTCGCGGACGGAGCCCATCGTGAGCCGTTCCCGAGTCGTGGTCGTCGGAGCCGGGTTCGCCGGCTTCCAGGCGGCCCGCACGCTCAGCCGGAACCTGCGGGACAAGGCAGAGGTGGTCCTGCTCAACCCGACCGACTACTTCCTCTACCTTCCGCTGCTTCCGCAGGTGGCGGCCGGAGTCCTTGAACCCCGACGCGTCACGGTCTCCCTGCCCGGCGCACTGCCGCGGGTCCGCCTGGTGCTCGGCCAGGCCACCGAGGTCGACCTGGACGGCCGGCAGGTCCACTACGAAGGACCCGAGGGCGCCACCGGCCGGCTGGCGTACGACCGGCTCGTCCTGGCCGTCGGCAGTGTGAACAAGCTGCTGCCCGTGCCCGGCATCGCCGAACACGCACACGGCTTCCGCGGCCTGCCGGAGGCGCTGTACCTGAGGGACCACCTCACCCGCCAGATGGAGCTCTCCGCCTCGGCGGACAGCGCCGAGGAACGCGCCGCCCGGCGGACCTTCGTCGTCGTCGGAGCCGGCTACACCGGAACCGAAGTCGCCGCCCAGGGAGCGCTGTTCACCCGGGCGCTGGCCGACCGGCAGCGCGTCGGACACGTCGGCGTCCGGCCACGCTGGATCCTGGTGGACATCGCGGACCGGGTGCTGCCCGAACTGGACCGCAGGCTCTCGGACACCGCGGACCGGGTGCTGCGCGAACGGGGCGTCGAGGTCCGTACCAACACCTCCGTCAAGGAGGCCACGGCGACCGGGGCCCTGCTCGACGACGGTGACGACATCGCCACCCGCACCCTCGTCTGGTGCGTGGGCGTACGCCCCGATCCCCTGGTCTCCGACGTGGGGCTGCCCGTCGAGCGCGGCCGGCTGGTCGTCGACTCCAGGCTCACCGTGCCCGGCCGCCCCGAAGTCTTCGCCTGTGGCGACGCCGCCGCGGTCCCCGACGTCACCCGCCCCGGCGAGTACACACCGATGACGGCGCAGCACGCCTCCCGGCAGGGCAGGACGGCCGGCCACAACGTCGCCGCGTCGCTCGGTCGCGGCACCACCCGCACCTACGCGCACCACGACCTCGGCTTCGCCGTCGACCTCGGCGGCGTCAAGGCGGCCGCCAACCCCCTCGGCGTGGCGCTGTCAGGACCTCTCGCGGGCGCCGTCACCCGCGGCTACCACCTCGCGGCGATGCCCGGGAACCGGGTGCGTGTCGCCGCCGACTGGGTGCTGGACGCCGTACTGCCGCGGCAGGCGGTCCAGCTGGGACTCGTGCGTTCCGGCTCGGTCCCGTTGGACACGGCCTCGCCCGAACTGGCTCGTGTCCCGGCCACCCCCTCCAAGGAGAGCTGAGATGCAGGACGAACAACTCGCCGAGCTGGCGCAGCAGTTGCGCGTGGACGCGGTGCGTGCCGCCGACGCGGCAGGCTCCGGCCACCCCACCTCCTCCATGTCCGCGGCCGAACTCGGCGCCGTACTCCTGGCCCGCCATCTGCGCTACGACTTCGACCGCCCGGAGCACGCGGGCAACGACCGCCTCGTGCTCTCCAAGGGGCACGCCTCGCCGCTGCTGTATGCCATGTACCTGGCGGCGGGGGCCATCGACGACGAGGAACTGCTCACCTTCCGCAAGAAGGGCAGCCGCCTCGAAGGGCACCCCACCCCGAGGCTGCCCTGGGTCGACGTCGCCACCGGATCACTGGGTCAGGGACTGCCCGTCGGCGTCGGCATGGCGCTCGCCGGCAAGCGGCTGGACGAGATCCCCTACCGCGTGTGGGTGCTGTCCGGTGACAGCGAGATGGCGGAGGGCTCCGTGTGGGAGGCCGTCGAGCACGCCTCGTACGAGCAACTGGACAATCTCACCCTGCTCCTCGACGTGAACCGGCTCGGCCAGCGCGGACCCACCCGCTTCGGCTGGGACCTCGACGCCTACGGGCGCCGGCTGCGGGCCCACGGCTGGCACACCGTCGAGATCGACGGACACGACGTCAGGGCCGTCGACGACGCCCTCTCCGAAGCCGCCGCCACCGTCGGCCGCCCCACCGCGGTGATCGCCCGCACCGAGAAGGGCCGCGGGGTGAGCGCCGTGCAGGACCAGGAAGGCAAGCACGGCAAACCGCTGCCCGACGCCGAGGAGGCGATCGCCGAACTCGGCGGGCCGCGCACCGCCCGCATCGAGGTCCAGGCACCGCCCGCGGCCCGCGTGATGCACGCCCGCCGCAGCGGCGGACTGGCCCTGCCCGCGTACGAGAAGGGCGACGATGTCGCCACCCGCACCGCGTACGGCGAAGCGCTCACGGCACTCGGCGCCGCCCGCACGGACGTCGTGGCGCTCGACGCGGAGGTGGGCGACTCGACCCGGGCCGAGTACTTCGCCAAGGAGCACCCCGACCGGTACTTCCAGTGCTACATCGCCGAACAGCAGCTGGTCGCCGCGGCCGTGGGGATGTACGCCCGGGGCTACGTCCCCTTCGCGTCCACCTTCGCCGCGTTCCTGACCCGCGCCCACGACTTCGTACGGATGGCGGCCGTCAGCCGCGCCTCAGTCAACCTCGTCGGCTCCCACGCGGGCGTCGCCATCGGCCAGGACGGGCCGTCCCAGATGGGCCTCGAAGACCTTGCGATGTTCCGCTCCGTGCCCGGCAGCACCGTTCTCTACCCGTGCGACGGCAACCAGACGGCCCGGCTCGTCGCCGCCATGGCCGACCTGCCGAACATCAGCTATCTGCGCACCAGCCGCTCCGACATGCCGGTCCTCTACGGCCCCGACGAGGACTTCCCGGTCGG
Organism: Streptomyces sp. NPDC048389; assembly: GCF_040706335.1. Lineage (NCBI taxonomy): Bacteria > Bacillati > Actinomycetota > Actinomycetes > Kitasatosporales > Streptomycetaceae > Streptomyces > Streptomyces sp. NPDC048389. The sequence continues at coordinate 41,256 of NZ_JBEZKP010000018.1, read as the reverse complement.
CGGCTGCAAGGTGCTGCGCTCCTCCCACCGCGACCGTGTCTGCGTCGTCGCCGCGGGCGTCACCGTCCACGAGTCGCTGGCCGCCGCCGCGCTGCTGGATCGCGAAGGCATCCCGGTGCGGGTCGTCGACCTGTACTCGGTCAAGCCGGTCGACGGCGGCACCCTGCAGGCGGCGGCCGACGACACCGGCTGCCTGCTGACCGTGGAGGACCACCGCACCGAGGGCGGCCTCGGCGACGCGGTCGCCGAAGCGTTCTCCGACGGCCGTCCCATGCCCCGGCTGGTGCGGCTCGGGGTCGGCAACATCCCCGCCTCCGCCACGCCCGAGGAGCAGCTGCACACCTCGGGTATCGACGCCGAGTCCATCGCGGCGGCCGTGCGTCTGCTCGTCGCGGAAGCCATGGTGCGCCCGTGAAGGAGGAGCGGACGCACCGGGTACGCGCGGGCGGGCGCATCGTCCGTATCCGGCGGCCCGACAAGGTGCTGTTCCCGGACGACGGGATCACCAAGGCCGGCCTCGCCGAGTACTACCGGGCGATCGCGCCCCACATGCTGCCCCATCTGCGCGACAGGCCGTTGATGCTGGAACGGCACCCCGACGGCATCGACGGGCCCCGCTTCATGCAGAAGAACACCCCGGACGGCTACCCGGACTGGGTACGCAGAGTGGAGGTCGCAAAGGCGGACGGCACCGTGTGCGACAACACGGCCACCCTGATGCACCTCGCCGACCAGGCACGCATCACCCTCCACCGCTGGCAGTCACGCGCCCGCAGACCGCAGTACCCCGCCCGGCTGGTGTTCGACCTGGACCCTCGGGCGACTCGGCGGACGGTTTCGACGCCGTACGCCGGGCCGCGCGGCAACTCGGAGAACTCCTCGACGATCTGCGCCTCGCGTCCGTGCTGATGACCACCGGCTCGCGGGGACTCCATGTGATCGTTCCGCTGACCGGGGACACGGACTTCGACGCGACGCGTGCCTTCGCCCAGGAGGTCGCGGACACCCTCGCGGAGCGCGACCCGGACCGGCTGACCACGGCCGCGCGCAAACAGGCCCGTGGCGACCGTCTCTATCTGGACGTGCAGCGCAACGGGTACGCGCAGACAGCCGTGGTGCCCTATTCGGTGCGCGCCAGGCCCGGCGCCCCGGTCGCCACGCCCCTCAGCTGGGACCAGCTGGCGGATCCTGGCCTCGGCCCGCGGCGCAGGACCGTTGCCGACGCGCTGGAGCAGGCCCGTACCGCACCGTGGGGCGACGCGCTCGGCGGCCGGCGGGCACTGGGCCCGGCCGGCCGCCGACTCGCCGCCCTGCGATAGGAGCGGCCCTCCGATCGCCGTCTACCACCTGTACCAGCGGGAGCGCCCGCCACCTGCCGACGTCCCGCGCAGGACGAATCCCAGCAGCCAGATCACCAGAACGGCGAGGGCGATCCACCAGAGGACCTCCACCGCGAATCCGGCACCGAAAAGAATGACGGCGAGAAGAAGAACGAGCAGGATAGGAACCATTGTCAGCACCTCCATAACAGCGGGTGCCCACATTTTCCCGCCGCACACTGTCCGACGCGAAGGGAGCCTGAGCGTGATGGACCGGAACAGGGAAAACGATGACGGAAAGGGAAACGGCGGTCCCGGGCGCGACGAGACGGAGGAGGAAAGGGCCGACAGGAAGTGGGTCGATCTTGTTCAGGAACTGAGGGTCGCGCAGACCGGTGTGCAGATCCTCTTCGGATTCCTCTTGACCGTCGCGTTTCAGCCGCGCTTCGAGCAGTTGTCTCAGACGGACCAGACCATCTACTCCGTGACCGTCATGCTGGGCGCGGCCACCACCGGGGTGCTCGTCGGGCCGGTCGCGTTCCACCGGATGCTCACCGGGCGGCGGCTGAAGACGGAGACGGTGGCCTGGGCCTCCCGCCTGACCATGGTGGGGCTGGTGCTGCTGCTGTGCACCATGGCGTGCGCGCTGCTGCTGATTCTCCGTGTCGTCCTCGACGACACCATCGCGCTGTGGCTGGTCGCCGCCATGGTGGTGTGGTTCGTGGTGTGCTGGTTCGTACTGCCCGCATGGACCCGCGCCACCCGCCGCGGCATTGACTGACGGCTTTTCAGCCCTCCACTGCGCAAAGGAGGCAGCCCGGTTGGGAGACCGTGCTGCCCCGGCGGTACTGTGCGCGCACCGCCGGACCGAAGAACGCGGTAAGTGTGGAGGAAGCAGTGACTGAGAACGGAAAAACGTGGCGGCGTGCAGGAGCACTCGTAGCCGTCGCGTCGGCCGGCGCACTCGGCGTCGGCCTGTTCGCCGCACCGGTGTTCGCGCACACACCGGTATGGTCGGTGACCTGCGACCAGGTCAGCGTGGACCTGACCGCGTACAGCCCCATCGCGCACAACACCGTGACCATCACGGTGGACGGCGAGGACCTGCTGCCGGTGACGACCTTCAAGAAGGAGTTCCACGACAAGCTGGAACTGCCCGCGCATGACAAGGAAGTCACCGTCCGCCTGATCGTCAAGGCCGGCGACGGGGACCGGTTCTCCCGCGACGAGACCAAGACCGCGCCCGTCTGCGAGGACGACACGCCGAGCCCGTCGCCGTCGACGACGCCCCCCTCGACGCCTCCCGCGCCGACGCCGAGCGTGTCCTCGGACGCCCCCGGCGGCACGCCGAGCACCACCGCCCCCGCGACGCCGTCGGCCGAGCCGAGCACCACTGCGCCCGGCGGCGGTCTCGCGGAGACCGGTGGCTCCAGCACCACCCCGCTGATCGCCGGGGCGGCAGCCGCCGTGATCCTGGCCGGCGGCGGCATCATGTGGGCCGCGCGCTGCCGCCGCGGCGCCCAGCACTGATGTTCACGCCGATGTGACGCGCAGCGCGGGCGGGCCGTCCTCGGCCCGGCCGCCCTGCCGCCGCCCGGCCGTCGTGCGAGACGGCCGCCTGCACCACGAGCCGCCCACTCGACCCGTCGAGGGGGCGGCTTCGCGTGTGACGGGACGCGTCCTTGCGCCGAACGGCGAGGCACCGCCCCCGTCGGCGTGGTGACGTCGCATCACCCGGCCCCGCCACGCGAAGATGCCAGGCACCACCTGTTCCTCCGTCCGTCGTTCCGATTCTCTGGCGCGATCCCCCCGGCCCGGCGATGCTGTCCGCCGACAGCGCTTACCACGTGCTCAACCAGCCATCCTCCAGGAGATGTTGTGGGCCTTGGCAGAGCAAGACGCACCGTCGTGCTGGTCGCGACGCTGACCGCACTCTCGGTCGGGGCCACCGTCCCCGCCGCCGCCGATCCCGTACCACCGCCGCCCCGGGAGTCGGCCGAGATGCTGCGGCCCGTCGCGCCGCCCCCCGCGAGCACCCCGGACGGCAGCCCCACCGCCGTCGCCGACCCGGACGGCATCGAGACCGCCCGCAGCTCCCGGCCCGTGGCGCCCGGTGTCGAACTCACCTCGTACGACCGTCTCGAAGCCGACAAGTGGCTGCGCGTCGACACCCTCTCCGTCGACCTCGGCGGCGGCATACAGGCTGACTACCTGTCGACCGGCAAGGTCACCGACCGGCACAGCGTCTCCGAACTCGCCGCCCGGCACGACCCCGGCCGGGGCCGTCGCACCGTCGCCGCCGTCAACGCGGACTTCTTCGACATCAACCAGACCGGCGCACCGCAGGGCCCCGGCATCAAGGGCGGCCGCTTCACCCACTCGCCCGCCCCCGGCGCCCACCGGGCCGTCGGCATCGGCCCCGGGGGTGCGGGACGGATCCTGCAGCTGTACTTCGACGGCGTCCTCACCGTGCCCGGTGGCGAGCACCGGCTCGGCGCCTACAACGCCGCGAACGTGCCCGCCGGCGGTATCGGCGCGTACACCTCCGCCTGGGGCGAGGCCGACCGGGCCCTCACCGTCGACGCCGCGACGCCCGTGGCGGAGGCCGCCGTCCGCGACGGCAAGGTCGTCGCGGTCACGGACCGCCCCGGCAGCGGGGGCGTCGCCGCCGGCACCACCGTGCTCGTCGGGAGGGAGGCGGGGGCTGCCGTCCTCTCGGCGCTGAAGCCCGGCGACCCGGTGAAGATCGCCTACCGGCCGCGCACCGACGGCGGCCCCCTGCCGCGCACCGCCGTCGGCGGCCGCGAACTCCTCGTCGTCGACGGCGCAGCGCAGAACCACGACGGCACCGGCAACAACACCACCGCGCCGCGGACCGCCGTCGGATTCTCCGAGGACGGCCGCACCATGCACATCATCACCGTCGACGGCCGACAGGCCGACAGCGGCGGCGTCACCCTCACCGAGCTCGGCCTGATGATGTGGAAGGCCGGTGCGCACAACGCGCTCAACCTCGACGGCGGCGGCTCCTCCACCCTCGTCGCCCGCGACGTCGGCAGCGACGCGTTCCGAGTGGAGAACAGCCCCTCCGACGGGAGCGAGCGCGAGGTTCCCAACGGACTCGCACTCACCGCCCCCGACGGCAGCGGACAGCTGCGCGGCTACCGGGTCGAAACCGCCGTCCCGGCCCTGGCCGCGCCCACCGCGGATCCGGTCGTGGGCGGGCACCCGGAGCGGGTCTTCCCCGGACTCACCCGCAGGCTCACCGCCGCCGGCCACGACGAGACCTACGGGCCCGCCGCGGGCCGGCCGCACTGGCGGACCCTGCGGCCCTCCGTCGGCCGGGTCGACGACGACGGCGTCTTCAGGGCGCGGCACAGCGGTACCACCGACGTCCGCGCCGAACGGGGCGCCGCACACGGCAGTATCCGCCTCACCGTGCTGGACGATCTCGCCCGCATCGAGCCGACCGTCCGCCGCGTCTCCCTCGCGGACCCCGGCGCCACCGGCACCTTCGGCGTCCTCGGTCTGGACGCCCAGGGCAACAGCGCGCCCATCGAACCCGGCGACGTACGTCTTGACTACGACCACGGCCTGTTCGACGTCCGAGACGACGGCCGCGGCGCGTTCACCGTCGCCGCACGCGGCGGCGCCGGCACCACCGGACTGATCACCGCCACGGCCGGCGGCGCGCGCACCGTGCTCGCCGTCAGCGTCGGCCTCGCACGACATGCCGTCACCGGCTTCGACGACGCCGGTTCCTGGACCTTCAGCCAGGCCAGGGCGAGCGGATCCGTCGCGGCCGTACCCGACGGACTGGACGGCACCGGCCTCGAACTCGCCTACGACTTCACGAAGTCCACCGCGACCAGGGCCGCCTACGCCAACCCGCCGCAGCGGATCGCGGTCGCCGGCCGGCCGCGGTCCTTCACCCTCTGGATCAAGGGCGACGGCAACGGCGCCTGGCCCACCCTCCACCTCAAGGACGCCACCGGGTCCGACCAGTTGCTGCGCGGTCCCTTTGTCACCTGGACCGGCTGGCAGCAGGTGCGGTTCCCCGTCCCCCAGGGCGCGGCGATGCCCTTGTCCGTCCACCGCTTCTATCTCGCGGAGACCGCCGCGGCCCGGCAGTACACCGGACGGATCGTCGTCGACCGCCTCGAAGCGCAGGTGCCGCCCCCGGTCGGCCTGCCCGAACCCCCGCGTTCCGCCGACCCGCTCATCGACCCGGCGGGCGTCACCGAGCGGCGCGACTGGCGGTTCGCCGTGATGTCCGACGCACAGTTCGTCGCCCGCGACCCCGACAGCCCGATCGTCGCCCAGGCCCGCCGGACGCTCCGCGAGATCAGGTCTGCCCGCCCCGACTTCCTGGTCGTCAACGGCGACCTCGTCGACGAGGGTTCACCCGCCGACCTGGCGTTCGCCCGCCGGGTGCTCACCGAGGAACTGGGGGACGAGGTGCCCTGGTACTACGTGCCCGGCAACCACGAGGTGATGGGTGGCAGGATCGACGACTTCACCGACGAGTTCGGCCCGGCGCAGCGGACGTTCGACCACCGGGGCACCCGCTTCATCACCCTGGACACCTCCAGCCTGACCCTGCGCGGAGGCGGGCTCGCCCAGATCAGGACACTCCGCGCCCAGCTCGACGCGGCCGCGGCAGACCGGGGCATCGGCTCCGTGATGGTCGTCCAGCACGTCCCGCCGCGCGACCCGACCGTCCAGCAGGCAAGCCGGCTCGGCGACCGCAAGGAAGCCGCGCTGATCGAGGACTGGCTGGCGGAGTTCCGCCGGACGACCGGCAAGGGCGCGGGGCTGATCGGCAGCCACGTCGGCGTCTTCCACGCCGCGCACGTCGACGGCGTGCCGTACCTCGTCAACGGCAACTCCGGCAAAGCCCCGGCAGGGCCTGCGGACGAAGGCGGCTTCAGCGGCTGGTCACTCGTCGGCGTCGACGAGGTGTCCCGCGCCGAACAGGCGGCCGCCCGCCGGGCCCCGTGGGAGGCCCGGCCCGACTGGGTCTCCGTCCAGACCCGGGCCCACGTCGACGCGCTGGAACTCGAGACGCCCGTCGTCATGCGCCCGGGCGACACCGGCGACGCGAAGGCGACGGTCGTCCAGGGCGCACGCCGGGTCCCGGTCGCGTTCCCCGTCAGTGCCGACTGGTCGGGCTCCCCGAACCTCCACATCGGAGCCCCGGACGATGCCCGAGCCCACCACGTGGCCTCCTTCGACCCGGCAACGGGCCACCTCACGGCCCTGCGCACCGGCACGTTCACTCTGGCGGTGACGGTCAGCGGCACGACACGGGAGGTGCGTACCAACGTGGTGACACTCCGCGACCGGGCGGCGTGACGGGGGCGCTGCGCCGTGCGCCGCGCCCCGGCCGGGACCGGGCGCGCCGGCGTCCTTGGGCGGCGCGGGAGGGGCCTGCTTCGAGAGCGGCATGTTCCGGCACGGGGGCGTCGCGCGCCGACCCGGTCCGGGCGTCGGCGTCCGGGGCCGGCGCGGCCCCGCCGGAAGCCCGGCCCGGTGTTCCCGCCGGCGCGGCCCCACCCGGAGGACGCCGAGACCCGCGCCCTCCCGCCGCGCGGGAGCACACGGCGACCCGCTCGGCAGCTCACGGCGGACCGTTCCGCCGTGGTTCCGCATCCGCGCGGACACCGGCGTCCCGTGTTTGCCCGGCGCCACGTGCTTGCCCGGCGTCGCGGGTCCCCGCTCAGGAGGGTCTTCCCCCGTGCACCAAGTCCTAGCCCGGGATGTCGCGAGGGTCGTCGCCGTAGGTGAACTCGGTGCGAATGCGCCCGTCCCGGCCATGGACGACGACCTGGGCCGGCTTGTGCTCCTTGGCCTGTCGGCGGGCCGAGTCAATGGCCTTCTTCTGCGTCGAGTGAGGCTCCGCGACCTTCCGGGTGCCCTCGGTGTGCTGGATCTGCCACCCCTCCTCGCTGCTGCCGGCTGCCGGAGTGATGTGGTAGACGGTCCGCTTCGGCTGCTTCGCTGCCATCGGTCCTCCCAGGATCGTCAGGACTGCCTTCCAGGATCACCCGGCAACGCCCGCCCCGCCCGTCCGGCCGGAGCATCGCGCATCGCCGCTGCGAGTCGGCCACCGGGTCGCCCGCACCGGTCCGGCAACCGCCCTCGGATGCCCCGCAGGAGCGCCTTCGGAGCCGTCGTGCGCACGCGTCGAGCACCGGGCCGGACGGCTCCCGGCATGCTGAAGGGAGTTCGGCAACCGGCGCCCGCCCATGCGGGTGGACAGGTCACCGCAGAACAGCGCCTCCCGATACGGCCGCTGGGGCGGCATGACACTCGTTCGGCCTACCTTCCGGCGCCCGCCGGAGGCTGTCCTCCTATGGTCGAACCGACCGTCTCGGGGATCATGAGGAGGTCCAAGTGAAACGCCGTACTGCTGTGGCCTGCATAGCTCTGGCTTTCGCCGTCACCGCCCCGCTCTCCGGCGTGGCCCATGCTCAACGGGATCTCGACTGCCGCGACTTCCGCTTCCAGGAAGACGCTCAGGCAGTGTTCGAACAGGACCGCAGTGACCCGCACCGGCTGGATGAAGATCCGGGACCGGACGACGGCATCGCGTGCGAGGTCCTGCCGAGGCGGGGCATCATCTCCGCCACCCGCGCGCCCGCGCGCCCGACCGTGATCCCGAGCCGCGCGCCCGCGAGCCCGACGGCAAGCCCGAGCCGCGCGCCCGCGAGCCCGACCGTGATGCCCACCCGCGGAGCCAAGGGCGGAGTGGGCGGCACGGCATCCGAATCGAGCAACCTGGAAATCGGCATCGGACTCACTCTGGCTGTCGGCGCGACCGCGGGGGTCGCCTACATGGTGGTCCGGCGCCGTCGCCGAACCTGAGCAGGCCCCTGCCGCCCGTCGTCGCGTCCTCCCGGCGGGCAACGAATCCGACCGCCCGGTCCGCGTGCACCTGACGGCCCGGCCTGCGCCCGTTCCGGAGCGGCCGGGCCGTGAGGTGTACGCGGACCGGGCCGTGAGGTGTACGGGGCCGTGCTCCGCCGTGGCTGACCGCGTGCCGCGCAGCCGCGTTCCGCGCGGAGGGCGGGGCGACGGGCCCGTAGGCGCCGGGGCCGCGGGACCCCGGGGCCCGGGTGGAGCCCCGGTTCGGGTTAGGGGCAGGGGGCGGTTCCCCGCCCGCCACCGGGCTCGCCGTGCGGGATACCGGCCCAGCGGGCAGCCTGTGGGTCAGGGGTTCCCTGAGGAGGTGGTCCCGTGTCCGATCGCCCCGCCTCCCGGCCGGCGCCGCCAACCGGCGCCCACGCCGGCAGCCCGGGCTCCCACCCCCTCCTCTCGCTCGCTCTCGCCGGGATGATGGACGACGTCCGGGCCCACTCCGGTGCGGTCTATCTGCTCTCGGAGGCCGAACCGGTCCTCGAGATGGCGGTCATGGCGGGACTGCCCCGTGCCTTCGCCGCCCCCTGGGAACGGGTCGCCCTCACCTCCCCCGTCCCCGTCGCCGACGCGGCCCGCGGGCGGCGGCTCGTATGGGTGCCGGGCGAGGAGGACATGGCCAGGAGGTACCCCCGTATCGCCGTCGTCCTGCCGTACCCGTTCGCGCTCGCCGCACTGCCCGTCGCCACCGCCGACACCGTGTACGGCGCCGTCTTCGTCACCTGGCCCGGATCGCATCCGGCCGATCTGTCGCCGTCCGAGCGCACTCTTCTCACGACCGCATGCGACCGTCTCGCGCTACGTCTTCAGCGGGCGGCGGAGAGGGGCCGCAGGGTCGTACCGGAGGTCGACTTCCTGGGCACGGCGCCGATGGCGGGCACCAGCAGCGCCGTCGAGGCCGTGCAGATGGTGGCCCGCATCCCCGACGGCATGTGCGCACTCGACGTCAACGGCCGCGTCACGTTCGCCAACGCCGCCATGGCGGAGCTCGTCGGAAGCACGGCGGAGGAGCTGCACGGCAGACCTCTGTGGGCCACGCTGCCCTGGCTGAACGACCCGGTCTACGAGGACTACTACCGCGCGGCCCTGTTCAGTCAGCACGGCACGTCGTTCGAGGCGCTGCGTCCGCCACAGGACTGGCTCGTGTTCCGTTTCCATCCGAGCAGGAGCGGGATCAGCGTCCAGGTCACCCCGGCGGGAGCCGCGGCGGGGCAGCGACCGTCCGGTGACAGGGCCGGGCACCGTCCGACGCGTCTGGTGACCATCTCCCACCTGCTGAATCTGGCGAGCGCGCTGACGGAGGCCGTCGGCGTCCGGGACGTGGTCGAACTCGTCGCCGACGAGATCATGCCGGCCGTCGGGAGCTCCGCCCTGGTGATGCTGGCACCGGACGGGGGACGGCTGCGCGTGCTGGGTCAGCGCGGCTACGACGATCCCGGCGTCGTCGACCGCTTCGACGGCATGCTGCTGACCGCCGCCACGCCGGGCGCCCACGCGCTGGCGACCGGTGTGCCGTCGTTCTTCGAGACGCGCGAGGAACTCGAGCACCTGTATCCCGCCCGGGAGGCCACGCCGGAGTCCATGGCCGCTTGGGCGTATCTGCCGCTGATCGCCTCCGGGCGTCCTGTGGGGACCTGTGTCCTCGCGTACGCGCAGCCGCACGCCTTCACCTCCGACGAGCGTGCCGTGCTCACCAGCCTGGGCGGTCTGATCGCGCAGGCCCTGGAGCGGGCCCGTCTCTACGACACCAAGCACCGCCTCGCGCACGGTCTGCAGTCCGCGCTGCTGCCGCACTCGCTGCCGGCGCTGCGGGGACTGGAGGTGGCCGCCCGCTATGTGCCCGGTACCCAGGGCATGGACATCGGCGGCGACTTCTACGACCTGATGCGGGGGAGCGGGGAAGGCGACCTCTTGCCCGGGTCGGTGCACCCGGAGGCCGCCGCGGTGATCGGTGACGTACAGGGCCACAACGTCGCCGCCGCCGGTCTGATGGGGCAGGTGCGCACCGCGGTGCGCGCGTACACCGCCGTCGGACAGCCGCCCGGCCGGGTCATGGCGAGCACGAACCGGCTGCTCGTCGACCTGGACGTGGATCTGCTCGCGAGCTGCGTGTATCTGCACCTGGACCTGGCGCACGGCCGGGTACTGCTGGCCCGTGCCGGTCATCCGCAGCCGCTGCTGCGGGACCCGGACGGCCGGGTCCACGTCCTCGACCTCGCCGGCGGTCCGCTGCTGGGCATCGATCGCTCGGCGACCTACCCCACGACCGCGGTGCCGCTGCCGGCCGGATCCGTTCTGGTCCTCTACACGGACGGGCTGATCGAGACACCGGGCGTCGACCTCGACGACGGGCTCGCCGAGTTGGCGGGGCGGCTCGAACGGGGAGTCGGCCAGCCGCTGGAGACGCTGGTGGACAGCCTGATCGGCGACCGTACGACGGCACCGAGCCGTGGCGACGACATGGCTGTGCTGCTGCTGCGTCCGCAGCGTTGACCTGCGCTCGCGCGGGCGGCGCACCCGTCGTCTGCGCGGGCCGTGCACCCGTCGTCTGTGCGGGCGGCGCATCCGGTCATCCTTGCGGGCCGTGCACCCGTCGTCTGTGCGGGCGGCGCACCCGTCATCCTTGCGGGACGTGGCACCCGTCACCCGTGTGGGCCGTGCATCCGTCATCCTTGCGGGCCGTGCACGCGTCACCCGCGCGGTGTCACACGTCGGCTCATCCGGCCGTGGTGACGCACGTCGGCCCACCCGCGCCTGGTGTCACCCGGTCAGTCCGAGCCCCGCTTCGCCCCTGGGAAGCGGAGCGAAGTGGGCCTCGACGGCCGAGTCGGTGACCGCGTCCAGCCGCGCCGGTGACCACCGCGGCCTGCGGTCCTTGTCGACGACCTGCGCACGGATGCCTTCGACCAGGTCCGGCGAGGCCAGCGCGGCGCAGGAGACGCGGAACTCCTGCTCGAGGACCGACTCCAAAGAGTCCAGCGTCCGTGCCCTGCGGATCGCGGCGAGCGTCACCTTCACGGACGTGGGGGACCTGGTCAGGATCGTCTCCGCCGCCTCCTTGGCCGCGGGCTCGCCGCAGGACGACAGGCGTTCGACGATCTCCTCCGCGGAGCCGGCGGCGTAGCAGTGGTCGATCCACTGGCGGTGGGCGGCCAGCTCCGCTCCGCCGGGCGCGGGTGCCTCGTGGCGCCGCACGGCTTCGGCCGGGGCCACGGAGGCGAGTGCCGCCGAGAGACCGGCGAGCCGCTCCGAGGGCACGAAGTGGTCGGCGAGGCCGAGCAGCAGCGCGTCGCCCGCACCCACCGCCTCGCCGGTGAGCGCCAGGTGGGTCCCCAGTTCGCCCGGTGCCCGCGCCAGCAGATGCGTGCCGCCGACGTCCGGCACGAAGCCGATTCCGGTCTCCGGCATGGCGACCCGGGAGCGTTCGGTGACGATCCGCACGCCGCCGTGGGCGGACACGCCGACGCCGCCGCCCATCACGATGCCGTCCATGAGGGCGACGTACGGCTTCGGGCAGCGGGCGATGCGGGCGTTGAGCCGGTACTCGTCGCGCCAGAAGGCCACCGACGCCCGCCCTCCGGCGCGCGCGTCGTCGTGGATGGCGCGGATGTCGCCTCCGGCGCACAGCCCCCGCCCGCCGGCCCCGGCGACGACCACGACGTCGATGGCGTCGTCGCGCTCCCAGGCGTCGAGCGCCGCGTCGACGGCGCGCACCATCGGGTGGGTGAGCGCGTTGATGGCGCGGGGGCGGTTGAGCGTGATGTATCCGGCGCGGCCGTCGGTGCTCAGCAGTACGGCGTCGTCATTCGGCGGTACGGAGACGCCCGGGGAGCCGTCGAGGGCCATCGCTTCGTCCTTCCGGGGTGAGGATCCTGCGGACTTCCGTGGTGAGGATCTTGCGGTTCCATCCTCGCTCACCGGTGAGCGAGGACAGCACGCCCCCTTCCCTCTCAGTCCGACCAGTCGGTATGTTCCGCGCAGGACGAGGCGACGGAGGCCCCTATGACCGAGCGAGCCATCGAGATCGAAGGCCACTGCGACGAGCGCTTCTCGGCAGTGCGCGCCGCTTTCGGGGAGAACTTCCGCGAGCGGGGAGAACTCGGCGCCGCCGTGACCGTGCTCGTGGACGGCGAGAAGGTCGTGGACCTGTGGGGCGGCTGGGCGGACTCGGCCCGGACCCGGCCGTGGCGGAGCGACACGACGGTGAACGTCTGGTCCACGACGAAGGGTCCGACCGCGCTCTGCGCCCATGTGCTCGCCGACCGCGGACTGCTCGACCTGGACGCGCCGGTCGCCGACTACTGGCCCGAGTTCGCCGCGGAGGGCAAGAAGGCCGTCCTGGTGCGCCATCTGCTCTCCCACCGGGCCGGGCTGGCGGGACTGCGCGAGCCCCACTCCCTCGACGAGCTCTACGACTGGGAGCTGACCTGCGCGCGGCTGGCCGCCACCGAGCCGTGGTGGGACCCCGGTACCCGCTCCGGATATCACGCGATCACCTACGGCCACCTCGTCGGCGAGGTCGTGCGCCGGGTGAGCGGGCAGCTGCCGGGTGAGTTCCTGCGACAGGAGATCACCGGACCGCTCGGGATCGACTTCACGATCGGCCTGCCGGAGAGCGAGGCCGCGCGAGTGGCCGAACTGGTGCACCCGTCGCCCCCGCGTAGCAGTGAACAGGCCGCTGCCTTCGCGCAGTTGGCGCCCGTCGCGCTCGCTGCGCTGGTCAACCCGGTCACCGGCGCGGACGCCGCCAACTCGGCCGCGTGGCGCGCTGCCCAGATTCCCGCGGCGAACGGCCACGGCACCGCCCGCGCGGTCGCCTCGCTGTACGGGGTCCTCGCAGGTCGGGGCCGGCTCGGCGGGCACCGGGTGCTGACGGAGCGGGCGGCGGAGCGCGTACGCGAAGGGCAGGGCGCCTGCCGCGACCTGGTCCTCGGGGCCGGGTTCGCCCACGACACGGAGGTCGGCCTCGGTCTGTGGCTCAGCGGTGCCAACGGCTCGTACGGGCCCAACCCCAGGGCGGTCGGCCACGACGGCTTCGGCGGCTCGTGCGGGCTCGCCGACCCCGAGAGCGGCATCGCCCTCGGGTACGTGATGAACCGCATGGGCCCGCACATCGCCGACGACCCGCGCAAGATGGCCCTCGTCGAGGCCGTGTACGCCGCGCGGTAGCGAACCCGCACGGCTCTTCCGGATTACTGCAACACGTTCTACTGTGTGCGCCGCCGCGCAAGGGAACGGACCGCGAGACGCCTGGAGGGGCCGTGCACCTTCGATACACGCCGCAGCAGGAGCAGTTGCGCACCGAACTGCGCACCTACTTCGCGAAGCTCGTCCCCGACAACGCCTACGCGCGCTTCGCCGAGCCGGCCGCCCGTAAACGCTTCTACCGAGAGACGATCCGCCGGCTCGGCTCGGACGGCTGGCTCGGGGTCGGCTGGCCCGAGCAGTACGGCGGCCGCGGGCTCAGCCCGATGGAGCAGTTCATCTTCTTCGACGAAGCAGCCCAGGCGGGCGTGCCCCTGCCACTGATGGCGCTCAACACGGTCGGCCCCACGATCATGCAGTTCGGCACCGACGAGCAGAAGGCGTACTTCCTGCCGAAGATCCTCTCCGGCGAGATCGACTTCGCCATCGGCTACAGCGAACCGGGTGCCGGCACCGACCTCGCCGCCCTTCGCACCAGGGCCGTGCGGGACGGTGACACGTACGTCGTCGACGGGCAGAAGATCTGGACGACCAACGGCGACACCGCCGACTGGGTCTGGCTCGCGGTCCGCACCGACCCGGACGCCCCGCCCCACAAGGGCATCACCATGCTCCTCGTACCGACGTCCGACCCCGGTTACTCGTGCACCCTCATCAACACGCTCGCCTCGCACGACACCACCGCCGGCTACTACGAGAACGTCCGTGTCCCCGCAACCCGCCGGGTCGGCGAGGAGAACAAGGGCTGGCGGCTGATCACCAACCAGCTCAACCACGAGCGGGTCACCCTCGCCGCCCACGGCACCATGGCGATACGCGCCCTGCGCGACGTCCAGCACTGGGCCGCGCGGACCGAACTCGCCGACGGCCGCCGGGTGATCGACCTCGGCTGGGTCCGCGGCCGGCTCGCCCGCACCCACAGCAGGCTTGACGCCATGAAACTGCTCAACTGGCAGATGGTGAACGCCGTCCAGGACGGCACCCTCACCCCGCAGGACGCCTCCGCGGTCAAGGTCTACGGCTCAGAGGCGCGGCGGGACGCCTACGCCTGGCTGATGGAGATCGTCGGCGCGGCGGGCCCGCTGAAGGAGGGCTCGGCCGGGGCCGTCCTCGGCGGCGAACTCGAACGCGGCTACCGCTCCGCCGTGATCTTCACCTTCGGTGGCGGCAACAACGAGATCCAGCGCGAGATCATCTCCTGGATCGGACTGGGGATGCCGCGGGTGCGGCGCTGACGCATCGCGGCTGCGTTTCGTGCCGGGTCTGCGGGATCGGCCTGTGGACCGGCAGGGACCGGCAGGGATCGGCCTGTGGACCGGCAGGGACTCAAGGGCCCGGAGGAGGGCCGGACGGTCCCTCCTCGGGCGCTGTCCGGCTGTGTCACCGTGCGCGGAGAGTGCTTCTCGGCAACCATGACGGCGACGGGTCCGGAAGGACGCCCGGGCTCAGGAGCGGACGCATGGGAGTGGGGCTGTGGGCCCCTCGGCCCGTGCACGACGGCGACCCGTGCGGATCACGTCCATGGGAGCGAGTCCGTACTCCGCAGCGGGGCGTGGCACGTCCTCCGTCACAAGGAGGGCCGGCCGCTGCGCCGTGGCCGGAACAGGTCGCCCCCGGCCCATGGGCGACACATCGGAGAGACCCCGACTCACCGACGGAGGAACACATGCGCAAGGCCAGGCGTCAGGACCGCCCCGAGCTGTCCGACGAGGAGCTCACCGCGCTGGACGCCCACTGGAGGGCCGCCAACTACCTGTCGGTCGGGCAGATCTATCTGATGACCAATCCGCTCCTCAAGCGGCCGTTGGAACCGGCTCACATCAAGCCGAGGCTCCTGGGGCACTGGGGCACGTCCCCCGGGCTGAACCTCGTCCACACCCACCTGAACCGGGTCGTCCGGCGGAGGGGCCTCTCCGCGCTCTGCGTCTGGGGGCCGGGGCACGGCGGTCCCGCCGTGCTGGCGAACTCCTGGCTGGAGGGCAGTTACAGCGAGACCTACCCGGACGTGAGCCGGGACGAAGCCGGTATGGAGCGGCTGTTCCGGCAGTTCTCCTTCCCCGGAGGGGTCCCCAGCCACGTCGCGCCCGAGACCCCCGGGTCCATCCACGAGGGCGGTGAACTGGGCTACGCCCTGGCACACGCCTACGGCGCCGCGCTGGACAACCCGGAACTGCTGGTCACCTGCGTCATCGGTGACGGTGAAGCCGAGACCGGGCCGCTCGCCGCCTCGTGGCACTCCAACAAGTTCCTCGACCCCGTCCACGACGGGGCCGTACTGCCGGTGCTGCACCTCAACGGCTACAAGATCGCCAACCCTGCGGTGCTCGCCCGGCTCCCGGAAGCCGAGCTCGACGAGCTGCTGCGCGGATACGGGCACGAACCGCTGCACGTCACCGGCGACGACCCCGCCGCGGTGCACCGCTCCATGGCGGCCGCGATGGACACCGCCCTCGACGGCATTGCCCGGATCCAGCGTGAGGCGCGGACCGGCGGAACGACCGTACGCCCGCGCTGGCCCCTGATCGTGCTGCGGACGCCCAAGGGATGGACCGGACCGGCCGAGGTCGACGGCCTGCCGGTCGAAGGCACCTGGCGCGCGCACCAGGTCCCCCTCGCCGGGGTGCGTGACAACCCGGCCCACCTCGCCCAGTTGGAGGAATGGCTGCGTTCGTACCGGCCCGAGGAGCTTTTCGACGAGCACGGCCGACCCCGGTCCGAGGTCCTGGCCTGCGTACCTGAAGGCCGCCGCAGGCTCGGCGCGACTCCGCACGCCAATGGCGGCCTGCTCCTGCGGGAGCTTCCCGTCGCACCGCTCGAACGGTTCGCCGTACCCGTCGACAAGCCCGGCGTGACCCTGCACGAGCCGACCCGGGTTCTCGGCGATCTGCTCGAAAGCGTCATGGCGGCCACCGCCGACCGTCGCGACTTCCGGCTCGTCGGACCGGACGAGACGGCGTCGAACCGACTCCAGGCGGTCTACGACGCCAGCGGCAAGGCATGGCAGGCCCGGACGCTCACGACCGACGAGCATCTGGACCGGCACGGCCGTGTGATGGAAATTCTCTCCGAACACACCTGCCAGGGCTGGCTGGAGGGCTACCTTCTCACCGGCCGGCACGGGCTGTTCTCCTGCTACGAGGCATTCGTCCACATCGTCGACTCGATGGTGAACCAGCACATCAAGTGGCTCAAGACGTCCCGGTCGTTGCCCTGGCGCGCCCCCGTGGCCTCCCTCAACTACCTGCTGACCAGTCACGTCTGGCGCCAGGATCACAACGGCTTCTCCCACCAGGACCCCGGCTTCGTCGACCACGTCCTGAACAAGAGCACCGAAGTCGTACGGGTCTACCTGCCGCCCGACGCCAATACCCTGCTGTCCGTCGCCGACCACGCGCTGCGCAGCCGCGACCACGTCAACGTGATCGTCGCCGGCAAGCAGCCCTGCTTCGACTGGCTTTCGCTCGACGAGGCCCGCCTCCACTGCGCGCGCGGCGCCGGTGCCTGGGAATGGGCGGGCACCGAGAGGCCCGGCCAGGAGCCCGACGTGGTGCTGGCCTGCGCGGGCGACGTCCCGACACAGGAGGTACTCGCGGCGGCCGATCTGCTCCGCCGCCACCTTCCCGACCTCGCCGTACGCGTCGTCAACGTCGTCGACCTGGCCCGCCTCATGCCGCACGAGGAGCATCTCCACGGCATGACCGACTCGGAGCACGACGCTCTGTTCACGACCGACAAGCCGGTGATCTTCGCCTACCACGGTTATCCGTGGCTGATCCACCGGCTCGCCTACCGCCGTACCGGCCACGCCCACCTGCACGTACGTGGCTACAAGGAGATGGGCACCACCACCACACCCTTCGACATGGTCGTACGAAACGACCTTGATCGCTACCGCCTCGTGATGGACGTCATCGACCGAACCCCGGGACTCGGCGTGCGCGCGGTGGGCGTACGGCAGGCCATGGCGGACGCCCGCACACGCCACCATGCCTGGATCCGCGAACACGGCACCGACATGCCGGAGATCGCCGACTGGGCCTGGAGCGGGTGAACCAGGCCGCCAGGTCGTCTCGGCGGTGTCCTCCACGGGCGCGCCCGGCGCCCCGGCAGGATGCGCGAGGGGCTGTGGAGCGTGCCGTGCCCGGACAGGTCGGCGACGGCGTCGCCGACGCCTGCCTGGGCGAGCGGAGGGCGCGGTACCGCTCGCCACGAGGGACGACATGAGGACGGCATGCGGGGGACGACGCCGGGCAGGATCGCGCCCCTGTGCGATGTCAGGCCGACGGACCACTGTCCGGGGCCGATACGCTGGCCGCGCAGACCGGGTGACGGCCAAGGAGGTCCCGTGGGCTTGGAGAAGCCGTTGTCGCGGATGCCCCAGATGCGGCTCGACGAGTTGCTCGAGGAGCTGCAGGCGCGCATCAACGCGGCTCGGGGCACCCGGGACCGCGTGCACAGCCTGCTCGAAGCGGTGGTCTCGGTGGGTCGCGAGCTGGACCTCTCGCAGGTGCTGAGACGCATCGTGGAGGCCGCCGCGCTCCTGGTCGACGCCCAGTACGGAGCCCTGGGCGTGATCGGCCCTGACGGTCGGACGCTGTCGCAGTTCCTCACGGTCGGCCTGGCGGAGGACGAGATCGCCGAGATCGGGCACCTGCCGGAGGGGCACGGCATCCTGGGTGAGCTCATCCGCCACCCTGAGCCGCTGCGCCTCACCGACATCGGCACGCATGAGGCGTCGTACGGCTTCCCCGCGCATCACCCGCCGATGCGTACGTTCCTCGGAGTTCCCATCCGGGTGCGGGACGAGGTCTTCGGCAACCTCTATCTCACCGACAAACGCGATGGTCAGGAGTTCGACGCAGAGGACGAGGGGGTCATCTCCACCCTGTCCGTGGCCGCCGGTGTCGCCATCGACAACGCCCGGTTGTACGAGGCGTCGCGGCGCCAGCAGCGCTGGCTCCAGGTCAACGCCGAGATCACCAACAGCCTGCTCTCCGGCAGTGCGCGGCTGGACGTCCTGGAGCTGATCGCCCGGCGTGCACAGGAGATCACCCGCGCACAGGTGGCGGATGTGTCCGTGCCCGTCCCCGGCACCGACGACCTGGTGGTGGAGCTCGCCCTCGGGGCCGACGACGACACGCGCCGTGGCCTGGTGGTACCGGTCGAAGGCACCCTGTCCGGCGCCGCCCACCGGACGGGCAGCCTGGTGACCACGCCGGGACTGGCCGATGACCATCGCTACACGGCGGGGCCGCGGCGTTTCGAGGGCCTGGGGCCGGCGGTCGCGGTCCCGACGGGCACCGAGACCGAGGGCACGCGCGGTGTCCTGCTGCTGGCGCGTCCCACGGGAGAACCGGCATTCACCGAGGAGGAACTCGAACCGCTCCGGGCGTTCGCCGGTCAGGCGACGCTCGCCCTGGAGCTGGCCGAGCGTCGCAAGGACGCCGAACACCTCGCGCTCCTGGAGGACCGCGACCGCATCGCACGAGACCTGCACGACTTGGCCATCCAGCGTCTCTTCGCGACCGGCATGACCCTGCAGAGCGCCGCACGGCTCATCGAGCACGCAGGCGCCGCGGAACGCGTCTCACGTGCCGTGGGCGACCTCGACGAAACCATCAAGATCATCCGATCCACGATCTTCGGGCTGCGGGCACGGGAGGAGGACCCGGGTCAGAGCCTCAGAGCCCGTGCGGCGCGCGCCGTCGGCGAGGCCGGAGCGACGCTCGGCTTCCCGCCCCGTCTGAGCATGGAGGGCTTGCTGGACACCGATGTCCCGCCGCACATCGCCGACCACGTCATGGCAGTCCTCGTCGAGGCGCTGAGCAACGCGGCCCGCCACGCGCACGCGACGCGGGTGGAGGTGTCTCTGCGGGCGACAGCGGACGAGGCCGTGCTGACCGTCACGGACAACGGCAGGGGCATCCCGGCCGGCGGAAGGCGCAGCGGACTGAACCATCTTGCGGAGCGGGCCCGGAGCCTGGGCGGCACGTTCGACATCGAGAACCCGCCGGAAGGGGGCAGCCGACTCGTCTGGCGGGCCCCTCTTGCCCCGGCACGGTGATCAGGATCCGTCGCCGAAGTCTTCCGCCACCTCCGCGCCGGCTGCCGGCTCCGCCGTGAGCCGCAAGCCCGTGACGAGGTCCGGTCGGATACGAAGCGCGGCGTTCATCGCGGCGCGCTGCACCCATGGGCGGAGCGTTGCGGCATAGCGGGCGAGATCGCGGTCGTCGGTGACCCGGTGGGCGTAGCCGGTGACGACGACGCTCCAGCCGAGATGCGTGTCGGGGTCGATGACGTCCGCCTCGTAAGCCACCACGACACCTGCGGTGTCCGTCGGGGCCACGATCGAGGTGAGCGCCGCACCGTCGTGCAACCGCACGATGATGTCCCGTCCGTCCATGAGGTGATTGACGGGCCGGACGGCCGGCAGGGCGTCGTGGGTGAAGACGACGCGTCCGAGCGAGACGGTGCCCAGGAGCCGCAGCGCCTCGGTGCGGTCGAGTCGTGTCATGCGCCGGGGGGCCACCCCTTCGCGGGGGCCGTCCACCGTGCCGTACGCGGCCTCGTCAGTCATCGTGCCCACCTCATGCCGCCGGGCCCTGATCCACGGGGCGCCAGGTCCTTACCAGCCAGAGTCCTTCGGGTACCGCTGCCGGGACAGGGCCGGACGGACCCTTTCCGAAGGCTTCTCGTCCCCCGAGCACCGCTTGCCCTTGGAAGGGGAGGGGAGACGGAGCAGGAATGACGGGACCCTCCTGTTGCTCCTCTTCCTTCTGTTCCTCTCGTTCCTTCTGTTCCTCTCGGCATCGTCGGCGTCAGCGGCTGCCCCTGCTGGGCCCATGCCGACGGGCCACCGGCAGCGCGAGTCCAAGGACGCAGGCCCGCCGGGAGCCCTCTGGCCGGCCGTAGATCCCTTTCGCCCGCCGACCATGGGCCGACCGGCCCTGGCCGTCGGACCGACCGGGGCGGCACGATGTTCGTAGGTCTCTGGCGGACGGACTCCCCGAGTACGGAGTGTGCGATGACGGACAACAGCGGCGGCTCCGTCGATAAGGCACCGGTCACGGTCTTCCTCCTCGACGACCACGAGGTGGTGCGCCGCGGCGTACACGACCTCCTGGACGCCGAGCCGGACCTTGAAGTGGTCGGCGAAGCCGGCACGGCGGAGCAGGCGCTCGCACGCGTGCCCGCACTGCGTCCCCGGGTCGCCGTACTCGACGTACGTCTGCCGGACGGGGACGGGGTGGCCGTCTGCCGTGAGCTGCGCTCCCGCATGCCCGATCTCGCCTGCCTCATGCTGACCTCGTTCGACGACGAGGAAGCACTGCTCGACGCGATCATGGCAGGCGCCTCCGGCTACGTGCTCAAGCAGATCACCGGCGTGGACCTGGTGAACGCGGTGCGCACGGTGGCGTCGGGCCAGTCCATGCTGGACCCCGGCGCCACGGCGCGCGTGATGGCCCGACTGCGCGGTGGCGCCCGGGAGGAGCCGCCGCAGGGGCTGCCCGGGCTTACGGAACGCGAGCGGGAGATCCTTGCCCTGGTGGGGGAAGGACTGACCAACCGGGAGATCGGTAACCGGCTCTACCTGGCTGAGAAGACGGTCAAGAACAACATCTCCCGGTTGCTGGCCAAACTGGGCGTGGAACGGCGGGTGCAGGCCGCGGTCATCGCCACGCAGGCGGCAGCCGCTCAGGGCGACCGGACTCAGGGCGACCGGACTCAGGGTGATCGGACTCAGGGTGATCGGAACGGCTCGACAGCGACGCGGAAAGGCCGCTCACAGACCTGAGGCGGATCAGCGCCGCAGGGCCCACCGGGCTTCCCCCGTTCCCCCGCGTCGCTCGCGGCGGCGAGCGGGGGAACGGCTGCTTGCGGCGCGTGGGCTGTTTGCGTTCACCGTCGGCAGGCGCGGCTGGAGGCGGGCCCGTACGGAGACGATCGGTTGTCGTCCGTACGGGCACGATCGGTCGTCAGGGGTGCGGGATCACTGCCACCGGACAGCCGGCATGGTGGAGGGCGGCGTGCGCGACGGAACCGATGCGGCTCCCGACGGGAGAGCGGCGTACACGGCGGCCCACCACCAGAAGCCCGGCGCGCGAGGCGGCCGACAGCAGGACCTGCCCCGGGCTCCCGATCTCGACATGCTCCGTCACCGGTATGGCGGGGAAGCGCTCACGCCACGGTGCGAGTGCCTCCTGCAGCGCCTTCCGTTCGAACGGCTCGAGCCCTCCCGCCTCGTCGGCGAGTCGCATCGAGCCGGGGCCGTAGCCGTGGATCGGCGGCAGACTCCAGGCCCGCACCGCTCGAACGGCAGCACCTCGTGCGGCAGCCGCCTCGAAGGCGAAACGCAGCACCGGCTCGCTGTCCTCCGGCGTACCCTGCTGGCCCACGGCGACCTCGCCCGCACCCGCCCCGGACATCTCCCTGTCCCGAGTTCGTACCGACACGACGGGCTTCGTCGCGGCGGCGATCACCTGCCGGCCGTACGAGCCGAGCAGGAAGCCGATCAGCGCGCCGTGCCCTCGTGAACCGATCACCAACATGTCGGACTTCTCCGTCTCACTCAGGAGAGCGGAAACGGGCACGTCCGGCACCACTTCGCCGGTGACGGAGAGCCCCGTGTACCGGCCGAGGACATGCGTCTCGGCCTCGTGCAGGATGCCGTCGGCGGACTTGGCCTGCGCTTCCCGGTCCTGGACGACGGGTACGTCCAGGGGCTGCCAGAGCCAGGCATGCACGATGCGGAGCGGGATCCCGCGGAGCACGGCTTCGCGCGCTGCCCAGTCGGCTGCCGCCAGGCTCTCCGGTGATCCGTCCACGCCTACCGTTATCGCGCCGGTCATGGGTGCCCTCCGTACGGTTCGACGGGTACGGCCACTTCGGCCCGCCCGATGCCCGTTCAGCATCCGGGAGCGGTGCGCGCCCCGCGAGGGCCGATCGGCCCTGCATCACGGCCGCACGGTCCGGTGGCCGCCGTCGGCAGGGCATGAGCGCCGTGAGGGCCCCGATCGGTTCCCTCCCCCGGGCCGACCGGCCCAAGCGCTCGCCGACCGGAAGAGCGACCCTGGTTGGACACCCTCGACAGGAAGGGCGACATCATGAAGGCACTGGTGT
Source organism: Streptomyces sp. NPDC048389 (assembly GCF_040706335.1). NCBI lineage: Bacteria > Bacillati > Actinomycetota > Actinomycetes > Kitasatosporales > Streptomycetaceae > Streptomyces > Streptomyces sp. NPDC048389. The sequence goes on along the minus strand of NZ_JBEZKP010000018.1, from coordinate 18,694 downwards.
TTCAAGGCCCTGGACAGACGTCCTGGCAGGATGTTCCCGACCCCGGAATCAAGGACGCCGGCGACGCGGTGATACGCGTCGACGCCGTCACGATCTGCGGTACTGATCTGCACATCATCCAAGGCGACGTTCCCGAGGTCGCCCGGGGCACGGTGCTGGGCCATGAGGCCGTGGGAGAGGTCGTAGAGGTAGGCGGCGACGTACGCACGGTACGCCCCGGCGACCGCGTGCTGGTCTCCTGCATCGCTTCCTGCGGCCGCTGCGGGTTCTGCCGGGAGAACCGCTACGGGCAGTGCCGGGGCGGCGGAGGCTGGATGCTGGGCCACCTGATCGACGGCACCCAGGCCGAGTACGTCCGGGTGCCTTTCGCCGACCTCTCGGTCCACCCTCTTCCCGGCGCCGTGACGAGCGACGACGCGGTTCTGCTGGCGGACATCTTCCCCACCGGCTACGAGGTCGGCGTCCTCAACGGACGCGTGCGGCCCGGTGACACCGTCGTCGTGATCGGAGCCGGTCCGATCGGCCTCGCAACCATCGCCACCGCGCAGCTCTGCACCCCGGGACGGATCATCGCCGTCGATCTGGCCGAATCCCGGCTGGAGGCCGCACGTGCCATGGGCGCGGACGCCACCGCCGATGCGGCAGAAGACCCGGAGCAGCTGGTCGAGGACCTGACGGACGGCCTCGGTGCCGACGTCGTCGTCGAGGCGGTCGGCGTACCCGAGGCGTTCGAACAGTGCACCCGGATGGTGCGGCCCGGAGGCCGTGTCGCCAATGTCGGTGTGCACGGCAAGCCGGCGGTGCTCCACCTCGAAGATCTGTGGATCAAGGACGTGACGATCACGACCGGGCTCGTCGACACCCATTCCACGCCGCTGCTTCTTCGGATGATGGCGGGTGGGAAGCTTCCGGCGGCGTCTGCGATGGTCACGCACCGATTCCGGCTGGAGCAGATGGAAGAGGCGTACGACGTCTTCGCCCGAGCAGCGCACACCGGGGCGCTCAAAGTGGTGCTGGGCGGCCCCACGCACGACGAGGTCAGCGTGGCCGGCTAGCGGGAGAGACGGGGGCGGCAGGTGAGGACCGTGTCCCGGCCGGCCTCCCTTCTCCGCCGAACCGTGGGGCCGGCTCAGGAGGGCCGGTCGGCCCTGGTGGGCGGCCGCGGGCGGTGGTTACCTGTAAGTGACGGAAGGAGTCCTGACGGAGACGCGGAGAAGCGGTCGTGAACCGCGCACCGCGCAATCAGGATCCGCGAGAAGCGGGTGGGACTCCTTCCGCCCCTCACCCGGTGCGCCGACCTGCGATGCGGTCGCTCCCGTCGGTCGGCACCATGCGCTCCGCCGGCCCGCCCGGTTCCACGCCACCGTGCGGTCACCGCAGTCCGCGGGTGCGCCTATACGTACACGCCGAAGGGTGCATCATGCGCAAGACGGTCACTGCGGGCATTGACGGGTCCGCCGAGAGCAATGCCGCTGCCCGGTGGGCGGCTCGCGAGGCGATTCTCCGAGGAGCGCCTCTGACCTTGCTGCAGGCCGGGTACGAACCGACTCCGCGCACACACCTCCCGGAGATCGACGTACCGGCCGAGCGTGTGAACAGAGCTCTGGACCACATGGCCAGAAGGCTGTTGGCGGACTGCCCCGGCCTGCAGATCGTTCCCCGTCGGACCGCGGAGGCGCCGGTGACCGCCCTGCTGGCCGCGGCGGAGACCTCCGTCGTGCTCGCCATGGGGTCCCGGGGATTCAGCAGCCTTGCGGGGTTCATGATCGGCTCCGTGACTCTGGACGTCACCGCGCAGGCGCGAGGCCCGGTCGTCCTCGTCCGTGCCGGTGAACGTGCGGAGGAGGAACACGCTCACGCCCCGACGACCTCGGCATCCGAGCGGACGGCGTTCCGGCCGGTCGTCCTCGGGCTCGACCCGGAGCACCCGGGTGAGGAGCTGTTGTCGTTCGCCTTCGAGGCGGCGAAGGTGCGGGCGACGTCACTGACCGCCGTCTACGCACGAAAGCTTCCCGCTTGGCATGGCTACGGGCCGACACCGACGGCCGAGGCCGACACCCTGCGGAACGAGACGCGGCTTTCGCCGGCCGCGGTACTGCACGCGTGGCGCGAGAAGTACCCGGACGTGTCCGTCACCGAGCGGCTGGCCGAGGAGCGCGCTGCCCACGGTCTGCTCCTCGCCGCCGAGAACGCGAGCCTCGTCGTCGTCGGCCACCGCGTCGGCACCGGCACGCGTATCGGTCCCGTCACGCACGCGATGATCCACCATGCGGCCTGCCCCGTAGCGGTGGTGCCCCACCCCCTGTAGGGGGATGCCGGGGGACAGTCTGGCGGCATGCCTCATGGCTCGTCCCTCATGCCTCGTCGGTCAGCGAAGACGGCGCAGTTCGGCGTCGTCGGGGAGAGCAGGGCGAAGACAACGGTGGTCCCAACCGTCAGCGGCGCGGGTGTGGAGGCTTCGGTACTCGTCATCGGCCGGCCCTCCTCGTACGTCCTCACCTCCGGCGTGCGCCGATGACGGGACCGGACATGGGGCCGTACGGGCATCCGCAGCGGTCCGACCGGCCCTGGGGACCGCCGGCCTCCCGTGTGACGGTGAGAGCGAGAGCTGACGGCCCTTCGGTGAAAGGCGGTGGGGATGATGGAGTCGCCCCTGGTTGTAGGCGTGGATGGTTCGGAGTCCAGCTTCCTGGCGACCGACTGGGCAGCGGACGAAGCGCTTCGCCACGGTCTGCCGCTGCGCCTGGTGTACGCGTCCTTGTGGCAACGCTACGAAGGCGCCGCCCTGGCGTCCGGCCTGGGCCGTCCCGACGGGCAGGTGCTTGCCGAGAACATCGTGGGAACCGCAGCGGAGCGAGTCCGTCGCCGCACGCCGGACGTCAAGGTCGTCACCGATGTGCTTCCGGAGGACACGGTGGGCGCTCTGCTGAGAGAAGGGCGGCACGCCTTTGCCCTGGTCACCGGATCACGAGGCCGTGGCGACATCGCGGGACTGCTGCTGGGCTCGGTCAGCCTCGCTGTGGCCGCCGCCGCCCAGTGCCCGGTCATCGTGGTGCGCGGCGACAAGGCGGGACTGGCAGGTACACACCAGCGCCTCACGCTCGGCGTCGGAGATGCCGACATCGACTCGGCAGCGGTCCGGTTCGCCTTTCGCGAAGCAGAGCTGAGAGGTTGCACCCTGGATGTGATCCGGGCCTGGCGCCGCCCGGCCCACGAGACGACGGACCACCCGCTACTGGCGGGAGACCCCGCCCGCTACCACGAGGACCGGGCGTCGAACCTGCTCGAAGAAGCACTCGAGACATCGGTGCGGGACCACCCGGACGTCCGGGTGAGGCGGGCCACTGTCGAGGGGTCGGCGCGCAAGGTCCTGGTCGCGAGGTCGGCGGCGGCCGACCTCCTGGTCCTCGGAGCCCGCCGTCGGCACAGCCACTTCGGCATGCAGCTGGGCAGGGTGGGCCACACCGTGCTGCACCACGCGTCCTGCCCCGTCGTGGTCGTGCCCGACCAGTGACACGCCGCCGGCGGCCGAACCCGGAGAGCCGGGGCTTGGCCAGGGCCGTACGACGGGCCGCTCGGCCCTGTCGTCCGACGTGCTCGAAGGGCAGGCTGACATTGCAGGAATCCGCCTCTTGGGGCAGAGCCGATGCACTGCCGAAGGGGGCGTGCCGTGAATCGCCGATCACCGCATGTCGTCAGCGACGTGATGACTCCGACCGTCGTCGCTGTGGAGCGGGACGCCCGGTTCAAAGAGATCGTGACCGCCATGAAGCAGTGGCAGGTCACCGCGGTGCCCGTGCTGGAGGGGGAGGGGCGCGTCGTAGGAGTGGTGTCCGAGGCGGATCTTCTGGCCAAGGAGGAGCTGCGTGACACGGAGCCCACGCTGATCGGCCGGCAGGAGCGCCTGGCGGACCACGCCAAGGCCGGGGCCGTCACCGCGCGGAATCTGATGTCGGCTCCCGCCATCACCGTTCACCCCGGCGCCACGCTGCCCCAGGCGACCCGCCTGATGGCACGACATCAGGTGAAGCGCCTGCCGGTCGCCGATGAGCAGGGCCTCCTGCGAGGCATCGTGAGCCGGTCCGACCTCCTCAAGGTCTTTCTCCGGACGGACGAGGACCTCGCAGAAGAGGTGAGGCACGACGTGACCGCTCGGGCTCGGCGGACCGCGTCACGGAGCTCGGGAAGCCGGTCGCCGGACGCACTGGTGCCGTCGTGGCTCCGGGGGCTCCGGCGACAGTTCCCGCATCCCCGTATGGACCTGGTCCCGCCCGCGGAGGGCGTCTCGGAGGGTGTGCTCCGCCGGTGCGCGGGTACCCGGTGAGCCGACACGGGAAATACCCCCCGGGGTACCTCTGTTAAAGTGGATGAATACCCCCGGGGGTACACAGGAAGGAGTCTTGATCGTGTTCTTCGTCGAGAGCCTGAAGCAGGAGGGCCTGGGCAACCGCAGCTATCTGGTCGGCGGCCGTGGATTCGCGGCGGTGGTGGATCCGCCCCGCGACATCGACCAGGTCATCACCGCGGCGGCCCGGCGGGGAGTGCGCATCGCGTACGTGCTCGAGACACACCTGCACAACGACTACGTCAGCGGCGGTCTGCACCTGGCACACGTCACCGGCGCCCGGTACCTGGTGCCCGCGGACGCCCCGGTGGCGTTCGCCCGTACACCCGTCGTCGACGGTGACACCGTGACCGTGGACGAAAGCCTGGTGCTGCGCGCGCTGGCCACTCCGGGGCACACGCCGCACCACACCTCGTACGTTCTCGAGGAAGGCGGCCGGGGTGTGGCCGCCTTCACCGGCGGGTCGCTGCTCATCGGCAGCGTGGGACGGCCGGATCTGGTCGAGCCCCGGCTGACCGCGCGGCTGGCGCGCGCGCAGCATGCCTCCGCACATCGCCTGGCCGACGAACTCGACGACGATGTGCAGGTGCTCCCCACGCACGGATTCGGCAGTTTCTGCTCGTCCGCCCAGGCCGAAGGGGAGACGACCACGATCGGCGCGGAACGCAAGACCAATGACGTGCTCACCAAGGACGTGGACGGCTTCGTCGGCGACATGCTCGCGGAACCGGAGGACGTCCCCGCGTACTACGCGCACATGGGCCCGGTCAACGCGGCCGGTCCCGCACCCGTCGACCTGACCCCTCCGCAGCCGGCCGACGCCGAGCAGATCGCGGCGCGGCTGGCGGCGGGGGAGTGGGTCGTCGATCTCCGCAACCGCGTCGCCTTCGCTCACGGGCATGCCTCTGGAGCGTTCAACTTCGAGGGAGAAGGCAAACTCGCCACCTACCTGGCGTGGCTCATCCCCTGGGGCAAGCCCGTCACCCTGCTGGCCGAGACGTCCGAGCAGGTCGCGGACGCCCAACGGGAACTGGCCCGCGTCGGCATCGACCGTCCGGCGGCCGCCGCCACGGGTGGTCCGGACCGCTGGGTCAGGGAGGGCGAGGAGCCCGCTTCCTTCCCTCGCGCCCGGTTCGCCGATCTTGCCGCCTTGCGGGAGCGCGGAGACCAGGTGGTCGTGCTGGACGTACGCCGTGACTCCGAGCGGGCGAACGGCTTCGTCGACGGCTCGCTGCACGTACCGATCCATGAACTGCGCGGGCGCCTCGCGGAGGTGCCGCCCGGTGTGGTGTGGGTGCACTGCGCCGGTGGGATGCGCGCGGCGATCGCAGCGTCGCTGCTGGATGCCGTCGGGCGGGACGTCGTAGCGGTCGACGACGGTTTCGAGGCCGCCGAAGAGGCCGGCCTCACCCGTACCCCTTGACCGCTTGCACCCCCTTTCACGGAGTGAGACACCATGCCTTCCCGACGTGCCCCGAGCCGCCTCTTTCCTGCACAGGCCCGGCAACGGGCGGAGCAGGGCGATGCTGCCCTGCTCGACGTGCGAGAGCGGTACGAGTGGGCTGCCGGACACGCACCCGGCGCACAGCACCTCCCGCTGACGCGGCTCCTGGCCGGTGCCGCACTGCCTGCCTCCGTGCAGGGCCGGCCCGTCGTCGTCATCTGCCGTTCCGGTAGCCGGTCCCGACAGGCGGCCGAACTCCTGGCCGACTGCGGGGTGGACGCGGCCGATGTCACCGGCGGCATGATCGCCTGGGCCCGGGAGGGCCTTCCGGTGGTCGACGGGCGCGGCGACCGCGGCGTCATAGCGTGAGTGCGGTGGTCCTGGCGCTGCTCGCCGGTGCCCTGGTCGGTGTGGCGCTCGGCGCGCTCGGGGGCGGCGGCAGCGTTCTCGCCGTTCCCGCGCTCATCTACGTGCTCGGCTTCTCCCCGGCGGCAGCCACTACGGCAAGCCTGCTCATCGTCGGCGCGACCTCCGCCACCGCTCTGTACGCACACGCCCGCGCGGGCAACGTGCGGTGGAGGACGGGAGCGTTGTTCGCCGCGGCCGGCGTCCTGCCGGCCGCCGCCGCGGGAGCGGCCGCCTCCCGGCTGCCGCAGCACGTGCTGACCGCCGCCTTCGCCGCCGTCGCGGGGCTGGCCGCGGTCAGGATGTTCGCCCCGGCCCGGACCGCTGCCCAGGACGGTGCGGAGCACCCTGTGAAGGCGGCGGGGGCCGGCGCCGGGCTGGGCGCTCTCACCGGATTGCTCGGTGTGGGCGGCGGTTTCCTCGCCGTTCCCGCTCTGATCACCGTCCTGGGCTTGGAGGTGCAGGCGGCAGTCGGCACCAGCCTGCTGGTCATCTCGGCGAACGCGCTCGCCTCGCTCGTCACTCGCGGTCCGACGACGGCGGGACTCGACTGGGCCGTCGTCGCGCCGTTCATCGCCACCGCGGTCCTCGGGGCGTGGGACGGCAAGCGGCTGGCGGCCAAGGTCTCCGGCAAGGTGCTTCAGCGTATTTTCGCCTCAGCGCTGTTGGCGGTGGCCGCGCTCATGCTGCTGGACGTGCTGACATGAGGCGGCGCCGGGAGCGCCTCAGGCCAGGGACAGGAAGAGCTTCTCCAGCCGGGCCCGCATCTGCTCGCGGTCACCGCTCGCAGCCATGTCGGTGTCGGTCAGGCACTGCTGCAGACCGGTGGCGATGATCGCGAATCCCGCCTTGTCCAGCGCCCGGGAGGCGGCGGCCAGTTGCGTGACCACGTCTTCGCAGTCTCGGCCCTCCTCGATCATCTTGATCACGCCGGCTATCTGCCCCTGAGCCCGGCGCAGCCGGTTGACCACTGCCTTCAGTTCCTCGGCCGCCATCGCCAGTTCCACAAGCGCTCCTTCCCGATACCCCTCTGGGTATCTTACCGGAGCGACACCTCATTACCGCGAAGAAGGAAACCAGTGACGACTCCCACCGCTATCGACGCCGGCCAGGCCGTCAGCCGTCTGCACGAGCTGATCGTGATCGACGTCCGCACCCCGGGCGAATACGCCACGGGCCACCTGCCCGGTGCCCACAACATCCCGCTCGACCACCTCGACGACGCCCTGCCCGCGATCAAGGCCGCCGCCTCACGGGGTGACCTGCTCGTGGTGTGCGCCTCCGGCGCCCGCTCCGGCCAGGCGTGCGCCACCCTGGCCCAGGGCGGTGTCCGCGCGGTCACCCTCACCGGTGGCACCGACACCTGGACGCGGCTCGGGCACGACCTTCACCGCCCCCGGGGCGCACGTACGGTCTGGGGCATGGAACGCCAGGTCCGACTGGCTGCCGGCTCACTGGTTCTCGCCGGGCTCGTACTCGGACAGCACCGACCCCGTGCACGCCTCTTGTCCGCCGGTATCGCCGGCGGGCTGGTCTTCTCGGCACTGACCGACACCTGCGGTATGGCCCGCATCCTCGCCAAGCTGCCGCACAACCGCCCGAAGGCCGGTGACCTGAAGGCCACACTCACCGCGCTCGCAGGCTGATCCCGCTGCTCCTGAGCCGGTGCGGTGCCGCGAGCGAGGCGTCCTCACGGCAGCCGCGCCGCAGCCGTCTCCGTACGGGGCCGATCCGGGCGGACGGCCCCCTGTCCGGCGCGCTGCCATGTGGGCCTCATGGCCCCGCAGAGGGTCCTGTGGCCTCTCTCCTCTCCCGCCTGAACCGACCAGTCTGGGAGAGGAAGGACCCATGGAAAGGAGCCCGTCATGCCCGGCACACCGCTCGCGTCTGGGAGCCCGCATCGGGCCGGCCGTCCATTCCGTGCTTTCCACACGTCGGCCCCGTGGCGGTCGTTCCGCACGACTGACGACCGAGCGCTTCAAAGGCGGGTCACGGGGGACTCGACGGGCATCGGGAGACGGATGGAGTGCCATGGAACGCAGGTACGTGTACGACTTCGCCGACGGCGGGCGGGACATGGCCGACCTCCTGGGCGGCAAGGGCGCGAATCTCGCCGAGATGGCGCGCATGGGTCTGCCCGTGCCGCCGGGCTTCACCGTCACCACGGAGGCATGCCGGGCGTTTCTGGCGACAGGTGAGCCGCCCCCGGGGCTGGAGCAGCAGGTCGGCGAGCATCTGGCCGCCCTGGAACGAACGGCCGGCCGCCGGTTCGGGCAGGTGGACGACCCGCTGCTGCTCTCGGTCCGTTCCGGGGCGCGGTTCTCGATGCCCGGCATGATGGAGACCATCCTCGACATCGGACTCAACGACCTTTCGGTTCTCGGCCTCGGCCGGACTCCCGAAACGGAACGGTTCGCCTGGGACTCCTACCGACGTCTCGTGCAGATGTTCGGCAGCACGGTGATGGGAGTCGACAGCGCCTCCTTCGAGGAGGTCCTCGCCGGTGTCAAGAAGCAGCACCACGCCGTCGACGACACCCGGCTCGACACCCCTGATCTGATGAGGCTGGTGGAGACGTACAAGGACCTGATCCTGGTGAAGACCGGAGAGGAGTTCCCGCAGGAACCCGCCGAGCAGCTCCGCCGCTCAATCCTCGCCGTCTTCACCTCGTGGAACGGCGAACGGGCCCGGCTCTACCGGCGGCGGGAGCACATCCCGGACGACCTCGGCACCGCCGTCAACATCCAGACCATGGTCTTCGGCAACCTCGGCCCCGACTCGGGCAGCGGCGTCGCCTTCACGCGCGACCCGGCCACGGGCCGGCCCGGCATATACGGCGACTACCTGCCGAATGCCCAGGGCGAGGATGTCGTCGCGGGCATGCGCAACACCGTCCCCCTGCAGGACCTGGAGAGCCTCGACCCGGCCTCCTTCAACCGGCTGCGCGACTGCATGCGGCAGCTGGAGACGCACTACCGGGACCTGTGCGACATCGAGTTCACCATCGAACGCGGAACGCTGTTCATGCTTCAGACCCGTGTCGGCAAGCGCACCTCGCAGGCGGCCTTCGCCATCGCCGGGCAGCTGGTCGACGAAGGGTTGATCACCGCGCCGGAGGCACTGGGCCGGGTCGACGGCGAAGGTCTGGCCCGGCTGATGTTCCCGCGGTTCGACAGCGCCGGCACCCGCGAGGTCCTGGCCCGGGGCATCCCCGCCTCTCCGGGCGCCGCCGTCGGAGCGGTCGTCTTCGACTCGGCCGAAGCGGTTCGCCGGGCCGCCGCGGGAGAGAGGGTCGTTCTCGTGCGGCAGGAGACGACACCGGACGACCTGCCGGGCATGATCGCCGCGGAGGCCGTGCTCACCAGCCGCGGTGGCAAGACGAGCCATGCGGCCGTCGTCGCCCGGGGCATGGGCAAGGTCTGCGTCTGCGGTGCGGAGGAGCTGACGGTCGATCCCCGTCGGCGGCGCTTCTCCACGACCTCGCACACCGTCACGGAAGGCACCGTGGTCTCCGTCGACGGCTCCGAGGGGGCGGTGTTCCTGGGGGCCGCCCCGCTGGTCGACTCCCCGGTGATGAGGTACTTCGAGGGCGGCGGCCACCCGCCGGGCGAGGATGCCCCGCAGGTCGTACGGGATGTGCACCGGATCGTCCAACAGGCCGACGCGGCCCGGAGCATGGAGGTCCGGGCCAATGCCGACACACCCGAGGACGCCGCCCGGGCACGGCGGTTCGGGGCCCGGGGGATCGGGCTGTGCCGTACCGAGCACATGTTCCTCGGTGACCGCCGTCCCTTGGTCGAAGCGATGATCCTGGCGCACGACGACGCAGAGAGGGAAGCGGCGCTGGCTGCTCTGCTGCCTCCGCAGCGGCAGGACTTCACCGGCATCCTGGCAGCGATGGACGGTCTGCCCGTGACCATCAGGCTGCTCGATCCACCGCTGCACGAGTTCCTGCCCGACCTGACGGAGCTGTCGGTACGCGTCGCCCGGCACGGTGCCCTGGGGCGGCAGCCCGATCCGCGCGACGCCGAGCTGCTGGCAGCGGTCAGCCGGATGCACGAGGAGAACCCCATGCTCGGCCTGCGCGGGGTACGGCTGGGACTGGTCGTTCCCGGTCTCGTGGCCATGCAGGTGAGAGCCGTCGCCGAAGCCGTCGTGGCACGTCGACGGGCCGGTGGCGATCCCCAGGCAGAGATCATGGTGCCGCTCGTGGACGACGTGGAGGAGTTCCGTCTGGTCAGGGCGGAAGTCGCCCGCGTACTGGAGCGGGTTTCCGCGGAGACCGGAGTCGCCCTCGACTGCCCGGTCGGTACGATGATCGAACTGCCGAGAGCTGCCCTCACCGCGGGCCGTATCGCCCAGGACGCGGAGTTCTTCTCCTTCGGCACGAACGATCTGACACAGACCACCTGGGGCTTCTCCCGCGACGACGTCGAGGCGGCGTTCTTCTCGGCCTACCTGGACAAGGGCATCTTCGAGGTGTCCCCGTTCGAGACGATCGACCGTGAGGGCGTGGGGCGCCTGGTGGAGATCGCCGTCGCCGAAGGCAGGGCCGCCCGGCCGGGGCTGAAGATCGGTGTCTGCGGGGAGCACGGCGGAGACCCGGAATCCGTGCACTTCTTCCACGACACCGGTCTGGACTACGTGTCCTGCTCGCCCTTCCGCGTCCCCGTGGCACGTCTCGAAGCCGGGCGCGCGGCGCTTCGGGCCACAGAAGCCCAGGCCGGCAAGTGAGTCCCGGGCCGGTGAGTGGATCCGAGCCCCGGATCGCTGCGCCGGACCGGTGACGCGGCACGGCGCACGGGACCCGATGACGCGCACGGCCCGGACGTCGCACACCTCAAGGCGGAACTCAAGGCGCCAGGCACGACTCAAGGCGCCGCTCGTCGCCGCGTACGCCCGTCGTCGCCGCCTACGCGCGCACGTCAGGTCTCGCCGCCGTGCACGTCAGGTGATGACCAGCACGTCCGACACGGACCTGCGAGGGGTCGCGGGAGCCTGCGGTCCGTAACCGAGGCGGATCACCATCTGCGGGTATCCCGTGGCGGACACCGGATCGCGCAGCGCCCAGCGCAACTCCGGCCATTCCAGAGCCTGCGAGTTGAGCGACGTGGCAAGGCCGTCCCGCGTCGCCTGCAGCAGCACGCGCTCCATGGCCTGACCGGCGCGGAGCCAGTCTTCGCTCGTGTCCTCCCGTGTACCGAGAACCGCCAGACAGGGCGCTTGCTCGAACACGGCGGATCCACGCCCCTCGACGCGTCGGCCAACGGCGAAGTCCCGGACGGGAGCCCGGCCGTCGTAGCGACGGGGCCCCAGTGCATGGAGCGGGATGCCTTCGGTGCTCGTGCTGTCCGCGCCGACCGCCCAGCGGGCGATCTCCTCCAGCACGGCGGGGGAGAGCTGCTCCGCCTGCTCGGCGTCCCGGACGAGGTCGAGCACCGCCTGGATCTGCCACTCACCCGGCAGGTCGAGCCGCGCCCCTTCGGACAGAGCGGCACCGCGCAGTCCGTCGAGCAGAGCCTCGGGGACGGCCTCGTCCCTGAACGGCTCCCTGCTCGTGCGCCGCCTGCCGATCGCCGGATACAGGTCGGCGATGTCGTCCCGCTCGCCGTTCTCCACGAAAGTGATCACGGCGAGTGCTTCCGGGTCCGCGGTGTCCGGCAGCAGCCGGACCCGCGGTTCCCAGCCGGCCCGAGCCGCGGCGACGCGAAGGTTGAACAGCGCGGCACCGCACCCGAGGTGCAGACCGCGTGACGAGGGGTCGGTGTGCGGCATCCTGCGGCTCGGGTCGATTCGCAGCGACAGCACACCGTCTGCCTCCGCGTAGTGGAACCGCCAGGGCTGCGCGTTGTGCATGGACGGTGCCCTGGTGGCATCGGTGACCCACGAGGTGACCGGTGTCGTGTCTGGTGTACGGATGGGCATCGAAGCCACCTCCGAGAATGCGGTCATGGATTGCGGGCCGCGTTTCTGTACCTCCAGCGTCGCCGCTCAGGGAGCGCATGGAGAGGGCCGACGGGGTCATGAACGGGGCCGAGCGGCTCTGATACGCGGCTCCAGGGCATGGCGCCCGGGAAACCGCGTCGATGCCCCCGGGCCTTCAGGCCGCCGGTGGGCCTCCGGCCCGGTCTTCGACAGCACGGGGCCGGACGTCCCTGTGCGCTGTCCCATCCGCCTCTCCTTCCGGTGCGAGCCCAGTGCGACGGTGGCAGTAGATGAGATTTCGGCACCGGCACGAAGCGGGTGAAGACCATGTGGTTGCCTTTGGTCGTAGGAGTCGACGGATCGCGCTCCAGCATGCTCGCGCTCGACTGGGCCGCCCACGAGGCAGCCCGGCTCACCCTGCCTCTGAAGATCGTGCACGCGACCGCTGAGGGCGAGTACGCGCCCTCGTCCGTCCAGGCGTCCGATGCGGCGAACCCGTTCGGGCAGGACTGCGGCCGTCATGTGATCGACGCTGCCGAGCGCCGAGCCCGCCTTGAGGCCCCGGACGTCGAAGTGACGACGGAAGTCGTGCACGACGACCCGGTGACCGCTCTGCTGAACGCCGACTGCAACGCCTCCGCACTCGTCATCGGGGCGCGCGGCCGCGGTGAGCTGAAAGACCTCCTCCTGGGGTCCGTCAGCCTGGTCGTCGCGGCTCGCGCACAGTGCCCCGTCGTCGTCGTCCGGGGCGAGAACCGGCCGCCGCCCGAGGGGTATGGACAGATCATGATCGGTGTCCCGGACGCCGCATCCAACTCGGCGGCCGTCCGTTTCGCCTTCGAGATCGCGGCGGCACGCGGCTGCCCCCTCGACGCGGTGATGGCCCGGCCCCGTCCCGCGCGAAGGCCCGTCAGCGGGACGCTTGATCTTCCACGCCACGACGACCAGGACGGATATCAGGCGAAGGCCCTGCTCGACGAGGCCCTGACCCGCTCCGCCGGTGAATTCCCGTCAGTGGATGTCCAGCGCACCGTAGCCGAGGGGCCGGCGCGGGACGTGCTCCTGCGGCGCTCCGCAACCAGAGACCTGCTGGTCGTGGGAGCCCGGCACCGGCTCGATCGCGTCGGACTGCACCTCGGCAGGGTGAATCACGCGCTGCTGCACTATGCCGCCTGCCCTGTCGCAGTCGTACCGCAGTGGCGCTGAACCCGCGGGGCGAACGCGGAGTTGTCCCATGACGCACCTGCCCGCACTCCGGAGCGCCGCCGACGATCAGTCCGGGCCCCGTACCGCTGCCCATGCCGTCCCGCGGGCTCGGTACCGGAGCGCGTGTCACGAAGTGTGGCCGCTTCCGACCTACGGGAAGTCCTCCACGCTCGGGCCATGGGGAGACATGTCCGTCGAACTGGTCACGCCGGCCCCGGGGCTGACGGGGGAGGACCATTCGGTTCGTGCGGAACTCCACTGACAGCGGTCGCGACTGCTCCGTTCGGATGCCGTACCGGCCCTGTGAACAGGCGGGCGGCGGCGCTGCGTGCGAGCGTCTCCACGTCATCGCGTCGCCCCTTTCGCCTGCGCTCAGCCACTTGGCCGGGAGCATGTCTGAGGGGCACGTTCGGCATACCGTCCGAGGAGGCTCCCATGGAGATGCCCGCCGTCCAGGAGTGCGCGGTCGACGACTGCGCGTACAACAGGGATCACGCCTGCCATGCGCTGGCCATCACCGTGGGGGACGTCCGCCATGCGCGCTGCGACACGTTCTTCACCGCCTCGACGAAGGGCGGAGACCCCGCGACCACCGGACGTGTCGGCGCCTGCAAGGTGTCCGCCTGCCGGCACAACGACCAGTTCGAGTGCCGTGCCGCCGGGATCACCGTGGGCTACGTCGAGAACGAGGTGGACTGCATGACATTCGAGCCCGCCTGAAACAGCCGTGACAGCCCGGCATCGCGTGCCACAGCAGGTGTGGACGGGCTGCTCGCGGCCGGTGCGCCGGTGGCTCGTCCCGACGGGCCGGTTTGCGGGCGAGCCGCCTGGTCGCCAGAGTGATGGCTGCCCGGATGACGAGTGGATCGGACCGCTGCCCGCAGTCACGTGCAGGGTGGCGGGGGTGACCCACGCGAGCGGCCGCTCGACCACCACCTGCGAGGCAACAGGGCACATCCGGAGGAGTGCCTCGGGCGGTTGACGGTCGGCGACGTACTGCGTCGGCCCCCGCGCGCACGGCTCCGGGGCCGGTCGCCGCACTCGCCTACGACGGCCTGCCTCCGTACGCCCGCGCGCCGCAAGAGCAGAGCCGCACCGCCGCCGTAAGGCAGCGCCGCCCCGTCGCCGTACGGCAGCCGCACCGCCGCCGTATCGCGTGACACGCCGGCTGACGGCCACGGGCAACCTGCTGCGCCGCGTACCTTCCCGTATACGCTGGCGGCTGCCGCCCGGTCACGTCCGGCGAGCGATCGCCCGGCTCGGGTCCGGAACACGCCCCGCCCCGTACAAACCGCGCAGGCGGGCCGCCATACTGGACCGGCCGGGGAGGGCGCAGCACAGCGACGGGGGCGACAGCACGCGATGGCGGAAACCAGGCTGATCCAGGGCCGGTACCGACTGCTCGATCTCATCGGGCGGGGCGGTATGGGCGAGGTGTGGCGGGCCCGCGACGAATCCCTCGGCCGGCATGTGGCCGTCAAGTGCCTCAAGCCGATCGGATCGCAGCCCGACCGGTCCTTCACCCGGGTCCTGCGGGAACGCTTCCGCCGCGAGGCCCGCGTCGCCGCCGCGCTCCAGCACCGGGGCGTGACCGTCGTCCATGACTTCGGCGAGCACGAGGGCGTCCTCTACCTCGTGATGGAGCTGCTCGAAGGCCGTAACCTCAGCCAGCTGCTCGACGACAACAAGCAGCAGCCCCTTCCCGTCGCCGAGGTCGTGGACATCGCCGACCAGATCGCCGACGCCCTCGACTACACCCACGAACGGGGCATCGTGCACCGCGATCTGAAGCCCGCGAACATCATGCGGCTCACCGGCGGCGGGGTGAAGATCTGCGACTTCGGCATAGCGCGCCTCGGCGAGGACATCGGCTTCACGTCCAAGCTCACCGGCACCGGCATCGCCATGGGCACCCCGCACTACATGTCGCCCGAGCAGATCAGCGGCGGCGAGGTCGACCACCGCAGTGACCTGTACTCGCTGGGCTGCGTGCTCTACGAACTCGCCACCGGCGCGCCGCCCTTCGACGTCGGCGACACCTGGTCCATCCTCGTCGGACACCGCGACACGGATCCCCGGCCGCTGCGTGAACACCGTGACGAGATTCCCGAGTTCCTCGACCTGATGGTGCTCGACCTGCTCGCCAAGACACCCGAGGAGCGGCCCGGTGCCGCAGGGCACCTGAGGCACCGTATCCACGCCGCGGGCCACGTGCGCCACCGGCCCGCCGTGGTGCCCCTCCAGCGCGAGCCCGTGCCGGACGCGGCACGCGAAACCGCCCTGCCGTACTGGACACGCGGGATGACCGTCGGCCGTCCGGCGGCCGCCACCCCCGCCGCCGGACGGGTGCCGCCCGGCCCCGACCACACGGCGGCGCTGACCGGCCAGTGGACCACGCGTCCCGCACGGCCTCAGGGAGCACCGGCGACGGAACCGCACGAAGGGGTGCCGGTGCCCGAACGGCACGAGGGGGCGCCGGCGCGCGCCGGGCACCAGGCAGCACCGGCGCCCGCGTCACACATGGGGGCGGCCCCGGCACCCGCCGGGCTCCCGGGGGCCCCGGTGCCGGGCCAGGGACCCGAGCCCGAGCGGACCACTCCGTCGCCCGAACTGCTCGCCGTCCTCGCCACCCGGCACGACGCGGGCCTGAGCCTCGGCCGCCTGGGCCGCTGGGAGGAGGCCGGCGAGGTGCATCGCGCGGTGGCCGCGGAACGCGGAACGCTGCTCGGCCCCGACCATCCCGACACGCTCTCCAGCCGCTACGAGATCGCGTTCAGCCTCAGCCGCACCGGCCGCGCCACGGACGCCCTCGAGGAGTTCGGCCATGTCGCGGCCGGACGGGAGCGCGCCCTCGGCCCCGACCACCCCGACACGCTCGCCGCCCGCCAGGAGACTGCCTATGTTCTGAGCGGTCTCGGCCGGTACAACCAGGCCGACGGGATGTACGCGGCCGTCCTCGCCTCCCGCGAGCGGGCCATGGGCGCCGACCACCCCGACACCTTGCGCTGCCGGCACAATCTCGCCTTCAACCTGGGCCGGATGGGGCGGATCGAGGAGGCTCACCGGATCGCCGACGACGTCGCACAGGCCCGCGCCCGGGTACTCGGCAGCGATCACCCCGACACGCTCGTCACCCGCTACGAGGCGGCTCACATGCTCGGGCTGCTGGGCCGCTGGGCACAGGCGCTGACCGTCTACCGGGAGGTGGCTGCGGCACGGGCGCAGACGATGGGCCCCGACCACCCGGACACGCTCGCCGCCCGCTACGAGACCGGCATCTGCCTCGGCAGGCTCGGCCGCGGCGCGGAGGCCCTCGACGTCTACCGTGGCCTCGTCGCCGACCGTACCCGCGCGTCCGGCCCGGACGATCCGGAGACCCTGCGCGCCCGCCACGGCCTGGGCGTCAACCTCGGCCGGCTCGGCCGCTGGGACGAGGCGCTGGCCGAGGCGCGTGACGTGAGCGCCCTGCGCGAGCGGGTCCTCGGCCCCGACCACCCCGACACCCTCGTGAGCCGACGGGAGGTGGCGGTCGCGCTCGGCTGGCTGGCCCGCTGGTCCGACGCCATGGGCGTCTACGAGCAGGTGGCGCGGGCCCGCGAGCGGGTCCTCGGCCCCGACCACCCCGACACCCTGTCCAGCCGCAACGACGAGGCGCACTGCCTGGAACAGCTCGGGCGCCACGCCGAGGCGGTCGACCTGTACCGGCAGGTCGCCGCGCTGCGCCGCACCGTGGCGGAGCAGACGTCCGGCGGTTAGGGTCCGGCCATGCCCGCACATGCCTCGTACGACGCCGTGATCGTGGGCGGTGGCCACAACGGTCTGGTCGCCGCCGCCTATCTGGCCCGCGCCGGTCGCTCCGTCCTTCTCCTGGAGCGCCGGGCGGACACCGGGGGCGCGGCCGTGTCATCGCGTCCGTTCCCCGGCGTCGACGCCCGGCTGTCCCGGTTCTCATACCTCGTCTCGCTGCTGCCCGACAAGATCGTGCGTGACCTGGAACTGGACTTCGCCGTACGTAAGCGGACCGTCTCCTCCTACACGCCGAGGGGCCGCGGCGGCCTCCTGGTGGGCGCCGGCCGCACCCGCGAGTCGTTCGAGGTCCTCACCGGAGGTGACCGGGAGTACGCGGCGTGGCAGGAGTTCTACGCGATCACCGGCGAGGTCGCCCGCCGGGTGTTCCCGACGCTGACCGAGCCGCTGCCCACCCGTGAAGAGCTGCGGGCCCTGGTCGGCGACGAGCAGGCATGGCGGATGCTCTTCGAGGAGCCGATCGGCGCCGCGATCGAGCAGCGGTTCACCCACGACCTCGTCCGCGGCGTGGTGCTGACCGACGCGCTGATCGGCACGTTCGCCGACGCCCACGATCCGTCGCTGGTCCAGAACCGGTGCTTCCTCTACCACGTCATCGGCGGCGGCACCGGTGACTGGGACGTGCCGGTCGGCGGGATGGGCGCACTCACCGCCGCGCTGGCCGCCGCGGCCAGGAAGGCCGGGGCGGAGATCGCCGTCGAGCACGACGTCGTCGCCGTGGGGACCGACGGCGAGCGGGCCGAGGTCGCCTTCCGCGCTCCAGCGGGCGAGGGCGCCGTCGCCGCCCGCCGGGTCCTGGTGAACGCGTCACCGAAGGAACTGGCCGTGCTCCTCGGCGAACCGGCACCAAAGGAGGCGGAGGGCGCGCAGCTGAAGGTGAACATGCTCCTGCGCCGGCTGCCTCGGCTGCGGGACGCCTCCGTGGCTCCGCAGGACGCCTTCGCGGGCACGTTCCATGTCTCCGAGGGCTACGAGCAGTTGGCCGCCGCCTACCGGGAGGCGGCTTCGGGCCGGCTGCCGAGCGCTCCGCCGTCCGAGATCTACTGCCACTCGCTGACCGACCCCTCCATCCTGTCGCCGGAACTCGCCGCCCAGGGCTGCCAGACCCTGACGCTCTTCGGACTGCACACCCCGGCCGGGCTCTTCGCCGACGACAACGACCGGGCGCGCGCCGAGCTGCTGAAGGCGACGCTCGCCGAACTCGACTCGTACCTGGCGGAGCCGATCGCCGACTGCCTTGCGCTCGACGCGAACGGCGACCCCTGCATCGAGGCGAAGACGCCACTCGACCTGGAGCGCGAACTGCGGCTGCCCGGCGGCCACATCTTCCACCGCGACCTGTCCTGGCCGTACGCCGCAGAGGGCGACGGCGGCCGCTGGGGCGTGGAGACCGCGCACGCCAATGTACTGCTGTGCGGGGCCGGCGCGGTGCGCGGCGGCGGGGTGAGCGGAGTGCCCGGCCACAACGCCGCGATGGCGGCGCTGGGCCGGTAGCAGGCGGGCGGCCCGGGCGGCCCGGGCGGCCCGGGCGGTGACGCGGCCGCAGCCGGTGTCGCGGGGGC